>NZ_AP029019.1:4755000-4854771 GCF_037101375.1 Acidovorax sp. DW039 | reverse complement strand
TGCAAGAGGTATTTTTATTGTGGATAGGAGGAACGATGCAAGGCTGCGGATTGTAGCTTGTCAAGGTGTTATCCACAATTTGAGGGGCTTGTGGAAGGGCTTGTGCGGACCGCCTTGTCTGGCTCTTTCGAGTGGGGTTTGCGGCCCTCTTTTTGAGGTTTGCCAAGGGGCTCTGCAAGGTGTTCTGACGCCCGCAAGCGCTTTTGCCGAGGTGCCTGAATTTTGGGCAAAAACATCGGGCATTGCCAGAAAGCAAGGAGCCTGCGATAATTTTGGGTTTCCCTGAATGTGTTCAGGGTGATTTGACCCGGCGCGCCGTTATTTCTGCCCCGAAAACCCGACTCTGACGGCTGCATGTGCAGCTTGCTGGAGCGGTAAATGGGGTTCAAGAGCAGCAGTCCGGAACTGAACCTCAAGGAATAGCACCATGAAACGTACTTACCAACCTTCCAAGACCCGTCGCGCCCGCACCCACGGCTTCCTCGTTCGCATGAAGACCCGCGGTGGCCGCGCTGTGATCAACGCTCGTCGCGCCAAGGGCCGCAAGCGCCTGGCCGTCTAAGGCCAAATCCTCTCTGGCCTGCTCCCCGGTCTGTTCCGTCAGGCATCAAGCGGGGTGCGCCCATGCAGCGGTTAAAAACCCGTCCGCAGTTCCAGGCCACCATGGCGGGAGGCACTGTCTCCCGCACAGCGCATTTTGCGCTGCATCGCTTGGTGCTGGGTGCGCAAAGCCAGTCGGCTGAATCTCAGCCACCCTCAGGGCCCGGTCCTTTGCCTTCAGAGCAAAGACCGCAGGCCCTGTTTGTCATGCCTGATGTCTGGCTGGGGGCCATGGTGCCCAAACGCTGGGCCCGGCGGGCGGTGACGCGCAACACCATCAAGCGTCAGATCTATGCAGTGGGTGCGACCTTTGAAGACCGGTTGCCCCAAGCGGCCCATGTGGTGCGCCTGCGTACTGCGTTTGACCGCAAGCAGTTTGTGAGTGCCACCTCCGATCAGCTCCGGCAAGCCGTGCGTACCGAGCTGGTGCAGCTCTTTGCGTATGCTGTCCGGCGCAGCGCCGAAACAGAGCGCACCAAAAGCGCGGCTGAGGTTGCGCCATGATGCGAACTTTGCTGATGGGTGTGGTCAAAGGCTATCGGTTGATACTCAGCCCCTGGCTGGGATCGGCTTGCCGGTTTGAGCCGACCTGTTCAGCGTATTCTCTGCAGGCTTTGGAGCAGCATGGTGCTGCTGCAGGCAGTTATCTCACGTTGCGCAGGCTGGTACGCTGCCACCCCTGGTGTGACGGGGGCCATGATCCCGTCCCGCAAGAACTCCCGCGTGGTATGCGGCTGTTTTCGCGACTTCATCCTTCCAACACCCAACCATCCTCACCAAAGAAGTCTTCATGAACGACATTCGCCGCACCATCTTGTGGGTGATTTTTGGCTTTTCCATGGTTTTGCTGTGGGACAAATGGCAACTGCATAACGGGAAGAAGGCCACGTTCTTCCCCAGCCCCGCAGCAGTGAGCGCCCCTGCCCCCGCGGCAGGAGCTTCTGCGCCACAGGCCAGTGCAGCCAGCGTGCCCGGCTCCAGCGCACCTGCTGCAGCCGCCATCGGTGCGCCTGCATCGTCTGCCGCAGCCCAACCTGCACCCGCTGCCGCCGCAGTGGCCCGCGAAAAGATCGAGGTCACCACCGATGTCTATCGCCTGACCTTTGATGGGGAGGGTGGTTCGCTGGTCCATGCAGAGCTGCTGCAGCATGCGGACATGACCGACAAGGCCAAGAACTTTGTCCTCTTCGACGAGAGCGCCCAACGCGTTTATGCAGCCCAGACAGGTCTGATCGGTGGCAACTTCCCCACCCACAAGACCGTGATGACTGCGGTCCCTGGTCCTCGCGCCCTCAAGGACGGTGAGAACGAGTTGAACATCCGCTTCGAATCGCCCGAGCAGGGTGGCGTCAAGCTGATCAAGACCTGGACACTCAAGCGTGGTGCCTATGACATTGCCGTCAAGCACGAAGTGGTGAACGCAGGCACCGCGGCTGTCGCTCCACAGCTGTACATGCAACTGGTTCGTGACGGCAACAAGCCACCAGGAGAGTCTTCGTTCTACTCCACCTTCACGGGCCCAGCCGTGTACACGGACGCCAAGAAGTACCAGAAGATCGAGTTCAAGGACATCGAAAACGGCAAGGTGGATATTCCCAAGGAATCTCCCAACGGCTACGTCGCCATGGTGCAGCACTACTTTGCCAGTGCTTGGCTGTTGGCCGATGGCGTGGAGCGCCAGCTCTTCACCCGCAAAGTCAGCGACAACCTTTACTCGGTTGGCATGATTGCGCCGCTGGGCAATCTGGAGCCCGGTGCCAGCAAGGTGCTGGATGCGCGCCTGTTTGCAGGTCCGCAGGTGGAAACCATGCTGGAGAAGCTGTCCACCGGTCTGGAACTGGTCAAGGACTACGGCTGGCTGGCTATTCTGGCCAAGCCTCTTTACTGGCTGCTGGACCAGTTGCATAAGCTGCTCAACAACTGGGGCTGGTCGATTGTGGGTCTGGTGCTGCTGCTCAAGATCGCCTTCTACTGGCTCAACGCCAAGGCCTACGCCAGCATGGCCAAGATGAAGGCCATCAATCCCCGCATCATGGAATTGCGTGAGCGCCTGAAGGACAAGCCGCAGCAGATGCAGCAGGAGATGATGCGCATCTACCGGGAGGAGAAGGTCAACCCGATGGGCGGCTGCTTCCCCATCATGATCCAGATTCCGGTGTTCATTGCACTGTACTGGGTGCTGCTGTCCAGCGTGGAAATGCGCAACGCTCCCTGGATTGGCTGGATCCGCGACCTGTCCACGCCCGATCCCTTCTTCATCCTGCCTTTGCTGATGACTGCGAGTTCTCTGCTGCAGACTGCGCTGAACCCCGCACCTCCAGATCCAATGCAAGCCAAGATGATGTGGATCATGCCGTTGATTTTCAGCGTGATGTTCTTCTTCTTCCCTGCAGGTCTGGTGCTGTACTGGCTCACGAACAACCTGCTGTCGATCGCTCAGCAGTGGATCATCAATACCCGCATGGGTGTGCCACCGCAGTTCAATCTGCCGAAGTTCAAGTAAACGTGTTTTGACGTTTGATGAACCTTCCAAAGGCCGCGCAAGCGGCCTTTGGTGTTTTTGAACAGGTTCTCTGAGAGCCCGTTTTCACCCTCACCCCATGTAAAGTCCTGCCATGCTTGCCCGCCATACAGACCCCGTCGTTGCGATTGCCACTGCCCCAGGCCGGGGCGCCGTGGGGATAGTCCGCGTCTCGGGCAAGGGGCTGGGCCCGCTGGTTCATGCCCTGTGTGGTCGGGATCTGCGACCCCGTGAGGCGACCTATCTGCCGTTTCGCGATGCTGCGGGCCAAGCTATCGACCAAGGGCTGGCGCTGTACTTTCCAGCCCCCCACTCCTACACGGGCGAGGACGTGCTGGAACTGCAGGCCCATGGCGGCCCGGTGGTGTTGCAACTTTTGCTGGCAAGGTGCCTGCAGGCAGCGGCCAGCCCGCAGCCTGCCGATCCATCATCCGTGTGTTTGCCTGGTTTGCGCGTTGCGCAGCCTGGTGAATTTACCGAGCGTGCATTTCTGAATGACAAGATAGATCTGGCCCAGGCTGAGGCCATTGCGGACCTGATCGATGCGAGTACCGAAGCGGCCGCCCGCAGTGCGAGCCGCTCTTTGACCGGTGCGTTCTCGCAGGAAATCCATGGTTTGCGTGATGCGCTGATCCATTTGCGCATGCTGGTGGAAGCCACGCTGGACTTTCCTGAAGAAGACATCGATTTCCTGGAGAAAGCCGATGCCAAGGGGCAGCTGGACCATTTGCACCACACCTTGGCCCAAGTCCGTCAGCGTGCGCAGCAAGGTGCTTTGCTGCGCGAGGGCATCAAGGTGGTGATTGCCGGTCAACCCAATGCGGGCAAAAGCTCGCTGCTCAACGCACTGGCGGGGGCGGAGCTGGCCATCGTCACTCCCATTGCGGGCACCACCCGCGACAAGGTTCAGCAAACCATACAGATCGAGGGCGTGCCCCTGCATGTGGTGGATACGGCCGGTTTGCGCGAGAGCGAGGATGAGGTGGAGCGCATAGGCATCGCCCGCGCCTGGGACGAAATCGAAGGAGCCGATGCAGTCCTCTTTCTGCACGATCTCTCCCGCAGGCATCTGCCCGAATACCAGGCTGCCGATGCGATGGTGGCTGCGTCCATGCAGCACAAGATACCGGCATCGGTCCCAGTGATTGACGTGTGGAACAAGACAGATGCTGAAGTGGCGTTGCCGGACGTGCAGAGTGAGGAATCGGACGCCAGTGGGCAAGGTACGGCGCCCCGATGTTCGGTCCGGATTTCTGCGCGTACGGGCTATGGGCTGGACGTGCTGCGACGGATACTTCTGGAAATTGCCGGTTGGCAGTCTGCTCCCGATGGCGTCTACATCGCCCGTGCCCGCCATGTGCAGGCGCTGGAGAAAGTCCACAGCCATCTGGAACAGGCCTCCATGCAGTTGCATGTACCTTCTCCCGCCTTGGATTTGTTGGCTGAGGAGTTGCGTCTGGCCCAGAACGCGCTGGGAGCCATCACCGGAGAGTTTTCATCCGATGATCTTCTGGGTGTGATCTTCTCCAGTTTCTGCATCGGCAAATAGCGCGTTGGAGGGGGCTTTCCCCTGCCAACGTAGCTCTTCTTTGTTGTAAACGGACGTAAGCAGTGCTTGTGTCCATGCTGTAACGCAGGTACTTTCAGCACCACCATGAATGCCATAACGCCCACAGCCCCACGTGTTGATCTTCGCGGCCTGATCGAGGCCATCGCCCAGGCCAATGCCGACGATGCCATGACCAACCCCTTGTCTCCCGCTCAGTGGGAAGTGGTGGGTCCTTATCTCCAGCCCATGGTGTTCCCCGCCAGCCATACCGTATTCACGCAGGGCACCAATGACCGCACCCTGTATTTGGTGGAAAGCGGCAGCCTCAGCGTGCACTATCAGGATGAGAAAGAGCGTTTGCGCCTCGCCGTGGTAGGACCTGGCTCGGTGGTGGGTGAAGGTGCCTTCTTCTCACATCGGCCCCGTACGGCCACAGTGCAGACCAGCGCACCGTCCAAACTCTGGGCATTGCATGCGTTGCGCTTTACAGAACTGGCCAACCGCCAGCCCGCGGTAGCGCTGGCCCTCTCCATGGCTGCTGGCTCCGTTCTGGCCAAGCGACTGGGTAACCGCAAACGCCGCGTTGCTGCCACCTGACACTGCGCACTGTTTGGGTGCGTATGCGGTGACTACGGACTCGCGGCGTCGCACCCCACGTTACACTCAATTCGGATTTATTACGGCGCATTTCCGAAGAAAGCAAGCCATGTCTCTGTTCAGCTGGTTCAGCCGCAAACCCGCACCGCCCAAGGCCAAGCCACGCAATGCGATGGACCCTTCCGGGCTGATGAATGCCGATGCCACCGTCCCCCTCGGGGCAGGCAAGCCTGGCCAGCCCTTGCTGGAACCCCATCCTCCTGAGCACGCGGTCAACCGCAAGAATGAACGCATGGAGCGGCGCGAGTTGCTGTACACCGTGGTGCGCGACGCCATGGTGCGCGCTGGGGTGCTGTCTGCCAGCTACAAGTTCAAGGTGCTGTCGCTGGACCAGCGTGGACGGCAATTCCTGGTGATGATGGATTTGGCTCGCGAGTACGGTGGCGAAACCACTCGCCTCAGTGAGATCGAGGCCCTGATTGCCCAGACCGCCAAGACCCGTTACGACATTGTGGTGACTGCCGTTTACTGGCGCATCAACGACCATGTGGCGGTGGGCTTGCCACAAAAGGGAATTGCACCCAACACACCTGTGAGCTCGATAGCTCCCCAGCCCGTGCGCAAGCCCGTCGCACCTGTGGCGACTGCCGCACCGGCGCCTGCACCCAGCAGTGCATCTTCTCTGCTGTTTCCTGCAGAGCCACAGGCCCGCTTCCCTTCTGCACCGACGGCAGCGCGTACACCTACCGGCGCTACGGCTCCAGCGCCTTTGCTGCCCGCATCCAACACAGGGCCCGCACCGCTGACCCGCGTTGCACCGCCCGCGCGCTACGAACCCATCGAGGCCGATGAGGTGGCTGCTTTCAAGCGTGCCCTGGCAGATGCCGCCAGCAGCCCCACGGCGGCACCCTCGGCTGCCACCCGCCCGGGTGTGCCCGTGCGCTCAGGGCCACTGCTGCCGCCCTCTACCCACACGGGCTTTGCCGATACCGAAATGCCTGGCTCCGATGGCCCCAGTTCGGACCTGAGCAGCACGCAATATGGCGAACTGAACTGACAGATTTACAAGACCACAATGAAAAAGGCCCCGGGTGCGAACCCGGGGCCTTTTTCATGGATAGCGCGCTGGATCGGCCCAGACACGATATTGCGGGGAAATACTGCGTCTTAAGCCTTGGTATTCAGCAAGCTGCCCATCATCTGGTCTTCAGTCTTGATGACCTGGATGTTCGCCTTGAATGCATAGGTGGCCGACATCTGCTCCACCACGTCTTTTTCCAGGGCGGGGCCTTCCACAGACTCCCGCCGCACTGAAGCCTGCACGCCCGCCCCGCCCGGTGCTTCAGTCTGTTCCACCGTCTGGCGCCGGAAGCCGGGTGTGTTCAGGTTGGCGACGTTGTGCGCCGCCGAGTCCAGTCGCAGCTGGGCGGCTTGCAGACCAGAATTGCCGATGGATGAAACGCTTGCCATAGGTGTGCTTACAAATTGTTGCGGGCTGAGAGATTGTCTCGCGCCACGCTAGCCGCTGCAAGCGACTATTGAATTACGGCCTGCCATGTGCCCGTGCCAGGCATTCCTGAAACGCCTGGGTTGCGCGTGAGGGTGTGGGCGAGCGGCGAATCAGGCTGACGAAGCGGCACTCGTAGTGAAAGCGGTCCGGCTGCACTGCGCGCATGCGTCCAGCCCTTTCAAAGGGCTCGGCATAGTGGTCCGGCAAAAAGCCCAGAAATTCGCCCGACAGAATGAGTGTGGCGATGGATTCCTGGTCAAAACCTGTCGCAGCCCGCGTCAGCTCAGCCCTGTGGCTCAACTCCATGTTCGGCGAGTGGTAGCCGAGACCCGCAAAAGGGTATTTGCGCACGGTGTCCCAGTCCAGCTGCGGCCGGGCGGGGTGAAACAGGGGGTGCCCCTGGCCGCAATACAGCAGCATGGTTTCCGTGAACAGGTCGGTGTAGATGAGGCTCTGGGAGCTGCGGTGCGCGGGGATGATGCCTACGTGGTAGCTCCCGTCCATCACGCCGCGTTCGATGGTGTTGATGGAGCCCACGTGCAATTGCAGGTTCACATCGGGTGCCTGCCGGGCAAAGGCGGCAATGGCTTCGCTGATGCGCGCGGCCGGGTTGCTGGCCGTCTTGTCAAATACAGCCAGGGCCAGCTGTCCGCCCATGCGCGAGTGGATGTCGTCAATGCTGCTGCGAAACGCGTCCACGGCGCTGAGCAATCGGAGTGTTTCGTCATACACCCGCTGTCCCTCGGCCGTCAGCGCAAAGCCTGCACGGCCCCGGCGGCATAGCGTCAGGCCCAGGCGGGTTTCCAGATCCTTCATGTGCCGACTGACGGTGCTGGTGCCGATATTCAGCTCCAGCTCGGCGGCCGACATGCCACCGCACTCCACCACAGCCTTGAAGACCTGCAGCAGGCGCAGGTCCATATCGCTGAGCTGGCCCAGAACGGCGCGGTGTTTTGCGGTGGCGGCCACAGGCAGTGTGGCAGGGGGTTTTACTTGCATAAATCCTCAAGTAAACATGGATATTGCTTCATTTGAGAGATTAACACCGCCCCCAACAATGGCGCTTCGTGTTCGCTGTGTCGATCGTTTTTATTGCCAGGAGAAAGCCATGAGCTTCGCCGTCATTGACCCCACCCCTGCAGCCGCCGTGCGCACCGACGCCGCGTGGCTCGAAGCCCACTGGATGCCTTTCACCGGCAACCGCAACTTCAAGGCCAAGCCCCGCATGATCGTGAGCGGCCAGGGGGCCTATTACACCGATGCCGAAGGGCGCAAGATTTTTGACGGCCTCTCGGGCCTGTGGTGCGCGGGCCTGGGCCATGGCCGCAAGGATGTGGCCGAAGCCATTGGCCGGGCCGCAGCCACGCTGGACTACGCACCGGCCTTCCAGTTCGGCCACCCTGCCTCGTTCGAGCTGGCCAACAAGCTCAAGGACCTGACCCCTGCGGGTCTGGACTATGTGTTCTTCACCGGTTCGGGCTCCGAGTCGGCCGACACCTCGCTCAAGATGGCCCGTGCCTACTGGCGTGCCAAGGGCCAGGGCACCAAGACGCGCCTGATCGGCCGCGAAAAGGGCTACCACGGCGTGAACTACGGCGGCATCTCGGTGGGCGGCATTGTGGGCAACCGCAAGCTGTTCGGCCAGGGCGTGGAGGCTGACCACATTCCCCACACCCAACCCCCTGCAGGCACCTTCCAGAAGGGCATGGCCGAGGACGGTGGCCGCGCGCTGGCCGACCGCCTGCTCGATGTGATTGCCCTGCACGATGCGAGCAACATCGCCGCCGTGATCGTCGAGCCCTTCTCGGGTTCTGCCGGTGTGGTGATTCCGCCCAAGGGTTACCTCGAGCGCATCCGCGAGATCTGCACGCAGAACAACATCCTGCTGATTTTTGATGAGGTCATCACCGGCTTTGGCCGCTGCGGTGCGTGGACCGGTGCCGAAGCCTTTGGCGTGACGCCTGACATCCTGAACTTTGCCAAGCAGGTGACCAACGGCGCACAGCCCCTGGGTGGCGTGATCGCATCCAAGGAGATTTACGACACCTTCATGGCTGCAGGCGGGCCCGAGTACATGCTGGAGTTTCCACACGGCTACACCTACTCGGCCCACCCCGTGGCCTGCGCGGCGGGCAATGCGGTGCTCGACATCCTGCAAAAAGAAGCCATGCCCGCCCGCGTGAAGGCGCTGGCCCCGTACTTTGAAAATGCGGTGCACGGCCTCAAGGGAGCCAAGCATGTGGCCGACATTCGCAACTACGGGCTGGCTGCTGGCATCACCATTGCCGCTGTGCCCGGCGAGCCTGCCAAGCGCCCCTACGAGATCGCGATGAAGTGCTGGGACAAGGGCTTTTACGTGCGCTACGGTGGCGACACCATCCAGCTTGCGCCTCCTTTCATCAGCACCGAGGCCGAGATTGATCGCCTGGTCAGTGCAGTCGGCGACGCGCTGCACGAAACGGCCTGAGTGTCTGCCTGAGTCTCTTTCAGCCACCGACGCGGCCCGCTCATGCGTATTTCCATCCTTACCTTCGACGCCTTCAACGACCTCGATTCGCTGGTCGCGTTCGGCATGCTCAGCCGCATTGCGCTGCTGGGCGATAAAGACTGGCAGGTGCGCATCGCCAGCCCCACGCCGCGTGTCACGTCCATGAACGGCCTCACCATTGACGCGCACGAAGACCTGAGCCAGCTGGCTCAGGCCGACGCGGTGCTGGTGGGCAGCGGCATGAAGACGCGCGAGGTGGCCAACACCCCCGCGCTGATGGAGCAGTTGCGCGTGCTCAACCCCGAGCGCCAGTTGCTCGCGGCACAGTGCTCCGGCACCTTTCTGCTGGGCCGCCTGGGCTTGCTGGGCGGCACGCCCGCCTGCACCGACCTCACCAGCAAACCGTGGGTGGTGGAGTCTGGCGTGGACGTCGTGCCGCGCGCCTTTACCGCGCGAGGCAATGTGGCCACGGCGGGTGGCTGCCTGTCGTCGCAATACCTCGTGACCTGGCTGCTGGCCCGCCTCAAAGGGCTGGACGCCGCGCGCGAGGTGCTGCACTACTTTGCCCCGGTGGGCGAAAAGCAGGAGTTCATCGACCGCGCGCTGGCCCATGTTCTGCCCACATTGCAAGAGCAAGCCGTTGCCGCCTGAATACTATGATTTTGATAGCTTCTAGCGCTTATTGAATAAGCGCTAGAAGCACTTTTTACTTGAGATCACCATGAACCACGACAAGAACGTCACCCACACCATTGGCCACCTGATTGACGGCAAGATCGTTGCCGACACCGAGCGCACGCAACCGGTGTTCAACCCCGCCACCGGCCAATCGACCACCAGCGTGGCGCTGGCCAGCAAGGCCACGGTCGAAGCCGCCATCGCCTCGGCCGAGGCCGCCTTCCCTGCCTGGCGCAACACGCCGCCGCTCAAGCGCGCGCGGGTGATGAGCAAACTGAAGGTGCTGCTCGAAGAAAACGCCGACAAGATCGCCGCCCTGATCACCGCCGAACACGGCAAGGTGCTGGCCGATGCGCACGGCGAGCTGCAGCGCGGTATCGAGAACGTGGAATACGCCAGCTACGCCCCCGAGCTGCTCAAGGGCGAGCACAGCCGCAACGTGGGCCCTGGTATCGACAGCTGGAGCGAGTTCCAGGCGCTGGGCGTGACGGCGGGCATCACCCCGTTCAACTTCCCGGCCATGGTGCCGCTGTGGATGTGGCCCATGGCCGTGGCCTGCGGCAACACCTTTGTGCTCAAGCCGTCGGAGCGCGACCCCACCAGCGCCTTGTTCATTGCCCAGCTGGCGCTGGAAGCGGGCTTGCCGCCCGGCGTGCTCAACGTGGTCAACGGCGACAAGCTGGCGGTGGACACGCTGCTGCAAGACCCGCGCGTCAAGGCTGTGAGCTTCGTGGGCTCCACGCCTATTGCCGAGTACATCTACGCCGAAGGCTGCAAGCACGGCAAGCGCGTGCAGGCCCTGGGCGGCGCCAAGAACCACGCCATCGTCATGCCCGATGCCGATATCGGCAACGCAGTGAGCGCGCTGATGGGTGCAGCCTACGGCTCGTGCGGCGAGCGCTGCATGGCCATTCCGCTGGTGGTGGCCGTGGGCGATGACACTGCCGAGGCCGTGATTGCAGGCCTCAAGGCTGAAATCGCCAAGATGAAGGTCGGCCCAGGCACTGACAACAGCAACGACATGGGCCCGCTGGTGACCAAACAGCACTTCGAGAAGGTGAAGGCCTATGTGGACAGCGGTGTGGCCGAAGGCGCCACGCTGGTGGTGGACGGCCGTACGGTGAAGGTGCAGGGCCATGAGGAAGGCTACTTCCTGGGCGCTTGCCTGTTTGACAACGTCAAGCCCGGCATGAAGATCTACCAGGAAGAAATCTTCGGCCCCGTGCTGGGCGTGGTGCGGGTGAAGAATCTGCAAGAAGCCATGAAGCTCATTGACGACCATGAATACGGCAACGGCACCTGCATCTTCACGCGCGACGGTGAGGCCGCCCGCTACTTCACCGACCACATCCAGGTTGGCATGGTGGGCGTGAACGTGCCACTGCCCGTGCCCGTGGCCTACCACTCGTTCGGCGGCTGGAAGCGCAGTCTGTTTGGCGACCTGCACGCCTACGGGCCTGATGCCGTGCGCTTCTACACCAAGCGCAAGACCATCACCCAGCGCTGGCCCTCGGCCGGTGTGCGCGAAGGCGCGGTGTTCAGCTTCCCCAGCAGCCGCTGAGCGGTGCTGTAGTGCCTGATGCCTGATGAACGGCCCCGTGGGGCCGTTTTTTTGCGCCCTGCCCCGCAGGCTGGTGGACGGGCCTATGCGTTGCTTGCGCCGAGCCATAGCTTTTATGCATTGACTCGGGTGTAAGACAAGGACTGGGCAGGAGCACAATGCGGGCCCTGTCTTTCCCTGTAAGCAGATACGCTTACTAGGGTTTTTACGTAACGACGCCTACAATCGCAGACCCTTACAAAGCTGACAGCCTTGGCCGGGCCTTGCCCCGGCGATCTTTTCGCTACCTCTCACGCTGGAGACACTGCATGCCCGAGAACACCACGGCCCAGAACAACAACCCAGACAAGCGTGCCCAGCTGCGCCGCGCTGCGCTCGAATACCACGAGTTTCCCAAGCCCGGCAAGGTCGCCATTGCGGCCACTAAGCAGATGGTCAACCAGCACGATCTGGCCTTGGCCTATTCCCCCGGTGTGGCAGCGCCCTGCGAAGAAATCGTCAAGGACCCCAACGCCGCTTTCCGCTACACCAGCCGGGGTAACCTGGTGGGCGTGGTGACCAACGGCACGGCCGTGCTGGGCCTGGGAGACATCGGCCCCCTGGCTGGCAAGCCTGTGATGGAGGGCAAGGGCGTCCTGTTCAAGAAGTTCTCGGGCATCGATGTGTTTGACATCGAAATCAACGAAAAGGACCCTGAAAAGCTGGTAGAGATCATTGCCAGCCTGGAGCCCACCTTCGGCGGCATCAACCTCGAAGACATCAAGGCCCCCGACTGCTTCTACATCGAGCGCAAGCTGCGCGAACGCATGAAGATTCCGGTCTTCCACGATGACCAGCACGGTACGGCCATCGTGGTGGGCGCCGCCATTCTCAACGGCCTGAAGGTGGCGGGCAAGAAGCCTGAGGATGTGAAGCTGGTGACGTCGGGCGCAGGCGCTGCCGCGCTGGCCTGCCTGGGTTTGCTGGTCAAGCTGGGCATCCGCCGCGAAAACATCTGGGTCACCGACCTGGCTGGCGTGGTCTATGAAGGCCGCACTGAGCTGATGGACGAGGACAAGATCCAGTTTGCCCAGAAGACCGACCTGCGCACCCTGAGCCAAGTGATCGAAGGTGCCGACGTGTTCCTGGGCCTGTCGGCGGGTGGTGTGCTCAAGCAGGACATGGTCAAGCGCATGGCTGACCGCCCTCTGATCTTCGCCTTGGCCAACCCCAATCCCGAAATCCAGCCCGAAGACGTGAAGGCGGTGCGCGATGACGCCATCATCGCCACGGGTCGTACCGACTACCCCAACCAGGTCAACAACGTCCTGTGCTTCCCCTACATCTTCCGCGGGGCTCTCGATAGCGGTGCCACCACCATCACCCTGGAGATGGAAATTGCCGCAGTGCACGCCATTGCCGAGCTGGCGCAGGCCGAGCAAAGCGAAGTCGTTGCTGCCGCCTATGTGGGCGAACAACTGGCCTTTGGGCCGGAGTACCTCATCCCCAAGCCGTTCGACCCCCGGCTGATGATGATGATTGCCCCCGCTGTGGCACAAGCGGCTGCAGACAGTGGCGTGGCGCTGCGCCCCATCGCCGACATGGATGCCTACCGCGAGCAGCTGCAGAGCTTTGTCTACGCCTCGGGCACGATGATGAAGCCCATCTTCACGGCCGCAAAGACCGCTACCAAGAAGCGCGTGGCCTACGCCGAGGGTGAGGAAGAACGCGTGCTGCGTGCGGCGCAGATCGTGGTGGATGAGAAGATAGCGCGGCCCACGCTCATCGGTCGCCCCGCCATCATTGCCCAGCGTATCGAGAAGTTCGGCTTGCGCCTGCAGGAAGGGCGCGACTACGACGTGGTCAATGTGGAGAACGACCACCGCTACCGCGACTTCTGGCAGACCTACCATCGCATGACCGAGCGCAAGGGCGTGACGGTGCCCATCGCCAAGATCGAGATGCGTCGCCGCCTGGCACTCATCGGAGCCATGCTGCTGCACAAGGGCGAGGTAGACGGCCTGATTGCCGGCACCTGGGGCCACACCAATCTGCACCTGAACTATATTGACCAGGTGATTGGCAAGCGCGCTGGTGTGACCACATTTGCGTGCATGAACGGGCTTTTGCTGCCCGATCGCCAGGTGTTCCTGGTCGATACGCACGTCAACTACGACCCCACCGCCGAACAACTGGCGGAAATCACCGTGATGGCGGCCGAGGAAATGATGCGATTTGGCATCAAGCCCCGCGCTGCGCTGCTGTCCCATTCCAACTTTGGCTCCAGCAACCAGCCCAGCGCCATCAAGATGCGCCAGACACTGGAGTTGCTGCGGGTGCAAGCCCCGTGGCTGGAAGTGGACGGCGAAATGCACGGTGACGTGGCGCTGGACAGCAAGGCCCGGGCAGCCCTCATGCCCCACAGCGACCTGATCGGTGACGCCAACCTCTTGGTGCTGCCCAATATCGACGCAGCCAATATCTCCTACAACCTGCTCAAGACAGCGGCAGGCGGCAATATCGCCATCGGCCCCGTGCTGCTGGGCGCAGCACAGCCTGTGCATATCCTCACTGCCAGCACCACCGTGCGCCGCATCGTGAACATGACGGCTTTGACGGTAGCTGACGCCAACGCATCCCGTTAATGCGTTAACAGCCCGTAACAGGGCTGATTTTTGTACTTTTTCATTGCAAGCGCCTGCCCATTATTTGGGCAGGCGCTTGCTTTTTGGGGGGTATTACGTCACACTACAGCCTCGAAATTTTCGGGTTAACCCGTGGTTTCTGAAAGGTGTCGTTGATGCTGAAGGCTTTAGCCGCCCAAGTTCGCAGAGTTGTTGTCTGGGGTACTTTGGGTGTTGCGTTTGTGTTGGCTCCGGGGGTGGGTCATGCCCGCCAAGCTCCGTCTGCCGTAAGTTCGCTTCCTTCCATAGCGTTGGCCGATCTGCCCGCTCAGGGGCGAGCAACCTATGTGCTCATCCGTGAAGGTGGGCCGTTCCCTTACGAGAAGGACGGTACTGTTTTCGGCAACCGCGAGCGGATCCTGCCAGCACAAAAGCGTGGCTATTACCGCGAGTACACCGTCAGAACGCCGGGGGCCAGCAACCGGGGGGCGCGTCGCATCGTATGCGGTGGCTTACAGCCCCGAACCCCGGATGCTTGCTACTACACCAGCGACCACTACGCCAGTTTCCGCGAGATCGTCGAGTGAACTCCCCCATAGCGGTATGTGCCTGCCATGTCATGGTGGCACATGGCGTGACTTTTTGAATCCTCCCACCCGCAAGGTGCATGCCCGGCTTGCGGAATGCCAGAAGTTTGTGGACTTTATTAAGAAAGAGTAGCGGAGATGCAGACGCCACTTCGTAAAGACCTGGATACGCCGTTGCGCGGCGTCCGTCCCAATATCGTGCAGTCCATCCGTGCCTTCCGTGTGCAGGATCTGCAAGAGGCGGCCAGTTCGATGGGTCACCATTTTCTGTATGCCAATCTGGCCCACGCGCAGTCCAAGCAGGATGTGCTGGACCTGATTGCTGCGCAATTCACATTTCCTGCCCACTTTGGCAAGAACTTTGATGCGTTGTACGACTGCATGACAGATCCACTGCACAAGTCGGGCCCGCAGCCCGGCTTTATCGTGGTGCTGGAGCAGATTCCCGCCACGGCTAAGTTCGACAAGGAAGCACGCGAGCAACTGCTCGACATCTTCCGCGATGCGGCGGACTACTGGAGCGACCGGAAGATTCCCTTCCGCTGTTTCTATTCTTTTCTGTAGCCCGTTCTGCATCCAACAGCCAGGCAGAACGGGCGAATGAGGCTAATGAAGCACCGAAAGTCCAGCGGATCGAGATTGCGGCAGAGCCCGAAGAAAAAATGCCCACCGACAAGCTGGTCGATGTGTCCCCACTGGCGCTGCGCATGAGCAGCCCTTTCAATGCGGGATACTGGCTTTCGGCAGCTTGAATCCGGTATAGCTCCCTGAGGCGCTTTGCGCCTTCCCGCCTCTTCTCCCGAACTGCTGCGCAACTCGGGAAAGAGAGCGGCCATTGCGCGGTGTCGCTGATGGGGGCTCTGCTTGCCTACCAGGGCAGCGGCGAAATACGGCACTGAAGCTGCTTGCGCGACACCATAGCATCCATAATCAAAATAGCACTTTGCGCTTGCCCATCAAGCGCTGGCAGCTATCAATTCAAGAGCAAGCCTGCGCCAGCGCCACGTACTCAGCCACGGGCACTTCTTCTGCACGACGCTGGGTGTCGAATGCACCAGCGAACTGGCGCTCCTCCAGCCAGCGGCCCAGGGTGTGGCGCAGCAGCTTGCGGCGCTGGCTGAAGGCCACCTGCACCAGCTCTTCCAGCAGCGGCACCGACACCGCAGCAGGCTCGGCGTAAGGCACCATCCGCACCACGGCGCTGTCCACCCGGGGTGGTGGGTCAAAGCTTTCTGGGGGCACGAACAGCACGTTTTCCATGGCGTAGCGCCATTGCAGCATGACCGACAGGCGACCGTAGTCGCCTGTGGCGGGGGCTGCCACCATGCGGTCGATCACTTCCTTTTGCAGCATGAAGTGCTGATCCTGAATGGACTGCACATGCTCCAGCAGATGGAACAGGATGGGCGTGGATATGTTGTAGGGCAGATTGCCCACCACGCGCAGGCGCAAGTCAGGCCTGTTCAGCTTGCTGCGGAAGGTTTCGGCCAGGGCGGTGAAATCCACCTTCAGCACATCGGACTCGATCACGTCGAGTTGCCCGTGGGCGCGCAGCCGCGCCGCCAGGTCCCGGTCCAGCTCGATGACGGTGAGACGGCCCAGGCGTTCTACCAGCGGCTGCGTCAGGGCAGCCAAGCCCGGACCAATTTCCACCATGGGGTCACCGGGCTGGGGCGCAATTTCATGGACGATGCCGTCAATGATTCCCTGGTCCGACAGAAAGTGCTGTCCGAAACGCTTGCGGGGAATGTGCTTCATGCCCTTCATTGGGGGGGCTCGCGATATTCCACGTAAGCACGGCCACGCAGTTCCTGCGCCCAGGTGGCGTAGGCTTCATCCAGCTTTTTCTCGCGCACGGCGTCACGCATCATGTCGCGCTGTTCGCGCTGGTTCAGCTTGGCCTCACGCCGGTCTACCAGCTGGATCAGGTGCACGCCAAACCGTGTGACCACGGGTTCGCTGATTTCGCCGGGGCGCAGGGTGTTCAGTACCTGCTCAAATTCGGGCACATAGCGGCCAGGGTTGGCCCATCCCAAGTCGCCGCCTTGCTTGGCGCTGCCGTCCTGCGAATGTTCGCGTGCCAGGCTGGCAAATTCTGCCTGCCCTACCTGGATGCGGCGGCGGTAGTCGTTCAGGCGAGCTGCGGCGGCGGCTTCAGAAAGCTGGGGGCCGGTGCGCAGCAGGATGTGGCGGGCGTTGGTCTGTGTCACCACCATGCCAGAGCCTGCGGACGTGCGTTCCACCACCTTCAGGATGTGAAACCCTGCTGGAGAGCGGATGGGGCCCACGATGCCACCCACGGGCAGCGACTGGGTGGAGGTGACGAACAGCTCGGGGTAGCGGTCGGTGGGGCGCAGACCCAGCAGGCCGCCGTCGCGTGCGCCTTCCGCTGCATCAGAGTACTCACGCGCCACTTTGGCAAACTCTTCACCGGCACGTACCTTGTCTGCCGCTTGCTGGGCGCGGGCCTGGCGTTCGGCCACGACTTCGGGGCTGGCGTTTTCGGGCACGCGCACCAGCACGTGGGCGAGGTTGATCTCCACGCCCTCGGGGTTGGCTTGCTGTTCGCGGATGAACTGGTCAATGTCCAGATCGGTGACCCGCACCTTGGAGTCCACTTCGCGTTCACGCACGCGTTGAAGCAGCAACTGGTTGCGCAGCTCTTCACGGAAGCGGTCGCGGCTGAGACCTTCGCGCACCAGGCGGCGCTGCAACTCGTCCACCGTCAGGCCGTTTTGCTGGGCCACGCTCGCTTCTGCCTGGTTGACGGAGTAGTCGTCCACCTTGAGCGACATCTCCCGCGCCAGCTGGAGCTGGGCCTTTTCCAGAATCAGTCGCTCCAGCACTTCGCGGGCAATCACTTCACGGGGCGGAGCAGGCGTACTGCCGCCCTGCTGGGCCAGCTGCTGCTCGATCCGGGCGACCCGCGAACTCACCTCATGGTTGGTCACGGGCTCGGAGTTGACGATGGCCACGATGTAGTCGGCAGAGCGCGGGCCTTTGTCTGCCGCTGAGGGCGTGGGCAGGCTCAGCGCCGGGGCGGCGCCTGTGTTGGCGGCGGGCTGGCGCGCCAGGCCCTGGCTGGCATTGCCTGCGGGGCGCAGCCCTTGGGCTGCAGCGCCTTGGGAGACCAGGCAGGCCAGGCTGGCTGTCAGGGCCCATGTCATCACGCGGTGGTTCATGGCAGTGTCGGTTTAGTCGTAGTTGCTGAAACGGCTGGGCGCTCCCACCTGTTCGCGCAGGTATTGGTAGCGCGGCACCAGCCGCTTGAAGGTTTCAAGAGGGCTGGAGCCCAGGCTCAGGCGGGAGAAGCCCACGAATTCAATCTGGAACAGCAGCCGGGTATTGGAGGTGGAGGTGCTGTTTTGCAGGCGTTCAAGCACCACACGGCCAATCCAGCAGCAGCTGTCGTATTCCAGTCCGATCACCGTGTCCACCATCTTGCGGTCCTGGATGCTGTAGTTCAGGCGCGCCACGCTGTACCAGCGGCCGCCGCCCAGGCCGCGCCCAGGCCCCAGGTCCTGGCCCTTGTCGCCCCACAGGTCGTTCAGCGGCCATTGCCAGCCCACGTCGATCTGCTCACTCGTGCCGCGCTGCAGGCGATAGGCGGCACTGATGGTGCGGTAGTTGCCGGGGCTGTAGCGGGCGCTCATGGTGGAGCGGATGGAGCGGCCCGTCTTGGGGTTGTACTGCACGGTGGAGTCAAAAGCCCACTGCTGCGTCCAGTTGAGCCCGGCACCCAGCAGCACGTCCGACAGGCGTTCACTCACCGGTGTTGCGCCGGGCAGGGTCACGTTCTGGTCAGAGAACCGCACCCGTTGGGCAATGCCCAGTCGCACGCTCTCTGCGCCCGTGTTCGGGTCCAGCAGCCGGGTGGTCACCCCCAGCGTCAGCAGGTTGTTGTCTGCGATGCGGTCGTTGCCTACGTAGGGGTTCTCGGTAAACGCCGTGGCAAAGTTGAAGTCCGTGGCGGCGGTGTCATACACCGGCAGCGCGCTCTGGTTGCGGAACGGCGTGTAGGTGTAGAAGGCACGCGGCTCCAGCGTCTGCGTGAACGAGCGACCCAGCAAGGATGCATCGCGTTCAAAGACCAGGCCACTGTCCACACTGAATGTGGGCACGGTGCGGCTGGCGGAGCGGGACCCGTTGGACAGCGCGCCGTCAAACTGGTACTGCGTTGCGTGCAGTTGCAGCTTGGGGGTGACAAAGCCCCCTGGCGAGAGAAAAGGCCTGCTGATCTGGGCGAGGGCGTAGGAGCGGTCTGCGTTGGGCTGACCCGTCAGAGCCCGGGCTGCCTCAAAGCGCGTGGTGTCCAGCTCCACGCTGGCGTCCAACCCGCCTGGCAGGGCTGAGGGCGTGTAGCGCCAGTTCAGCTGCGGCATGCGGTCATAAGGCGGCACGATGGGGGCACTCACGTCCTGCAGCGTTTGCCACTTCAAGGCACGGATCTGCGCCGAGTAGTCGCCCGACCCCCAGCTCAGCGATGCATCGTTGGGCAGTAGGCGCTGGCGCAGCTGCACCGATGCGCGCCCGAAATCACGCCAGTAGTTGTCGTCGCTCACCCGGTTGAGGTTCAGGTTCAGTCCCAGCCCACCGATGCTGGAGTCAATCGTGCCCTGGTGCTTGGCTGTCACGCTCCACCGGTCACGCTCACGCAGGCGGTCTGAAGGCATGTAGTCGCCGCTGATTTCCCCGTAATAGGTGGGCTCCAGATAGCGGAATTCCCCCCCCAGGTTCGCCCCCCGTTTGGCCATGACAGCAGAGCGCAGCGTGGCATCCCGGTTGGGGGCGATGTTCCAGTAATAGGGCTGGATATAGGAGAGCCCGTCGCGGCTGTCCAGGGCCACCGTGGGCGGCAACAGACCGGATTTGCGCTTGTCCGACAGGGGAAAAGTGATGTGCGGAATGGGCAGGATGGGCACACCCTGAAACTCCAGCACCGCCCCTTCGGCGGAGCCCACTTCTTCCTTGTTGTCGATGTGGATGGCGTCGGCTCGCAAAATCCAGGCGGGGCGCCAGCTGTCTTCGTTTTCGCGCTGGCAGGTGGTGTAGGTGGCGCTGTGCACCGTGGCGCGGTCGCGGTCGATGAAGTCGATGCGGTTGGCTTCGCCATGGGCCTGGGTGGCCAGAAAGCGGTAGCGTGCGTCCGTAAAGAAGCCTTCGAACGCCTCCACCTTCAGGTCGAGCGCGGAGCCCTCATAGGTGTTGCCTGCACGGTTGATGCGCACGTTGTCCCGGGCCTTGGCCAGGTCGTCCGGCGCGATGTACTCCAGCCGGTCCGCACGGATGACCGTGTCACCGCGGCGCAACTCTGCATTGCCCTCAATGGTGGCGTTCAGATCCGTCTGGCCGGTGATGCGGTCGCCCCGCACAAACACGGGCAACTGGTTGCGCACCGACTCCGGAATGGTTTCCTGCAGCTGCGGGGACGTGCGCAGCGTCATCGGCGTTTCCGGTGCAGCGGGCGGGGCATCCTGTGCCAGCGATACCAGCGGCAGACCGCACCAGGCCAGCGCAACGCAGTACGCCAGGGCCTTGGGCGCAGGCCGGTGCACGCGCGACGAGGCGGATGCCACTGCGGGCCGGGTCCGGGGGGAAGGTGTCTGCACGGTGATGGGCTGGCGACGTGGCACGTGGGGCGTTGGGACGAGGGCGGATGGAGCAGCCCACGCCGACGGGGCGGCACGGGAACGGGTTTGTAAAATCCGATTATCCATGAGCCACCCCTCCTCCTTCTTTTCCCCTTCATCTGCCGATTCGTCTGCAGTTCCATCCAGTGCAGCCAGCGTTGCCATGCCCAGCCAGGTGACCTGGGCCGACCCCGCCCGCCAGCAGGCTTTTGAGGCCTGGCTCGCCCCGCTGGTGGCCAGCCACCAGTTGCTGCCCGGCACGCTGCGGCCAGCGTCAGCCGACGCGAGCTTTCGCCGCTACCTGCGCATCGACACCGCCTCGGGCGCCAGCTGCATCGTCATGGACGCCCCGCCCGACAAGGAAAACTGCCGCCCCTTCGTGCAGGTGCAGGCCCTGATGGCCGAGGCCGGGCTGAACGTGCCGCACATCCTGGCGTGGGACGAAGCGGGTGGCTTCATGCTGCTGTCTGACTTGGGCAAGCAAACCCTGATCGAGCTGCTGCAGCCCGAAAACCCCCAGGCCGCACTGGCGTGGTACCAGCAGGCTACCGACGTGCTGCTGCAGTGGCAAAAGGCTTCTCGCCCCGGCGTGCTGCCCGTGTACGACGAAGCCTTGCTGCGCCGGGAGCTGTCGCTGTTCCCAGACTGGTACCTGGCCCGCCACCGGGGCGTGACGCTGACGGCCAAGCAGCAGGCCACGCTGGACAACGCCTTCAATCTGATCGTGGCGCACAACCTGGCCGTGCCCAGCGTGTTCGTGCACCGCGACTTTATGACCCGCAATTTGATGGCCCCCACGCTCCCCGCTGCGCGTGGTTCGCTGCCCCCCGAGGGGGCGCTCGCCGCCTTGGGGCGGCCCGGCGGCGGCTCGGGGGCTGGTTCATCCAACGCTCTGGGGGTGCTCGACTTCCAGGACGCCGTCTACGGCCCCATCACCTATGACATCGCCAGCCTGCTGCGCGATGCGTTCATCAGCTGGGAAGAAGAATTTGTCATTGATGTGACCGTGCGTTACTGGGAGAAGGCCCGCAAGGCCGGGCTGCTGGGCGCGAACAGCGCCAGCGGCTGGGGGGCAGACTTTGGCGAGTTCTACCGTGCGGTGGAATGGATGGGCCTGCAGCGCCACCTCAAGGTGGCTGGCATCTTTGCCCGCCTCACCCTGCGCGACGGCAAGCCCAAGTACCTGGCCGATGCGCCGCGCTTTTTGCACTACATCCGCTCCACCGCCAACCGCTACCGCCAGCTGGGCCCGCTGCTGCAACTGGTGGACGAGATCGAAGGCACCACGCCCATCACGGGGTTTGCTTACGGCCGCATGTAGCCTCCGCAGGTCCGAGAGTTCGAATTTGAGTCAAATTGGCCTCCAGCGCTTATGAATCAAGCGGTGGCAGCTATGAAAGTAATAGTAGATGCCCCGCTTCCACTGCCCTGTTGACCTGGCCCCCGGTGCTGAAATCGACCTGCCCCCCGGCGCGGCGCGCCATGTGCAGGTGCTGCGCCTGCAGCCGGGCGACGGCATCACGCTGTTTCACGGCGGGGCAGAGGGCCCTGGTGGAGAGTTCGAGGCCACCGTCTTGCGCATGGGCCGCAGCGACGTGCGCGTGCAGGTCGGCACGCACCACGCCGTCGAGCGCGAAGCACCCCGCGCCATCCACCTGCTGGCGGGCATCACCGCCAACGAGCGCATGGACTGGCTCATTGAAAAAGCCACCGAGCTGGGCGTGGCCAGCATCACCCCGCTGATGGCCGAGCGCAGCGTGCTCAAGCTCAAGGGCGAACGGGCCGACAAAAAGCTCGCCCACTGGCAGGCCGTGGCCGTGGCTGCCTGCGAGCAGTGCGGGCGCAACCGCGTGCCCGTGGTGCACGATGCGGTCGATCTGGCTGGGTGGGTGCGCGCTCACTCGGCCGCGCCCGGCGGCAGCGCTGAAGCCCTGCACCTGCTGCTGTCCCTGCGCGACGGCACACGCCCCCTGCAGGAGGTGGCGCTGGGCGATACGCCCGTGTGGTTCCTGTCGGGCCCCGAAGGCGGTTTGAGCGCCGCTGAAGAGGCCCTGGCCGTGCAGCACGGCTTTGCACCCACCACCCTGGGCAGCCGCGTGCTGCGGGCAGAGACCGCCCCCCTGGCTGCGCTGGCGGCCCTGACACTGGTCTAGCGGCCGCCTTTGAGCGGGTGTTGAGGACCCGGAGGGTCGGCTTCTTTCCTTTACTCCGCTTACATCCCGTCCGCGCAATCCCTGCTTGCCCTTCGGGCCCTGCACCGTAGAATTTGTAAACGACAGCAATACCCGCGCTCCGGCCCTTCGCAGGCCCCCTGATCCGGCGGCAACCCCGTTGGCTCCAGGCCCTGCACAGAGGCGCACCCACGCGCAGCTGTTCATTACACATAGCAGGGAGCCAACTTGGATCTGGGCGCGTACTGGCGGCGATGGACAGACTGGGTGCTGACCACCGACAAGCGCCAGCGCATCCGTCTGGCCATGGCGGGGCTGGCGGCCTTGTTGATGGTGTGCTGCCTGGTGGTGATGAACGCCGTAGCGGCTGCCGGGCTTACCGATGCAGGCCATGTGCGGGTGTGGACGGTGTGCTCGGTCATCGGCCTCATCCTGGTCTATGTGGCCATCCGCAGCGGCTGGTCGCGCCGCTTCAAAGACCCTTCCCTCACCCTGCCGCAAATTCTGTACTCCATTGCCTGCTGCGCCGTGGCCTTTGTGATTGCGGGGCCAGCCCGTGGGGTGACTTTACCCATCCTGGCCATCATCCTCATGTTCGGCATTTTCGGCCTCACCACGCGGCAGATGCTGGGCATCCTGCTGTATGGCCTGGTGGTGTTTGGCACCGCCTCGGTGGCTGTGGCCTGGCGCGACGAGCCCGGCTATCCGCCCGTGGTGGCCGGGGCCTATGTGGGCATGGTGGTGGTGGTGCTGCTCAGCAGCACTTTCCTGACCACTCGCGTGCAGAGCACCCGTGAACACCTGCGCAGGCAAAAGGCCGAGCTGGCGCGGGCGCTGGAGCAGATCCGCGAACTGGCCACGCACGACGACCTCACCGGCCTGCTCAACCGCCGCGCCATGCTCGAGCGCATGCACCAGGAGCAGCGGCGCAGCCAGCGCACAGGCCACCCCCTGCTCATTGCCCAGCTGGACATTGACCACTTCAAGGTCGTCAACGACACCCATGGGCACGCCGTGGGCGACCGGGTGCTGCAGGCTTTTGCCAACACCGTGCGCTACAGCGTGCGCGAAACCGATCTGCTGGCGCGCTGGGGTGGCGAGGAGTTTGTGCTGATGCTGTGCGATACCCCCGCCGAAGAAGCCTGCGCCCTGCTCGAGCGTGTGCGCCGCGCGGTAGAGGCCATGCAGGTGCACGACTCGCGCAGCCCCGAGCCGCTGGCCGTCACCGTCTCCGCAGGCCTGGCCTGCCACCGCGCCGGGGAGCCGCTGGAGCACACCCTGGAGTGCGCCGACCGCGCGCTCTACGCCGCCAAGGCCCAGGGGCGCAACCGCCTGGTGGCGCATCTCGACCCCTGACCTCTGTGCCTCCTGACGCTCTGTCCCTGACGCTGCCTGCGTCATAAGTCTTTCCGCTGCCCACAGCGGGGATTGGTAGCGCTGAAAAAGGCTTATCTATCTGCTGAATCGATGAAATCCATCGAGAAATATCGGCTTCAAAAATACTTGCTGCGGTGCTGGAATGCAGACCTGCGCGCAAAGTCTCTGCACAACTGGGCTGGCTTTTGACAGTGAGCTGCAGGGCTGGTGCTCCAGCCGCCGGGGCATGCGCACTTCCCGCAACTTTTTGAGAACGACTCGACATGACCAAGAAATGCATCGCCATTCTGGGTGCAGGCCCCGGCCTGGGACGCGGCCTGGCCCGCAAGTACGGTAAAGAAGGCTATGCCGTGGCCCTGGTGGCACGGCGCATGGAGCCCTTGCAAGCCCTCGCGGAGCAGCTGGCCGCAGAGGGCATCGCCGCCCAGGCCTACACAGCCGATCTGCGTGACCCGCAGGCGGTAGCTAATGCGCTGGCAGCCATCCAGAGTGACTGGGGCGCGGTCGATACGATCTACTACGGACCGAATGCGCCCGAAGTCTTTGTGCCTGCCGCCACGGTCAGTGTGGAGGCCGTCAGGGACAAGGTCGAACTGTTCCTCTACGGCCTGGTGGTGGCCGTGGGGGCAGTGCTGCCCGGCATGCGTGCAAGGCAGCAGGGCTCCATCCTTGTGGGGTTGGGGGGCTCTGCCGCAGTGGGTCTGCCTTTCATGAGCGGCCCGGGGCCTGCATTGGCGGGGGCGCGCAACTACCTGTATTCCCTGCACGGTGAACTAGCGCCTGAGGGCATTTATGTCGGCATGCTCACGCTCTCGGCCGTCATCCAGCACAGCGGTTGGCATACAGGCATTCAGTCGGGGGCCATTCCGCTGAACCTGCCCCCCGGTTTCCAGATTCCCGAGGTCTCACCCGATGCCTTGGCGGACATGCTGCACAACGCTGCCCAAACCCGCCAGGTGCCCGAGCTGGTGTACCCGCCCTTGCCGCAATGACGCGCTGGCGCACAGCCGCTGGCAGGGGATTACAGTTCAGGCCCCGGCGGCCTCCTGCGCGGCCACGCGCTTGAGTTCTTCCAGCAGCCAGCGGCCCGCAGGGCCGGGGGGCATATCGGTGCGGTGGATGGCCGCCAGCGCCATGCTCACGTTGGCCCGCCCCTCTTCAAACTCCAGCGCCACCAGTGAGCCCTGATCCAGATCGGCCTGCACCATGTGCTGGGGCATGCCGCCCCAACCCAGCCCGGCTTTCAGAAAAGCATGCTTGGCGCCCAGGTCCGACAGGCGCCATGTCTTGGGCGAGACCACGCCCATGTCCATGGTGCTGGTCAAGCGAGAGCGGTCGCTCAGCACCAGCTGCACATGCTGGCGCAACACATGCTGCGGCACAGGTCGGCCCCACTGGGCCAGCGGATGCGTGGGCGCGGCCACCATCAGGTAGGGCACGCTCATCAGGTGTTCGCTGGTCAGCTCGGGCTGGTCTGTGAACAGGGGGGCTCGCACCCCGAAAGAGCAGGTGCCTTCCAGCACCGGCTCCATGACTGCCCCCATGCCCTCCACCGACAGGCGCAAGGGCGTGCGCGGAAACTGCCCCTGAAAAGCAGCCACGGCCTGGGTGAGCACAGACGTGGGCAAAAAGACATGGGTCACCACGGTCAGCTCGGGCTCCAGCCCACCCGCCATGCCTTTGGCCCGTGCCTTGAAGCGGTCCATGTCACTGGCCACCTGCCGCGCATCGGCCAGCAATTCGCGCCCTATGGCAGTGAGCTGTGGCCGGCGAGTGGACCGGTCAAACAGCTGCACACCCAACTGGTTTTCCAGGTTGGCCAATGTCTGGCTCACCACAGACTGCGCGCGCCCCAGCCGACGCCCTGCCGCAGAGAAGCTGCCGCAATCCGCCGCTGCGATGAAGGTGCGTAACTGATCCAGCGTGACGGCATCCAGCATCTATCGGCTCCTTGGATGGTTGGCATCGAAAAATATAGGCTACGCAGATTTTACGGCGCACCCTATCTTCAGCCTGTAGGCCGCTTCGGCCCCAATCAACCTGGAGAAAACACCATGAAACTGCTGCATGTGGACTCAAGCATCCTGAACGCGGACTCGGTGAGCCGTACCCTCACCGCCCACATCGTTGCCACCCTGCAAGACGGCCAGCCCGACCTGGATCTGGCCAGCGCGCCGTTGGGGCACCTCACGCAGCAGCACCTGGCTGCGGCCCAGGGCGCACCTGCCCCGGCAGGTGCCGAGGCCGACATCGCTGCAAGCCAGCGTGCGCTGGATAGCTTCCTGGCCGCAGACACAGTGGTGGTGGGCGCACCCATGTACAACTTTGGCGTGCCTTCGCAGCTCAAGGCGTGGCTCGACCGTCTGGCCGTGGCAGGCAAAACCTTCCGCTATGGCGAGCAGGGCCCTGTGGGCCTGTGTGGCGGCAAAAAGATCATCGTTGCTTCGTCGCGCGGTGGCGTGTTCAGCGAAGGTTCTCCCCTGGCCTCCATGGACCACCAGGAGGCCCATCTGCGCGCGTTCTTCGGCTTTCTGGGCATTCAGGACATCACGGTGGTGCGCGCCGAGGGCCTGGCCATGGGGCCGGAAGCGCGTGCCCGTGCGCTGGAAGTGGCCCGCCAGCACATTGCTGCGTTGGCAAGCCCTGCAGCCTGATTGCGTTCATCGCAGATGGCTGCCCCGAGGTATTCCATGGCCTTGCAGATCTCCGCGCCGCTGCATGGGCGCGTCCATTCCAGCCCGCTGTTCAGCGTGAACAGCCTGCCATTGCACGCCATGGGCGAATCCACCTCGCCCCTGGTCATGCTGGACGACTTTCGCGTCAGCGGCCGCCCCTTTCCACCCCACCCCCATGCCGGATTTTCGGCGGTCACCTACGTGTGGGAAGACTCGGCCACCGGCCTGCGCTCGGTGGACTCGTTGGGCCATGACGTGCAGGTGGGGCCCGGTGGCATCGTCTGGACCCAGGCAGGCCGTGGTGTGCTGCACCAGGAAGCCCCCGCCGTATCGGGGCGTGAGTTGCTCGGCGTGCAGTTCTTTGTGAACCTCAGCAGCGCGCACAAGCTGAGCGCCCCCCAGACCCTGTGGCTGGACGCAGCGCAGGTCCCCGTATGGAGCGACGACGAGGGCAACAGCGTGCGCGTGGTGGTGGGCACGCATGGTGGTCAGGCCTCCAGCCTGCAGCCAGTAGAGCCCTTCACCCTGCTGGATGTAGACCTGCACTCGCAGCTGGAGCTGGAAGTGCGGCCCCCACAGCGGGGTCTGGTGTATGCCCGGTCAGGCCATGTGCGGGTGGCTACACCCGGAGCCGCCACCTTGCTGGAGCCCGGGCAGGCCGCCGCGGTGCGGGGCTCGGGCAAGTTGCATCTCACCGTGGCATCACGGGCGCGGGTGCTTTACCTGGAGGGGGCGGCGATCCATGAACCTGTCGTTTCCCATGGTCCCTTCATCATGAATACGCGTGCGCAACTGGCCGACGCCATCGGGCGGTACGAAACCGGGCAGATGGGGCAGCTTGCGCCCTTGCTGTGAGGGTGACCCTGCACGGGCGCCTCTGGCTTTATGCGCTTCCACAGCGGGTCATCGGCTGATTCACGGACAAGGCGGCAGTTGACACTGTTTCACCTTTAAGGCCGCTTCGCTGGGTTGTGTTCGCCGCTCTCAGAGAAAAAATGCTTCTTGCGCTTGTGAATAAAGCGCTACAAGCTATCAAATAAATAGCAATCGCCAGTGCCTGGGAAAGGAGGGTCGGTCACAATGCGAACCAGACACCGGCCCCTGCGGGCGGCTTTGGCTTTAGCTCCATGACCCATCCCTCTCCCACCCCCTCTGCACCTGCTTCACTGGAATGCGCCACCCATGGCTCCGCTGGTGGGGCCTATCTGTGCGCCCACCTGCTGCAGCAACCGGTGCAGACCTGGTTCTGCAACCCGCCCACTGCCGAGGAGCCCTGCCCCGATGCCTGGTGTGCTGCGTGTGAGCAAGTCTTTCAACAGCAAGGCGAGTGGAACGAGAAGAACGAGGGGCAGGCAGACATCCGCCTGGTGTGCCAGCACTGCTATGACGATGCCCGCGCTGCCAGCGTGCAGGCGATGGACGAGCGCACCCGCAATGCCTGGATAGACACCGTGGCCGCGTGCCACGGCATGCTGGCCGAGAGCCAGGCCCGGCTGACGGCCGACTATGGCCTCTCTGCCCACGAGCGCTGGGATTACGACCAGGGCAGCGGCACCCTCACCTTCTCGAACGGCGGCGTGCCCGCAGTGGTGGCTGATGTGGAGTTCATTGGCTCCATCTCCAAAACCAGCGGCACCTGGCGCTGGTCGTGGGCCAATTTCAGCCTGCATCCGCAGGTGGTGGGCCGCATCAGCGCAGTGCGGCAGTACGGGCTGGACAACGGTTTTGCCCCGCTGGTGGTGCCGCAGTGGAAGGCCGATGTGGTGGACGGCTGGGAGCAGGCGGGCGTGGCCGCCTATGTGTTGCACGCCCAGGGGGTGTACCGCGCGCCCACCGATAACGGCTATCTGTTCATGGCCATCATGGGCATTCGCAAGGTCACTCCGTCAGGCGGGTCTTGATGCGGACTGCTTGCATCTGAAGGCTCCACCGGTCCAACCCTTGCAAACGGTTCACGCCACAGCAGCCAGCGGCGTGCAACGTCGAAAGATCGGCTGGACGCACCCGCCGGGGCTCGGTCTTGGCCCTTCAGCCCGCCTCATCCGCACGCGCCGGAAACCGCACGCTGAACCGTGCTCCGGGCGGTGTCTGGCCGGGGTGGGCGTCTTCCAGTAGCACCTCGGCGTGGTGCTTGGCGGCAATTTCCATCACGATGGGCAGGCCCAGGCCTGAGCCGTCTGCCTCGCTGCCCAGGGCCCGGTAGAAGGGCTGGAAGATCAGCTCGCGCTCGGCCTCGGGCACGCCGGGGCCGGAGTCTTCCACCTGCAGCATCAGCACATGGCCAAAGGTGTCGGCCAGCACGCGGGCCGTCACCACGCCGGGCTTGTCGGGGGTGGATGGCGTGTAGTTGATCGCGTTGTCCACCAGGTTGCGCACCAGTTCCTTGAGCAGCGTGGGGTTGCCATCCACCCACACCCCGCGGCTGCCGGGCTCGGCCCCGTCGTAGCCCAGGTCGATGTGCTTGTCCATGGCGCGGGGCACCGAATCGCGCACCACCTCGATCGTCAGCTCGGCCAGATCGCACGCCTGGCGCGCAATGCCCACGCCGCTGCCCTCGGCCCGCGCCAGCGCCAGCAGCTGGTTGACGGTGTGGGTGGCGCGGATGCTGGAGCGGCCAATCTGCTGCAGCGAGCGCTTGAGTTCCTCGGTGCTCGTGCCCTCGCGCTGCGCCAGGTCGGCCTGCATGCGCAGGCCCGCCAGCGGCGTCTTGAGCTGGTGCGCCGCATCGGCCAGAAAGCGCTTTTGCGTGGCCAGCGACTCGTTCAGCCGCGTGAGCAGGTCGTTGACGGAGGACACCAGCGGAGCCACCTCCAGCGGCACGGCGTGGTCGTCCAGCGGCGAGAGGTCATCGGGGCTGCGGGCGCGGATGCGCTGCTCCAGCTGGTTCAGCGGCTGGATGCCCCGCGCCAGCGCCAGCCACACCAGCAGCACCGCCAGCGGCAAGATGACGAACTGCGGCAGCATCACGCCCTTGATGATTTCGGTGGCCAGCACGCTGCGCTTTTCGCGCGTCTCGGCCACCTGCACCAGTGCCAGCGGGCCGCCCTGCAGCGGCAGCCGCACCCAGATGTAAGCCACGCGGATTTCCACCCCGCGCAGCTCGCCATCACGCAGGCGCACCTCACCGGCTGCGGGCGTTTCATCGGCCGGGGGCTCGGGCAGCTCCCGCTCACCCGACAAAAACTCGCCCCCCGGCCCCATCACCTGGTAGTAAACGATGTCCGAGTCGTCCGCCCGCAAGATCTCGCTGGCAGGCTGGGGCAGGTTGAACTGCACCTCGTTCTTGTCGCCCGTTTTTTGTACGCTGACCAGTTGCGCCAGGGCATGGGCGTTGTACTCCAGCGCGCGGTCAAACGGCTTGTTGGCCAGGCCCTGTGCCACCAGCCAGGTCAGCGCCAGGCTCACCGGCCACAGCAGCAGCAGCGGCGTCAGCATCCAGTCCAGAATCTCGCCGAACAGGGAGCGCTGCTCGCGCTGGAAAATCTTCATCGCGCCCCCGATTCACAATGAAAAAATGCTCTAGCGCTTATAGGATAAGCGCAGGCAGCTATTATTTTCATAGTGGACGCGCCGCGAATGGATACGGCTAGCCCGGAATCTTTTCCAGGCAATAGCCCAGCCCGCGCACCGTCGCAATGCGGATCGGGCCCTTTTCAATCTTCTTGCGCAGGCGGTGGATGTAGACCTCAATCGCGTTGTTGCTCACCTCTTCGCCCCACTCGCACAGGCGCTCCACCAGCTGCTCCTTGCTCACCAGGCGGCCTGCGCGCTGCAGCAGCACCTCCAGCAGGCCCAGTTCGCGGGCCGACAGCTCCACCATCTTGCCGTCAATCGTTGCCACCCGCCCCGCCTGGTCGTACACCAGCGGCCCGTGCTTGATGGCACTGCTGGCCCCGCCCATGCCCCGGCGTGTGAGGGCGCGCACCCGCGCCTCCAGCTCCTGCAGACTGAAGGGCTTGGCCATGTAGTCGTCTGCGCCGTAGTCCAGCCCCTTCACGCGCTCCTCCACGCTGTCGGCCGCCGTGAGGATCAGCACCGGCAACGCCGAGCCCCGGCTGCGCAGCTTCTTGAGCACCTCCAGCCCATGCAGCTTGGGCAGACCCAGGTCCAGGATCAACAGGTCAAACTCGTTGTTGGTCATCAGCGCGGCATCCGCCTCGCTGCCACTGGCCACATGGTCCACCACCGCCCCCGAGGCCCGCAGCGTGCGCAGCAGGCCATCGGCCAGCACTTGGTCGTCTTCGGCGATAAGGATGCGCATGAAAGGTCTCCTGGGGGGTGTCTGGGGCAGCGCCGCCGACGGGGCGTAGGGGCTGCAACGGCATTGTTTTCTATGGATTCTAGGACGATGCCGAGGTCCTCAGGCGATGGCTTGAAGTTCGCAGGCCCTCACCGCAACCGCCCTTCTTGACGGGTACATGTCACATGGTTGACGCACTGCCCACCCACACTCCGGTGCCTTGTTCATTAACGCACAGAGACACTTGGCATGGGCTCTTCACGCAATTTCTTTGGGGGCCGATGGGCCGTTATTTCCACAATCGCAGCCGTTGTGTCCGTGCTGGTCGCCTGCGGCGGCGGTGACGATGCCAACGACGGCAACGAGTCCCGCGTCGCCTCTCTCAAGCTGATCGGCACAGCGTCCATTCCCACAGGCACCCTGTTCGAGGGAGTGGAATTTGGCGGTATCTCCGGGCTGGACCGGGCCACGGATGGCAGCTATTGGGCTATCTCTGATGACCGGGGAGGTGAGCGTGGCACGCCGCGCTTTTACAACCTGAGCATTGACTACTCCGATGTTGGTCCCGTCAACGTCAAGATCAACCGCCAGACCTATATGCAGAGAGAGGATGGCTCTTCTTTCCCGGCAAATGCACGCACGGTTGACCCGGAAGCCATCCGCCAGGCCCCCAATGGCAACCTGTACTGGTCGTCCGAGGGCAATTGGGGCACGACAGCTTCCACCCTGTTCCAGCCGTTCGTGCGGGAGATGACCACCTCGGGCAAGTTTGTTCGCGAGTTCAAGATGCCTGTGATCTACAACTACGTGGACAACACCACGACAGGTGGGCGCAGCAACAAGCTGTTTGAGGCGTTGACTGTGGCTCCCAATGGCACCGTCTTTGTGGCCAATGAAGATGCGCTGATTCAAGACGGCCCCATCACCACCTTGCAGGCCGGTAGCGTCGTGCGGGTGACGGCGCTGGACCCGGCAACAGGCACGGCCAAGGCGCAGTACGCGTACCAGTTGCCGAAGATTCCGGTGGATGCACCCGCTGGAGCACCCTTCGGCCCGGACAATGGACTCTCGGACTTCCTGGCGATTGGCAACCAGCGGTTTATCGCCGTGGAGCGCGCCTTTGCTTCAGGTATCGGCAACACCATCCGCCTGGTGCTCACAGAATTCAACGATGGCACCACCAACGTAGCCAGCATGGCCAGCCTCTCAGGCACTGCGGCTTACACGCCCATGACCCGCAAGCTGCTGCTGGAAATGCCTATCGACTACCAAGGGGTAAAGCTCGACAACATTGAGGCCATCACCTGGGGCAAAACCCTGCCCAATGGGCACCGCACCATTGTGCTGGCGGCAGACAACAACTTCACGGCCAATACCCAGGCCAATCAGTTCATCGTCTTTGAAGTCATGCCTGACTGAGTGGTCGCGACTTGGCGTTACCTGGAGTGACGCTGCAGGTATAAGCCCCCAAGGGCCCCCTGCGCGTTACATCCCGCGCGGATCCGTCCCCAGCAACTTCTCCGTCAACGCCTTCAAATCCCCCTGCAGCCGTGCCATGCCTTCAGGGTTCTCTGCCAGCGTGCTTTCGTCCATGTACAGCTTGCGGTTGATCTCCAACTGGATGCTGTGGCGGTGCTGGGCTGGGGCGCTGTAGCGGCGCACCAGTTCCACGCCTTTGTAGGGGTGGTTGTATTCCACGCTGTAGCCGCAGGCGCGCAGATGTTCGCACACCAGGGCTGACAGGGCGGGGCTGGCGGTGGTGCCGTCGCGGTCGCCCACCACAAAGTCGGCGTGCACCAGGCCCGGAAAATCGGTGGCGTGGCTTGCCGAGATGGCGGGCATGGAGTGGCAGTTGATGTGGATGCTGTAGCCGTGGCGGGCGTGGGCGGCGTCAATGGCCTGGGCCACGGCGGCGTGGTAGGGGCGCCAGCAGCGGTCGATGCGGGCGCGCACCTCGTCCACAGTCAGCAGGCGGTTGTAGATGGCCTCGCCTTCGTCGGTGAATTTCCAGATCAGGCCCTTGCCCAGGCGTACTTTGTTCAGCACCTTGGGGTCTGTGGCCACGGGGTCGGGCCAGGGGGCGTCGAGCAGGGTGGTGTCCAGCTCCAGGGTGTCGCGGTTGGCGTCCAGGTAGATGCGGGGGAAGTGGGCTTCCACCCAGGCCACGCCCAAAGCTGGGGCGAAGGCGTAGATTTTTTCAACGTGCGTGTCTTCAGCGCGGCGCAGCGTGGGCAGGCTGCAGGCGGAGCGGAAGTCTGCGGGGTAATGGGTGCCGCTGTGGGGCGAGTCGTAGACGAGTGGGGTGCTGCCAGGCACGGCGGTGACCATGGCGACGGGTTCGGGCGTTGCAGTGGCACGCCCGGGGCTGCCCGGCGCGCCGGGCTGGGATTGCTGGAATCGATGGTGGATCAGTTTCAAGGCTGCATGCATAGGCAAGGCTCAGTGGGTGGGGGCGGCTGGCCTGGCCGCCCGGACCGGCACGGGAGCAGGAACACTGCGCCCAGTATGCCGGCTTGTGGCCGCGGAGGTGAATGGGGCTAACGCGGGGTGGCGTCAGTCCAGCTTCACCTTGGCAAAGTCCGCCACGCGTTTCATCTTGTCGATCTCGCGGGCGATCTGCGCCGTGAATTCCTTGGAAGTGGTGCCCGAAGGGTACAGGCCCTGCGCGGCCAGGCGTTCTGCCACGGCGGGCTCTTTCAAGGCCTGGGCCACGGCGTGCTGGATGCGGTCTACCGCGGCAGCAGGCGTGCCCGCCGGGGCCACCAGGCCAAACCATGAGGGCTCGTTGGCCTGCTTGTAGCCCAGCTCTGCATAGGTGGGTACGTCGGGCAGCACGTCCAGTCGGCCGGGCCACGACACGGCCATGGCCTTGAGTTTGCCCGACTTGATGTGGGGCAGTGAGGAGGCCACCTGGTCAAAGTAGACCGCGACCTGCCCTGCGAGCACGTCGTTGATGGCGGGGCCTGCACCACGGTAGGGGATGTGCACCATGGAGGTGCCCGTGCTGCTCTTGAACAGCTCGCCCCACATGTGGCCGATGGTGCCATTGCCAGGGGTGGCGTAAGAGACCTGGCCCGGCTTGGCCTTGAGGTATTTGACGAGTTCGCCAAAGTCCTTGACGGGTAGCACCGAAGGGTTGATGACGATGACGCCCGGTGCCTTCACGATCTCGGTCACGCCGACAAAGTCTTTGGTGGGGTGGTAGGGCAGCTTGCTGTAGACGGCAGGGTTGACGCCGTGCGTGGACAGGGTGGCCACGCCGATGGTGAGGCCGTCTGCCGGGGCGCGCGCCACCTCGGCCATGCCAATGGAGCCACCCGCGCCACCGCGGTTTTCCAGCACCACGGGCTGCTTGAGGATGCGGGCCAGCGGCTCTTGCAGGCTGCGGGCAGTGATGTCGGTCGCGCCCCCCGGCGGGAAGGGGATGAGGACGCGCAAAGGTTTGGATTCCTGGCCCCAGGATATTCCAGGAGCGACAGTTGTAGCGGCCAGGGCAGAAAGCAGATGACGGCGTTGCATGGCTTGTTTTCCTTTGAGGTATTCAGAGATTAATGGATTGGGTGCCACCTACCAAGCAACGGATGTGCCTGATAACATTCCAATATGGAATAATTTGAGAACCTGCCGATGTCCTCTTTGCGCCGCCTGTCCCCGCCCTTGCACCTGCTGCGGGCGTTCTCCACCGTCACCCGTTTTGGGGGAGTGTCGCGCGCTGCCGAGGCGCTGCACCTTACCCAGAGTGCGGTGAGCAAACAGGTCAAAGAACTGGAGGCGTGGGTGGGCGTGCCCCTGTTTGAGCGCAGCCGCAAGCGCCTGGCGCTCACCCCTGCAGGCGAGCGGTACGAGAAGGCGGTGCGGGGCGTGCTGGCCCAGCTGGAGGCCGCCACGCTGGAGCTGATCACCAGCGACGACGGAGGGGGCGCGCTGCACCTGTCCAGCCTGCCTACTTTTGCGGCGAAGTGGCTGATTCCGCGCCTGCCGCAGTTCCAGCAGCTGCATCCCCAGGTCACTCTGCACTTTGTGCCCTATGTGCACAGCTATGACTTTGAGCGGCCTGAGCTGGACTGCTCCATCCTGTTTGGCGACGGCCATTGGCCGGGGGCGCATGCCCACTACCTTACGGGCAAGGATGTGGCCCTGATTGCGCCGCGCGCCAAGGTGGCGGATTGGCCCATCCACACCCCGCGCGATGTGGCGCGCTATACCTTGCTGCGGCATGTGACGGTGCCGGAGGCGTGGCTGCGCTGGAGCGAGACGCACGGTGTGGAGGGCGCCATCGACCCGCTGGCCGGGCCGCAGTTTGACCAGTTCCAGACCATGATTCGTGCCGTGATGGCGGGCATGGGGCTGGCGCTGGTGCCGCGTTGCCTGGTGCAGGACGAGATCACCTCAGGCCTGGTGCGCGAGCCGTTGGCACCACTGGCCCAGGCAGGCGGTTACCAGGGCGATGTGGGCTACTGGTTTTGCTACCCCGAGGGACGCACCCAGCTGCATGCGCTGCAGTGCTTCAGGCAGTGGCTGCTGCGCTGTGCAGAGCCCGGTGCCCCAGCGCCCGCGCCCGCCGTGGGCAAGCCCGAGGGGTATTTGGGATAAGGAAAAAAAGCCTTCTGGCGCTTGTAAATCAAGCGCAGGCAGCTATCAAAGTGATAGTGGGTTGTTTGACATGGGGTGTGGCGATGGAGCGATGGATTTCAGTCGCCACGCACCTCTGCCACCAGATTGGCCAGGGCCTGCACGTCCGTCACCACCAGCGTGTGCAGCCCCTCCTTGCGCAGCAGCCCGCGCTTGGTCAGGGCGCTGATTTCGCGGGTGACCTGTTCACGGTTGGTGCTGATCTTGCTGGCCAGTGCGGCGTGGGCGGGGGCCGGGTCGATGCGGGCCGTGTTGTCGCCCTGCACGCCTGCGGTGTGCGCCAGGCGCAGCAGCTCGGCATGCAGGCGGGTTTGCACGCCCAGGGTGCTCAGCTCGATCACACGCTCCGTCAGGCGGCGCACCAGGGCCGTGAGGTTGCGCATCATGCGGGTGGCGACCAGGGGCTCGCGCTCCAGCATGGCCATGAAGGCCGGGGCTGACAGGCTGGCCAGCACCGAAGGCTCCAGCGTGACCACATCGGCAGAGCGGGGCTGCCCGTCAATGGCCGACAGGTCGCCAAAGTGCTCGCCTGCCTCGCTGTCGCGAAAAGTTACCTCCCGCCCGGTGGCCGAATAGGTGGTGATGCGCACGCGGCCCGAGCACAGAAAGTACACCTCGCCCCCTTCAGACGCACGGGTGAACAGGGGGGTGCGGGCATCCACATGGCGCCAGTCGCACTCTGCGGCGATCCGGTCCAGGCAGGCGTCGCCCAGGCCTTCAAACAGCGCAATGCGGCGCAGGGCCAGACTGGATCGGTGGGGTGTGGGTGCGTTCATGGGCTGTGGAACCAAAAGCCATACGAAGGCCCCAAGGAACCTCGCCGCCCGAGACCGCAGAGGCGCATGGCGCGGTGGTTCGGGCAGAGAGTTCTCGAGGGCGCCCGGCCGTGGTGCCGGGTGGGCGGATTATGCTCACAAGGGTTGTTCTGAGAACCTGTTCAAGATCTTTTTGGGGATCGCATTGGAGTGCAATCGGGATGAGTGGATGCCTCGGATGCGCCGCATGGGCTCGTGCCCATGTAAGCAGCCGGGGCGTCAAAGCTCCAGTTCATTGGCCCGATTTCACTCCAACCCTGCGGGCAAGTGGCTTTGCCGGGTGCCCGACCAGGGGCGGTCTGCGTTGTTGCACCGCTTGCCAATAGCACGGGCTATTGGCCGCGCGCTGCGCCTAGCAGCCCATCCCGGCATGACACTTGTGCGACCCCAAAAAGATCTTGAACAGGTTCTGAGAGCCTGTCGCCTCAGCCGGCCTACTGTCTTTTGGTTCAACACCCTCATCCCCATGTCCTTTTTTGCCACCCGCCCGCTTCTGCCTTCACAGCGCTCACTGCGCTGGGTCAGCGGCCTGGTGCTGTGGTGCTATGTGGCCCTGCACCTGAGCAACCATGCGCTGGGGCTGGTGTCGCTGGGCGTGGCAGAGGCTGGGCTGCGCGGCTGGGCGGCGTTGTGGCATTCGGTGCCGGGCACCGTGGTGCTGTACGGCGCGCTGCTCACACATTGGCTGCTGGCATGCGTGGCCTTGTGGCAGCGCCGCAGCCTGCGCATGCCCTGGGTGGAGGCGTTGCGCCTGCTGCTGGGCCTGAGCCTGCCGGTGTTGCTGGCAGCGCATTTTGTGGGCACCCGCTGGACTTATGAAACCCTGGGTGCATCGCCCCCCTACGCACGCATGGTGCAGGCGCTGGCCCGGCCCGAGAACCTGGTGCCCCTGATGTTGCTGCTGACAGGGGCCTGGTGGCATGGTTGCCTGGGCCTGCACCTGGCCCTGCGGGGGCGTGCCCCTGGCTGGCAACGCTGGCAACCCCTGCTGTTGACGGCGGCGGTATTGCTGCCGGTGCTGGCCCTGCTGGGGCTCTTGTCCATGGCCCGCGAGGTGGCGTGGAACGCAGCATTGGGTGCTGCATCCAGCCTGCCGCCCTTGCCTGCCGTGCGGCGCACCCCGCAACAACTGGCGGTGGCCGATGCGCTGGAAGACGCGCTGCGCTGGGGCTGGCTGGTGGCGCTGGCCGCGCTGCTGGGTGTGCGCTGGGCCTGGCAAAAGTGGCAACGCCAGCGTGCAGGCAGCCCCATCCAGCTGCGCTACCCCGACCGCACGGTGCAGGTGCCACGCGGCCATTCGGTACTGGAGGCCAGCCGGGCGCATGGCATTGAGCACCTTTCGCTGTGCGGTGGGCGGGCACGCTGCTCCACCTGCCGGGTGCGGGTGCAGGGGCCTGCCGCGCATCTGCCAGAGCCGGGGGCCGATGAGCGCGCCACGCTGGCCCGCGTGCAGGCCCCGCCGGGGGTACGGCTGGCCTGCCAGTTGCGGCCTCTCGGAGATATTCAGGTCACGCCCCTGTTCCAGCCCGCCCAGCCCCAGTTGCCGGTGCGCATGGGACAGGAGCGGCAGGTGGCCATTCTGTTTGTGGACTTGCGGCGCTGGTCCGGTCTGGCCGAGCGCCAATGGCCGCATGACCTGGCCTGGGTGCTGGACCAGTACTTTGCGCGGGTGGGGGCGGCCGTGCAGGAACGCGGGGGCCTGGCCAACCAGTTCATCGGCGACAGCGTGATGGCCATCTTCGGTCTGCAGTGCGACCTGCCTACCGCGTGCCATCAGGCACTGCAGGCGGCTGCGCTGATCGAGCAGCGCATGGAAGCGTGGGGCGAAACCTTCCGCGACCAGTTCGGCCAGCCGCTGGACTTTGGCATGGGCCTGCACGCTGGCCGCGTGGCGCTGGGGCAGGTGGGCTACGAGGACACCACCACCTTCAGCGCCGTGGGCGAGGTGGTGAACACGGCCAGCCGCCTGCAAGACCATTCCAAGGTGGTGGGTGCGCGGCTGGTGCTGTCGCTCGAATCAGCCCGCTGGGCCGGAGTGGCCGATGCCCTGGGCACGCCTGAAGAGGTGCAGGTGCGCGGGCGTTCGCAGCCGCTGCAGGTGCTGCATGTGCGGCACCCTTCGCAGCATTGGGCATAGGGCTGCGTAGGGGCGGGCGCGAAGGGTAGACCTGGAGTCCCTGGCAGCTCGCAAAACCTGTGCGTTTACGCACATACGCCAGAGGCGCAAAAGCAGAAACTTCTTCCCATGCAGCAAGCAATCACGCCCTGCACATCTCACTCCAAAGGAAGAACTGCCATGACCAACGCCAAGACCCTGATCGCCATTGCCACCCTGGCCGCTGCCACATTTGCTGGTGCTGCATCTGCCACTCCCATCAACGAACAATGGGGTGGTGACGAGCCCGTGGCCCAAGGCCCCGCACTGAGCCGCGCCGAAGTGCAAGCCGACCTGAACCTGTGGAACCGCGCTGGCCTGGGCCAAGCCAACTACAGCGATCGCACCCCCGACGCAGACCCCACCTACGAAGCCCGCCTGGCCGAGTACCGCCGCCTGCGCAGCGGCCCCGAGTTTGTGGCCGAAGTGCGCCGCCTGGGCGGCGAAGTGAGCCAGGTGGCCGGCAAGGGGGCCGCTGCCAGCGCCCACTGATATACGGGATACGGCCCCGCCGAAGCAGCTACCTCAAAGGCTGGGGGCCGTTAACCGCCCGGCCTTTGAGGTTGCGTTGGCAACTCGACTTGCCTGTTGGAACGAACGGGCCTGCTGACCCTGTCTTTGCAGGCGCGTTGACCGGGTCCTCACTCTCCCCCGCTGGCATAAGCCTCCAGCCCGATGGCCACCACGGTGGCCACCTCATCGCCCACCTCGGCGCGAAACTCCGCCTCTGCCTGCGCAACGGCTTCACGAAAGCCCTGCAGCCACGCCAGCCCCGTAGGGGTGAACCGCACCCGCCGCGCGCGCGCATCGTGCGGGTCTGCCTCCCGCGTCACCAATCCCCACGCCTCACATTGGTCCACCAGTTGCGCCATGGACTGCTTGGTCATGCCTGCGCGCTGCGCCAGGTCCGTCAACCGGTCTCCACCCAGCGCCAGGTGCCGCGTCAGGTGGATGTGCGCGGCACTGACCTGGTCACGCGCGGCCAGGTTGGACAGGGCCAGAGGCACATCCACGCTGCGCGCCATGAGCTGCAGCACCCGCGCATCAAAGCGCCGCATGGCGTGCCCCAGCAGCCTGCCCAGGTGGGTCTGGCGCCAGGCATCGTCCGAAGGTGCAAGTGCAGGAGGGGCGGGATTTTTCATGGAGTTTCAGCACCTGTGCGGGCGGAAAACTGGGGTGCACAAATGGTAAGGCAAACTGACTAAAAAACTGTTTACTTGGTCTGCATGGCCATCTACATTACTGGTCAAGCAGCCAGTACTGTTTTTAATAACAGCCTCTCCGCAGAGGCGGCAGATGCTGCAGAGATTGCAAGCCATTTCACAGGTCATCGATTTATTCAGGAGTCATCCATGGACGTCAAAGCCAACAACCCCGCTCTCGCCGCCAACAGTGAAAAAGCCAAGGCCCTGGCTGCAGCGCTGGCCCAGATTGAAAAGCAGTTCGGCAAGGGCACCATCATGCGCCTGGGTGAAGGCGAGGCCATTGAAGACATCCAGGTGGTGTCCACCGGCTCGCTGGGCCTGGACATTGCGCTGGGCGTAGGCGGCCTGCCCCGTGGCCGCGTGATCGAGATCTACGGCCCTGAATCGTCGGGCAAGACCACGCTCACGCTGCAAGTCATTTCCCAGATGCAAAAGCAAGGCGGCACCTGCGCCTTTGTGGATGCTGAACACGCACTGGACATCCAGTACGCGCAAAAGCTGGGCGTGCATGTGCCTGACCTGCTCATCAGCCAGCCCGACACTGGTGAACAAGCGCTGGAGATCGTAGACAGCCTCGTGCGCTCGGGCGCCGTGGACCTGATCGTGGTGGACTCGGTGGCCGCCCTGACCCCCAAGGCCGAAATCGAAGGCGAAATGGGCGACGCCCTGCCCGGCCTGCAGGCCCGCCTGATGAGCCAGGCGCTGCGCAAGCTCACTGCCACCATCAAGAAGACCAACTGCATGGTCATCTTCATCAACCAGATCCGCATGAAGATCGGTGTGATGTTCGGCAGCCCAGAAACCACCACGGGCGGTAACGCGCTCAAGTTCTACGCTTCCGTGCGCCTCGATATCCGCCGCACCGGCACCATCAAGAAGGGTGACGACGCCATTGGCAACGAAACCAAGGTGAAAGTGGTGAAGAACAAGGTGAGCCCACCCTTCAAGACCGCCGAGTTCGACATCCTGTTCGGCGAAGGCATCAGCCGCGAGGGTGAAATCATCGACATGGGCGTGAACGCGAAGATCATCGAAAAGAGCGGTGCCTGGTACGCCTACAACGGCGAAAAAATCGGCCAAGGCCGCGACAACGCCCGCGAATTCCTGCGCGAAAACCCCGACCTCGCCATAGAGATTGAAAACAAGGTGCGGGAATCGCTTGCGATTCCGCTGCTGCCGACGCAGGAGGCAGCGGCCAGCGAGGCGTAAGCCGAGCGGCACCGCAGGTTCGCAAAAACAAGGTGCGGGAATCGCTTGCGATTGCGTTGACTTGCGCTGCTGCCCACGCAGGAAGCAACAGCCAGCGAGGCCCAAGCCATAACACAGCCCTGTCGCCGTAAAGCTTCAGGGCTGAATGCCATCTAGCGCACGTCCATCAAGCGTAAGTAGCTACCAAAAGCATAGCAAAATGGGTTTTGCCACGTTATCCCTCAAAGGCCGTGCGTTGCGCTTGCTGAGCCAGCGCGAGCATTCGCGCGATGAACTGCGGCGCAAGCTGCAGCGGCATGTGGAAGAGGGGGACGATCTGGAGGCGGTGCTGGACGATTTGCAGTCAAAGGACTTCATCAGCGAAACCCGTGTGGTCGAGTCCACTCTGTACCGCCGTGCCAGTCGCCTGGGTTCGGCCCGCATCCGCCAGGAATTGCAGGCCAAAGGCCTTGCGCCCGAGCTGGTGCACCAGGCCCTGGTGACCCTGCAAAGCTCGGAGTTTGAGCGGGCCTATGCACTTTGGCAGCGCCGGTTTGGCGAACTGCCCGCCGATGCGCAGGAAAAGGCCCGGCAAATGCGCTTCCTGATGGCCCGAGGGTTTGCGGGCGATGTGGTGCAGCGCGTGCTCAAGGGGCACCGCCCCGAGGGGGACGCAGATCTGAATGCCTAGCGGGACGCGGGCGGAATCGCAGGCAATGCCTGTGGTGCGTCCGGTGACACACCGTGTGGGATGCTCGTGCCACCTGTCGATGGCTTTCCGCTCGTGCCTTGGGGGGAGCCTTGAGGCATGCCAGGGCGGCTTTGGGGCGATCCGCCCAAAGGCGCTCCCAGGCTTTCTCGGCCCGGCGCTGCGGGCGTATCTGCGGCTTGCGGGGCGGGTGGAGTGGCGGCACCTGAATGGGGTTGCCCCGTGCTACGGTTTGCAGCACCCCCGGCTGCCTTGCCGTCCGGTATGCCCATCTCGCTTCGGGTCGCTCCGGGGTCGGGGCCACCCGTGGTGGCCCCTGCTGGCGACGTGGCCGGGCCATCCCCGATGCCTGACCGTGCAGCCCCTTCCGGCCCCAAGGTGTTGAAGCCCAGCACAATGAGCAGCGCCAGTGCCGCAGCACCGATAAAGAAGTACATCAGACCCGAGTTCTCTCGCCCGCTGGTGGGCTGGGGCAGGCCTCCCTCTCCGTGGCTGCCAGCAGGGCGTGGAGGGTGGTGGGCGGGGGGGGGCGTCATGGGGTACCTCTTGATAGCTTGAAAACTTGAAAACAGACCAGTTCAAGTTAAGAGGTAGGGGTGGCGCCCTTTGTCAGACGAGAGCGTGCATCCACGTAGCCAGGTGAGGCAGCAATCAAGTCAGGCCGCCGTGCAGCGATGCACGCAGAGGCGGATGCAAAAAAGGGAAGGTGCATTGCTGCTCCTTCCCTCTCTTGGATTTCTTTGGCTGAAGTGGCTGGACGGGATCGAAGGAGATCAACACCTCATCCGTTCCGGGCTCTTGCCCCTCAAACGCCCAGCATCAGCCGCATGTTCTGCACGGCGGCTCCGCTGGCGCCTTTGCCCAGGTTGTCCAACCGGGCAATCACTACCGCCTGGCGGTATTGCTCGTTGGCAAACACGCGCAGCTCCAATTTGTTGGTGTCGGCCAGGGTGTCTGCAGCCAGCTTCAGGTCATCCGTCGGGGGTAGCACGCTGACCCATTGCTCGGGGGTATTGGTCTTGGCGTAGTGGCTCGCCAGTGCATCGTGCAGGTCGCTGGCTTTGGGTGCGCCGGGCAGCAAGTCCAGATGCAATGGCAATTGCACCAGCATGCCCTGGCGGAAGTTGCCTACGGCTGGGATGAACACCGGGCGACGTGTCAGGCCGGTGTAGCGCAGGATTTCTGGAATGTGCTTGTGGGCCAGGCCCAGGGCATACGCCTCATAAGGTGCTGCAGTGCCTGCCTCGTAGGCCTCGATCATCGTGCGGCCTCCTCCCGAGTAGCCGGACACGGAAGGCAGGCTCAAAGCTGCGTCTGCAGGAATGAGGCCTGCATCTACCAGGGGGCGCAGCAGTGCAATCGCCCCCGTGGCGTAGCAGCCTGGGTTGGAGACGCGGGTGGCCTCGCGCACGGCCTGGGTTTGCGCGGCATCCAGCTCGGGAAAGCCATACACCCAGCCAGCAGCCGTGCGGTGCGCCGTGCTGGCGTCAATCACCTTCACCTTGCGGCCGGTGGTGCGCTCAATGTCGTCCACCATCGCCACGGTTTCGCGCGCTGCATCGTCGTGCAGGCACAGCACGACCAGGTCCACACCCGCAATCAGGTCGCGCTTGGCGGCAGGGTCTTTGCGCAGTTCGGGGGCAATGCTCACCACTTCGATCTGAGGCAAGGCCTGCAGACGCTCACGGATCTGCAGGCCCGTGGTGCCGGCTTCGCCATCGATAAAGACTTTGGACATGGTGGTGCTCCTGCGAAAAAGGGGGTTCAGCGAGGTGTTCTGGCCCTGCTTGGCTTTACGAAGTACGTAAGTTCCTCACAAGGATGGTGCGTTGCAGCATGATACAGTCGCAGGTTGCCATGTCCCAAGCCCGCGGCCAGACAATTTGTTCATGGCAAACGGGTAACTACCACCCTTCCCTGAGAGAGACCTCATGAAGATTCACGAATACCAAGGCAAGGAAATCTTGCGTCAATTTGGTGTGCCCGTTCCGCGTGGCATTCCTGCATTCACGGTGCAAGAAGCCGTGGAAGCCGCTCAGAAGCTCGGCGGCCCCGTGTGGGTTGTCAAGGCCCAGATCCACGCCGGTGGCCGTGGCAAGGGCGGCGGCGTGAAGGTTGCCAAGACCATTGATGACGTGAAAGCACGCGCCAGCGAAATCCTGGGCATGCAACTGGTCACGCACCAGACCGGCCCCGAAGGCCAGAAGGTTCGCCGCCTGTACATCGAAGACGGCGCCGACATCAAGAACGAACTGTATGTGTCGCTGGTCACCGACCGCGCCACGCAGAAGGTCGCCCTGATCGCTTCGAGCGAAGGCGGCATGGACATTGAGGAAGTGGCCCATTCCACTCCCGAGAAGATCGTCACCGAGATGATCGATCCCCTGGTCGGCATCACTGCCGAACAAAGCAAGAAGGTCGCTGCTGCCATCGGCCTGACTGGCGCTTCCATCGACCAGGCCGTAGACATCTTTGCCAAGATCTACAAGTGCTACATGGACACCGACGCGTCGCTGGTGGAAATCAACCCGCTGAACTGCGACTCCAAGGGCAACCTGATGGCTCTGGACGCGAAGTTCAACTTTGACTCCAACGCGCTGTTCCGCCACCCCGAAATCGTGGCTTTCCGTGATCTGGACGAAGAAGATCCAGCGGAAGTCGAGGCTTCCAAGTTTGACCTGGCCTACATCAGCCTGGACGGCAACATCGGCTGCCTGGTGAACGGTGCCGGTCTGGCCATGGCTACCATGGACACCATCAAGCTGTTCGGCGGCGAGCCAGCCAACTTCCTGGACGTGGGCGGTGGCGCTACGGCCGAGAAGGTCACCGAAGCGTTCAAGATCATGCTCAAGAACCCCAAGGTCAAGGGCATTCTGGTCAACATCTTCGGCGGCATCATGAAGTGCGACACCATCGCCACTGGCGTGATCACCGCCTGCCGCGCCGTGAACCTGTCCGTGCCTCTGGTGGTGCGCATGAAGGGTACGAACGAAGAGCTGGGCAAGAAGCTGCTGGCCGAGTCCGGCCTGCCCATCATCGCTGCAGACACCATGGCCGAAGCCGCGACCAAGATCGTTGCTGCCGTCAAGTAAGCCCGGAGAACATTCATGTCGATTTACATCAACAAAGACACCAAGGTCATCACCCAGGGCATCACGGGCAAGACTGGCCAGTTCCACACCGAAAAGTGCCAGGAATACGCGAACGGCAAGAACTGCTTCGTGGCGGGCGTGAACCCCAAGAAGGCGGGCGAGTCGATCTTCAACATCCCGATCTACGCCACCGTCAAGGAAGCAGCCCAGCAAACGGGCGCTACCGTGTCCGTGATCTACGTGCCTCCAGCAGGTGCTGCTGCAGCCATCTGGGAAGCGGTGGAAGCCGACCTGGACATGGCCATCTGCATTACTGAAGGCATTCCAGTGCGCGACATGCTGGAAGTGCGCAACAAGATGAAGGCCAAGGAAGCGGCTGGCGGCAAGAAGACCCTGCTGCTGGGCCCCAACTGCCCTGGCCTGATCACGCCCGACGAAATCAAGATCGGCATCATGCCCGGTCACATCCACCGCAAGGGCCGTATCGGCGTGGTGTCCCGTTCGGGCACGCTGACATACGAAGCTGTGGCCATGCTGACCGAAGTAGGTCTGGGCCAGTCCAGCGCCGTCGGTATCGGTGGTGACCCGATCAACGGCCTCAAGCACATCGATGTGATGAAGGCTTTCAACGACGATCCAGACACTGACGCTGTGATCATGATCGGTGAAATCGGTGGTCCTGACGAAGCCGAAGCCGCCCAATGGTGCAAGGCCAACATGAAGAAGCCCGTGGTGGGCTTCATCGCGGGCGTGACAGCCCCTCCCGGCAAGCGCATGGGTCACGCTGGCGCGCTGATCTCCGGCGGTGCTGACACGGCTGACGCCAAGCTGGCCATCATGGAAGAGTGCGGTTTCGTGGTGACACGCAACCCCTCCGAACTGGGCAAGCTGCTGAAGGCTCAGCTCAAGTAAATCGGACCTTTTAGTCCACAGCCCGCCTTACGGGTTGTGCCAAGGCTCGAAGCCCGTGATCGCAAGGTCACGGGCTTTTTTGCTGTCCTCTCCGCTCACAGAAACCTGACGCAAGTGGCTGACAAATTTGTCGTATTGCGCGGTTTGGCATGCTGCACATGGCAGTTTTGTGCACCCCGTGGACTGTCTGGCCTTGAAAGCAGCTTTCTCCGCTCTTGGGAAGGGTTGAGAAGCTCGGGCGCGAAACTTGCTGCCTTTACATTCATACACAAATACGTATTGATTGCACGTGGCCAGGAAGACAAGGGAGCAAAAGCCAAAGACAGGGCGGTGGGACGGCTGGGCATGTGCCATGGTCGCACTGGCCCTGACGGGGGCTCTGTGGTTTTCAGGGGTGCTCCCCGGCCTGCAAAACGCCTTGTATGAGGCTGCTCTGGGCCCAGCGCCTGCAGGAGCTTCTGGCGCGTTGTCCAGCCCAGTATGGAGCCTGTACGTTGCGACAGTGGCCACGGCAGGCGTGTTGCTGATGGTGGGCTTCCTGCCGCTGCTACCCCTGTTTTCTGCCGTGGGTATTGGATTCGGTGTGGGGCTTGCCTTGGTCGCTGCGCAGTGGGTGCTGCAGCAGCAGTTTTCGGTGGCGGTACCTCTCACTCCGGCCAGTGCGCTCGCCCTCTTCGGTACGTTGATATGGGCGGGTCGATCTTTTTTACCCAAGCGCCCCTCAACCCCGACAGTTGCTGCACCCGACACGGCAGATGCTGAACGCATGATGGGCATCGCCTTTCACGGGCGCGGGGACCTTCTGGCAGCTTATGCAAAGTTCCGGCCTTTGCCCACGACCGATGCGCTCAAGGACAACCTCTATCACCTTGGCAAGGACTTCGAGCGGCTGAAGGATTACGCGAACGCCAAGAGAGTCTTCAAACACCTGCTGCGCCGTGACATGCAGTACAAGGATGCGCGTGCCCGCTACCGGCATGCCAAAGCCCACTTGCAGGCCCAGGCGGGGTTGGCTGCGGACTCTTCTGTCAGCCATATATCCATGGGTGCTGCCTCATCGCTACCCTCTTCCGTGCAGGAGACGCTGCCCCGCCAGACATCGGAAGGTCAGCTGGGGTGTTACCAGCTCAAGCGCGAACTGGGCAAAGGAGCCATGGGCGTGGTGTACCAGGGCCGGGACTTGCGCTCAGGCCAGAGCGTTGCCGTCAAGACTCTGGCCTTGCAACAGGAGTTTGAGGGGGCTGCCCTGATCGATGCCAAGGAACGCTTTTTCAAAGAGGCTGAGGCGGCCGGCCGCTTGCAACACCCCCACATCGTGGGCATTTACGGCGCGGGCGAGGAAAAAGGATTGGCCTATATCGCCATGGAGCTGCTTGCAGGAACGGATTTGACATCGTTTGCGCGGTCGCCCTACCTGCTGCCGGTGGATCAAGTGCTGGAGATTGGGCGCCGCGTGGCCCTGGCGCTGGACTACGCCCACGCACAACATGTGGTCCATCGAGACATCAAGCCTGCCAACATCATGTTTGATACGGCTACGGACACGGTGAAGGTGATGGACTTTGGGGTGGCTCGCATCACGGATGCCAGCAAGACCCGCACTGGCATTGTGCTCGGCACACCCAGCTTCATGTCGCCCGAGCAACTCTCGGGTGCCAAGGTCGATGGGCGCGCTGACCTTTATGCACTGGGGGTGACCCTGTTTCAGCTCCTGACCGGATCCCTGCCGTTACGTGCCGATTCCATGCCGGAGTTGATGCGCACCATCATGCAGGTCGATGCCCCGGATGTGCGTACGCTGAACCCTTCTCTGCCCCAAGTTATTGCCCAGTTGCTCGCCAAAGCCTTGCGCAAACAACCCGGTGATCGGTACCAGACCGGCATGCAGATGGCGCGTGATTTGGCTCATGCCATAGAGACTGTGCGGAAACAGGGCGGAAGCCCCGGGGCGACAGTCGTCTATGATTCGGGGCGCACCCCGGCCGGGCAAAATATGATGGATCTGGAAAAAACAGTGCTGGAACACCCGAAGGAACGGGCGCCAGTGCAGAGGTCTATGGCCCCTGTGGGATGAAGTGCATCCAAAATCCATGACCTACGAATTTTTCGCCCAGACAGACCGTGGGCGCGTACGCGCTAATAACGAAGATGCTGTGACTGTTGATCGGGACACCCAAGTGGTGGTCTTGGCCGATGGCATGGGCGGATACAACGCTGGAGAGGTGGCCAGCGGTATGGCCATCACCTTCATCCGCACAGAAATGGGCCGTTGGCTCAGCCAGGCAGGGCCGGAACCTTCGGCGACTGATGTGCGTCGGGCCTTGGAGTTGTGCGTGGAAAACGCGAACCATGCCATTTTGGGTGCGTCTCTGTCCAACCCTCAATACGCAGGCATGGGCACGACGCTGGTGGTGGGGGTCTTTCAGCAGGATCGTCTCATCCTGGGCCATATCGGCGACTCCCGTTGCTACAGGCTCCGCAGCGGAGTCTTGCAGCAGATCACGCGAGATCATTCTTGGTTGCAGGAACAGATGGATGCGGGCATATTGACGAAGGAACAGGCCGCAGCCTCCTCCAGCCGCAATCTGGTGACCCGCGCCTTGGGAGTCGAGCCGAATGTGCAGATGGAAGTCAACGAATTCCAGGTGGCACCGAACGATCTTTTCATCATGTGCTCTGACGGTTTGACCGATATGGTCAGCGATGACGTATTGGCGCAACTGGTACGCACACCCGCTTCACTGGAAGAGAAGGCTGCGTTGCTAATTGATACAGCCAACGCCCATGGGGGGCGTGATAACGTAAGCGTATTGCTAGTGCAGGCCGCCGCGGGAGGGAAAAAGCGCGGTCTCATGTCCCGTCTTTTGGGTACCGCCTGACGGGTGGCAACAGAATAAATTACCAAATCAGGAGTAGATCATCATGCCCAGAATGATCGTTTCAATCGACGGTGTTGTCATTAAAGAAGTGCAGCTGACAAAAGAGCGCACCACGCTTGGCCGTCGTCCTTATAACGATATCGTTATTGATAACCTGGCAGTGAGCGGCGAGCACGCTGCCATTCACATGACCCCCGAGGGGGTCGAGATTGAAGACCTTGGGAGTACCAACGGTACTTATGTGAACGCCAAAGCCGTCAAGCGACAGGAACTGCGCAATGGCGACACGGTCGAGGTCGGCAAGTACAAGATCCGGTTCTTGCAAGACGCAGACGCCGAGAATTTTGAGAAAACCATGATTTTCAAGCCGGGCATGATGCCGGCCTTGGGTGCAGTCTCCCGCCCCGCCGGGCTTACGCCTACTCCGGTCCCCATGAATGCGGTGATTCGTGTTCTCTCTGGTGCTGCTGCAGGGCGTGAGGTTTCCCTGCAAAAAGTGGTGACCACCATCGGCAAACCCGGTGTCGCGGTTGCCTCCATCACCAAACGCATCCAGGGCTTTGTGCTGGCCCATGTCGAAGGGCCGGAAATGCCCATGCTCAATGGCGCCGCCATTGGCCCCACGCCAGTGCTGCTCAAGAGCGGTGACAAGCTGGAGTTGGCTGGCACCGAGATGCAATTCGAGCAAAGCTGACGTCTGCAGGCTTGGCTCACAAGGTCTTGCACTGGCGGCTAAGCTGTTTTTCTACGGAACTTATTGGTGTTTCGTCGCTGGCACCGCATTCTCGTCACGCTGGTTCCGCTGCTGCTGGCCCTTTTGCATGTCAGTGGGGTTCTCACCCTGCCGCTGGTTGAGCGGCTGGATCGCATTTTTTATGACACCCGCCTTCGCTGGGCAAGCCCAGCCCAGCTGGATGAGCGCATTGTCATCATTGACATTGATGAAAAGAGCATTGAGCGGATAGGACGCTGGCCCTGGGGCAGAGATAAGGTGGCCACCTTGACCCAGGAACTGCTGGGCAGGCAGCGCGCTGCAGTGGTTGGGTTCGATGTTGTCTTTGCCGAGCATGACCGTAGCTCGGGCCTCGACACCTTGCGTTCCCTGGAACGTGGACCTCTTTCCAAAACGCCCGGCTTTTCGGATCAGCTTGCACGTCTTGCCCCGGCCTTAGACCACGACGCGCTCTTTGCACAAAGCCTGCGCGGGCAAGCGGCTGTGTTGGGCTTCTATTTCACCAGCGATCGCCAGGGCCATGTTCAGGGCGCCCTGCCCGCACCGGTCCTTCAGCCGGACCAATTGCGCGGTCGGCCTCTGGCTGCAACTACTTGGTCAGGGTACGGTGCCAACCTGGATGAATTCAGCCAGGCAGCTGCGGCATCAGGGTTCTTCAACACCATTGGTGATTCGGATGGCGTGATACGAAGTGTGCCCCTGCTGGCGGAATATCGGGGACGGTACTACGAGTCCCTCTCGCTGGCCATGTTCCGGGTGATGATGGGGGGGCCAAAAGTCGAGCCCGGCTTCCCTGTCACCCCGTCGCTTGGGACGCACGATACCTTGGAGGCTTTGGACCTAGTCGATGGCTCACGCCGCATGCAAGTGCCTGTGGACAAAAGCTTGGCCATGCTGGTTCCTTATCGGGGGCTTGGAGGACCTGATGGCGGTTCTTACCAGTACATCTCTGCCAGTGATGTCATCGAAGGCAGACTTGCAGAGGGGAGCCTTGCTGACAAGGCAGTGTTCGTCGGCACCTCCGCTCCGGGTTTGCAGGATGTTCGCGTGACCCCGATGGGGGCCGTATATCCAGGGGTCGAGGTGCATGCCAACATACTTTCTGCCTTGATGGATGGCACTTCTTTGGTGGTGCCGGATTACGCCCCCGGCTTCGACATACTTCAATTGCTGGTGGTCGGGCTATTGCTGGCATTCGGTCTGTCGATGCTTTCTGTGGGCCCAGCCATGTGCCTGAGCCTTGGCGTATTCATGGCTATCCTGGGGCTGAACTTTTGGCTTTACCGTGAGCATGGCTTGGTAATGCCCCTGGCTACTGTTGGCCTTCTGGTGATCACCTCATCGGTGGTGAGCATGTCGCATGGCTATTTTTTCGAGAGTCGCACCAAGCGTGCTCTCGCAACGCGTTTCCGCTCCTACGTTCCCCCAGAGTTGGTGGACGAAATGCTCAAGCAGCCTGAGCACTACAGCATGCAGGCCGACAGCCGAGAGCTGACGGTGATGTTTTGTGACATGCGTGGCTTCACGGCCCTGTCTGAATGCATGCCGCCCGTGCAGTTGCAGAGTCTGCTCAATAACGTCTTTACGCGCCTCACCCGCGTGATCCAGGCAGAGCGCGGCACCATTGACAAATACATGGGCGACTGCGTGATGGCCTTCTGGGGTGCACCCGTGCCCGCCCAAGATCACGCGCAACGCTCCGTCCATGCTGCTCTGGGCATGGTCAAGGCTGTGCAGGAACTGAATGAACAGCACAAGGCGCAAGGGCTGCCCGAAATTGGTGTGGGCATAGGCCTTAACACGGGTTCCATGTGCGTGGGTGACATGGGCTCTGACCTGCGCCTGAGCTACACCGTGATTGGCGACGCTGTCAACCTAGGCTCACGCCTGGAAGGTCTGTGCAAAACCTATGGCGTGCAGATCGTGGCCAGTGAATTCACACAAGCCCAAAGCTCCGGATTCTTGTGGCAGGAGTTAGATTGCGTCCGCGTCAAAGGCAAGGCCCAAGCGGTAACTATCTATACCCCGATGGTTAAAGAGCAGCACGCTACAGTTCAGCAACAGGCAGAGTTGGCGAAATGGGTGCAATTTCTCACACACTACCGCAGTCAAAACTGGGAACAATGTAGGTCGCAACTGAAAGCCCTACTCCAGTTACAGCCCCAATCGGTGCTCTACGCTCTGTATGAAAGCAGGGTGCAACACCTGTCATCCCTGCCGCTTCAAGCTGACTGGGATGGCGCTACAGCCTTTGAGACCAAATGACACGAAAACCCTGCTCGCCCATATGGAGTCGCGCTAAAACAGGCTGTGCGCTCACCTCCATGGTGGAGATGCCATGAAAGTGCGCGTGCTGGGCTGCTCCGGTGCCATTGCCCAGGGCTGCCGTACCACGTCCTTTCTGATCAATCACAACATCCTGATCGACGCAGGCACAGGGGTGGGTGATCTGACGCTGGAAGAGATGCGCCGCATCGACCATGTTTTTCTCACCCATTCGCATCTGGACCATATCGCCGCCCTGCCCTTGATGCTGGATTCGGTCTCATCGCTGCGCAACCAGCCTGTTCAGGTGCATGCCCTGCCTGCCACCGTCGCCGCGCTACAGGCCCATGTGTTCAACAACACCATATGGCCTGACTTTTCCCGCATTCCTTCGGCGCAATCACCGCTCTTGCAGTTCGCTCCATTGGCGGAAGGTGTCCAGGTTTGTGTGAATGACACCCCCATTCAAGTGCTGTCAGCCGTCCACACCGTGCCCGCTGTAGGCTACGCTGTGCAAGGGGAGGACGCGTGGTGGGTATTCACAGGTGACACGGAGCACAACCCTGCCTTGTGGCCCCAGTTGGAAGCTCTACGTACGGGCCCTGCCGCCAAACCCATTGGCATGCTGGTGATCGAAACCGCCTTCAGCAACCGTGAAAGCAGCCTCGCGCGCCGTAGTCTGCATTTCTCGCCTGCCTCCCTGGCGCGAGAGCTTGCCACCATGCCCTCAGGCCATAGTTATCCCGTCTACATTACTCACACCAAACCGTCGGAGTCGGAGCGTATCTTGGAAGAGATCACGGCTGGTTTAGAAGGTCAGCCATACGACATCCGATGGCTCAGGGCAGGCCAAACCTTCCACCTGTAACCTCGCGTGTCGCCTGTGACAAGGATGGCAGAACAAAAATGTCATCTCCTTGGGTTCGAGGACACAAATGGGGTTCAATTGTTAACACCAAGGGCGCAGATTGTTACCAGTAGAGGGCAGTCGGATCCAAAAGCAGGCTGGCACGATCCCTGCTCTTACTATCACAGCCTGAAGACTTATCGACAGGTTTTCATTTGCAAGTTTTTTTACCCTGAGGAGTGAGTTATGAAGCGTTCTCTGCAAAAAGGTTTTACCCTGATCGAACTGATGATCGTGGTGGCCATCATTGGTATTCTGGCGGCTGTGGCTCTGCCTGCCTATCAAGATTACACCGTTCGCACGCGCGTGACCGAAGGTTTGACATTGGCTGCTGGAGCCAAGTCCATGGTTAACGAAGTTGCTACTGCCAACGATCTGGTGGTTGCGGCTAACACATGGAATGCTCAACAAAGCAATACAGGTGCCACGTCCAAGTACGTTAATTCAGTACAAATCAGTTCGACTACCGGACAAATCACCATCACCTACAACAACGCCACAGTTGGTGCTATTCCTGCGAACGCCACCTTGAACCTGAGGCCATTCATCAAGACCAATGGAACTACGTTCCAAACACTGGACGCTGCGATCACCGCTGGTAACTCTGGTGCAGTGGACTGGGCATGCGCTTCTGTGACGCAAACTGCAGCTACTCAACGCACTATGACTGGTACAACAGCGGGCACGCTGCCCGCCAAGTTTGCTCCAGCCGAGTGCCGCTAATTATTACTGTATGACTCGTTGATCAAAAAGGGGGCATTAGCCCCCTTTTTTTTTAAATACTGGCTATGTTTATCAAAGATTATCGTCTACGCCATTTCTTTCTACTTTTTTTTGTAGTCTTGACAGTCTCGTATATTTATTATCCGACGCTAAGTTTTCAGTATGTTTGGGACGATAAGCTATTGATATTGAATGACGCTAGGATGCAGTCTGGAGATTTGACGTGGGGGGCGATTTCACGTCCCGTTTTAGAAAAGACTACCTACTTTCGACCTTTGGTTTTTTTAACCTATTTTTATGAGGTTAAGTTTTTTGGGCTTAATCCGGGTAGTGCCCATCTAAACAATTTAATAATATTTTTATTAAATGTATGTTTGGCTTATTTTTTGTCTGGTGAGATATTTAAGCGCCTAGGGATTGTGAATCTTGATTGGATGGTGGTGCTTTTATATGCCTTTCATCCAGTGCTCGTTGAGTCTAATGCATGGTTGGCCGGCCGTTTTGACTTGATGGTTACGACCTTCATGTTTCTGTCTTTGTACCTCTATTTGAAGATGGACGCTTCAATAAAGCGAGACTTCTTCCTAGCGCTCAGTTTGCTTTTGGGTTTGCTTAGCAAAGAGATGGCTATCACGGTTCCTTTGTTAATAGTCATATTGTATCTAATTTCCAATCCCGGTTTTGGTCTTTGGGAAGCTGTTATTAATTTTGCGAAAAATAATAAGAGGCTAATATGTTTTTATGCCTGTGTAATTATTTTTTACTTCTCTTTGCGATACGCTTCGGTGGGGGGGGTCTATCATTTCAAAGAGGCATCTGAAGCCAGTCAGGGTTATGGATTATTTTATCCTGTTTATACTTTGGCTTTTTATTTGCATCAAATGTTGATTCCTTTTTTTGATATCAATCCCCAGCACAACGCAACTCTCGAATTGGAAAAGGGCTATCAAAACTACTTCACATATTTTTTTGTAGGCTTTTATCTGATTGTATTAGCTCTGGGAGCGCTCAAGAATAGGTCATGGGCATGGGTTGGCTTGCTGGGGATGATAAGTTTATCTCCAGTTCTTAATATTATTCCTATGACTATAGGTGGCAACATTGGTCATGAGCGATTTTTGGCTGCGCCTTTGTTATTTTTTTTGATATTTATCGTTTGCGCCTTTAGTGTTGTGGTGAGGTTGCTTGCAGGAAAAATTCTCTTAAAGGTGGCTCTGACTATTCTTGGCGGAAGTTTTGTAATAGGCTCGATATTTACAACAAGCAGCGTGATTCCCATATGGAGAACAAATTACACACTTTGGGCGTGGATGTACCAAAAAACCCCCGCTATTGATTATGTTTCCACTGCGTATTTTCTGGCTCTTCTGGAAGATAAAAGATTTGAAGAGTTTGAACGCGAATACGAAAAAATTTTGGAAGACAAAGATAATATAACACCTGCTCAAATGGTGTTCTATTCAACTTATCTTTTGGAGCAACGCAGCCCTTTGGCAGCTAAGAGCATTGAGACTGCCATTGATTTGGTAAAGAAAAAGTTGAATGAGAAGAAGAACAATGTTCTGGGTTCTATCAATGCTGCATCGGGCATGCTCTATTTTTTATATATAGATAAGGCGCTTGCTTTGGCAACTATCGATGGAGATGTGAAGTCTGCCTTAGAAGCTAGCTTGACCGCTGATGCCTGGAAATCTGCGGATAGTTCTCCAAACTATGAGGCGCTGTGGCATCGACTTGCATATTTTTATGCATTAGATGATCTTGAAAATGCGCGCAAGCTTTATTTGGAAATAAAAAATTTTTCCAACGTTGGAGGTAAAAATTTAATGCACTCTTATTTTGACGTGGTTTATAGGCACTGTTTAAGGCATCACAAGGAAGATGATATTTTTTGTCAAGAAAAAGCGCGAAATTCTATCAATCACTTTTATCCTTAAAGAGGTGGTCATGAAGTGCAATGCAGCCAATAAAGGTTTCACCCTGATTGAACTGATGGTTGTGGTTGCAATAATAGGGTTGCTTGCAGCAATTGCAGTTCCTGCCTACCAATCTTATATTGTGCGATCTCGCGTTGTAGAGGGATTGCTGTTAACTGCAGAGGCAAAGCAGGAAATCGCTGCTAATGGCATATCTAATGCGGCCGCCCTTGCGGCAACAGCTGAGTTGTGGAATGCCCGTATGAACGCTACAGGTAATCAAAGCAAATACGTGCAATCCACGCTGATGGATTCCATCACTGGAGAATTGACTGTGACTTTCACATCGAATGTCGGTGGTGGAGCATCGTCAAAAACTTTATTGTTAAGCCCCCAAATGCGTACCGGAGCGACGAAAGCTATTTCTCTACCTGCGTATTTCCTAGGTCCCAGTGCGGAGGCTACGCTAGACTGGCTTTGTTTATCTTCTGCTGGAGCGGGCGCAGGTACGCGTGCTCAACAATATGGATTTACAGCTCCTGTTGCGACTGCCACATTGCCAGCTAGTATTGCACCCTCTGAGTGTCGCTAATTTTTTTATGAGTCGTTTTAAGTTTGCTGCACGTTATGCGGCTATTCATTTTTTGATATCTTGTTTTCTTGCTAGTTGTGCGGCACTAATTGTCTTGGTGATATGGTATCCAGCACCCTATGACTTACTTTCTGGGGGGAGGGGTATATTTATATTAATGTTACTCATTGATATTATTTGTGGGCCCCTCTTGACTTTATTGCTTGCAAATCCAAATAAAAGGCGCGTTGCCCTGCGTGTAGATATGGGGTTGATAGCCGTAATTCAATTGTCTGCACTTTTTTTGGGGTTTTGGACTTCTTATCAGGCGCGTCCATTATTTTTGGTGCATGAGATTGATCGATTTCGAGTAATTACACTGAGTGAGCTATCTTCCTCGGAAGATGAAAGAGATTTTCGGAAGTTGCCCTTATCACTTCGGCCGGTATTCTGGAGGGGACCTTCTGTAGTTGGAATTCGTTCTCCATTAAATCCAGAAGAGCGAGGAAAGGTGCTTTTTGAATCATTAATGGGGCGAGCTGATTATGCTCAACGTATTGAATTCTATATCCCCTACGATGATGTTTATAGAAAAAAGGTTCTTGAACGTGCTAAGAGTGTAATGACGCTCCTAGCCGTGTATCCTCACTTGGAAGTCAGTATTAAAAAGATGGCGCACCAAAGCAATTTGGCTGTGAGTGAGTTATTGTTTTTACCCGTCATTCATAGGCAAGATTGGATCGCAATAATGGATAGTTCTGCCAGAATTCTTGGATTTCTTCCAGGGGATGGATTTTTGAGCCAATGAGTGATTTTTCTAGCGGCTCTTTTTGTGATTATGTAATTTGATGATTTATATGCGAATTTTGTTAAAAATAAAAGAAGGGAGGTGGCGTATTAGAAACATAATTATCCCCCATTTTTTTGGGGTATATAATTGTGTCTTGTGTTTATTTGATGCTTCAACAATTTCTAGTGCTACCGTTTCTGCGCTAGCTAGCGAAGCTCCTGCGGCCTGAAGATGTCTGGTCATGGGCGTCGCGGTTGGGCCGGGTTTCACTAAAAGAATGCTTAAATTATGACAATGCCCTGCAATACGATGTTGAAGTCCTTCTATGTATCTATGTACCATGGCTTTTGCTGCCCCATAAACGTAGTTAGACTGACGACCGCGATCACCAGCTACTGAGCCGATGACAATAATTCGACCAAAATCTGCTTTCGCCATAAATTTTGCAAAACCCTCAGTAAATAGAATGGGTGAAATTCCATTGATTTCGAGTGCTGCACGACAGACGTTCAGATTGTGTTGGCATTCTTCTTGATTAGGTAGCGCACCTTGAGCAATGAGCACGATGTCTGGTAGCCGTTCTTCGCAAATTAGTTGGGTAGTTTCTTGAATGGATTTTTCGTCTAGGAAGTTTACAAAAATGCTAGATATAGAAGATTGAGGCGAACGAATTTTTAAATCTGATGTTATCTGTTTCAGCTTTAACTCATCACGACCTATGAGAATAAGCTCTGCTGATTGAGCTGTTAGCCATATTTTTGCGCACTGGTTTGCAATTGCGGATGTGGCTCCGACAATGATGATGCGTCGAAAGAGCGGTTGGGTATCAAGCATAAATAAAAACTAGCTGCCGAAAAGTCGACGTGACATAGAAGATGTAATTCCAGGATCTCTAAAGGGCAAAAATTTCTCAAGACTAGGATAAGTTTTGACGAACATTTTGCTACTCATGCGATTGTCTTTTGCGAGATATAGCGCACCTCCGGCTTCTTCTACGATACTGTCCAATCGCTTAAAGAGCGCCAGAGTTTTAACGTTTCGGTTTGGAAAGTCGAGCGCTAGTGTTACTCCTGGCCGAGCAAAACTCAAGAGTCCAGATGAGGGGCGTTTACCAAAGGTCTTAAGTACTGCAAGAAAAGAACCCTCTCTGGCACGTGATATTTCTTTTAACATTTCTCGTGTTGCATCAAGACCTGTCTCTCTAGGTATCACACTTTGATATTGATAAAATCCATTAGGTCCATACAAGCGGTTCCACTCTAAAACTCCGTCAAGAGGATAAAAGAAATCTTTGTAGTTGACGATGGATTTTCCTGATCTGCCTCGTTGTATCCAATAATATGCAGTGTTAAAAAAACTTAGAGTGAACTTATTTACGGGGGAAATGGGTGGAGTGAAGAATATTTTTTTTGGTTTTGATGCTGTTTTTTCTCTTTCAATATGTTTTGAGGGATTGGCTCGCATGAAAATGCCTCGTGTATTTATGCCAGCCAAGCAGTCGATCCAAGAAACAGTGTGTTCCCATTTGGACTCACTTGAGTCTGATAATGAGAAAAAATCTTCCAGTCCTTGAAATGGAATGGTTTCAGATTCCAGCCATGGGCCGCTGACTTGTTTGAGTTGAATCTCTGCTTTTAGGATGACTCCTGTAAGGCCCATTCCTCCTATGGTCGCCTCAAACCATTCGGAATTAACACTTCTGCTGCATTCAATCTCTTGCCCGTTCGTACGGAGTAGCCATAAGCGAATGATGTGATCGCCAAAGGTTCCAAAGGCATGATGATTCTTTCCATGAACATCATTTGCAATTGCCCCACCTACAGTGACGAGTTGAGTTCCTGGAGTAACAGGGAGCATCCACCCCCGCGATAAAAATGTTTGTTGAACGTCCTTTAAAAGTACGCCAGCCTCAGTCGTCAAGCGACCTGTCTCTGGATTCCAGGAGCAGAAGTTACTGAGCCCTTGAGTATTCCAGAGAAAGCCGTTTGGATTAAGACAAATATCACCATAGCTTCGACCGTTACCGAATGCTAGACCCGGGAATTTTTCTTTAATTTCTATCTTTGATTGTTGAGGTGAGGTTAATAAAACTACTTGATGTAGCTTTGAATCCAGTCTTCCCCAAGATTGAACTAGCTTCATTGACGGGCCTTGAAGACAAATTTTTTATCTAGTTGATATTTTGCAATGTATCCGATTATGAGCCCCAAGGTGCCTCCCAAATATCTGAATACAGCAGATCCATCAGAAATTTTGTGAAAAATAAATTCAAACATCCAAAAAATGGCTGTGGTAAGCACCCCCATCATGGAATAAAGCACGAATGTCTTGGTGTTGTGTGCAGTACATTTTGTCTTGAAATTAAAAATATAATTTTTATCTAGTAGGTATTTAACAACCAAGCCAGCCATTGTGCCGCACAGCACAGAACCCTGAATTGCATACTTATCAGTGTAAATCTCCAAAAAAACATGCTGTGTGGTGATATTGACAATAGTTGCTACTGCCGCGAGCAAAGCGTAGATGAAAGCTAGCTTCATGATGCAGAATTCACACTTCAATAGTCTTTAAATAAACGGTATGGATGATACCCCCTGGCCTTCCTCAGCTCTCTTCAAGTTGGGTGGCTTCCTGAGGCTCATGAGACCCCGGCAATGGATCAAGAACAGTTTCGTCATTGCACCTTTGGTATTTGCCGGTCAATTCAAGGACATGCATGCTGTGGTGCAGGCCTTGGTGGCTGCTATCCTTTTTTGTATCGCCTCTTCTGCCGCTTATATCGTCAACGATCTCAAGGACATTGATAGGGACAGGAGCCATCCATCCAAATCTAGAACGCGTCCGTTAGCCACGGGTGCCGTGTCTGTGCCGCAAGCTCTGGTGTTGTTAGCGTTGCTTTACGGTGTGCTGATTTGGAGCTGGTTCTTCCACCCCTCAGTAGTCGCTGTTATTTGCGTGTACTTGGCAATGAACTTAGCGTACAGCTTTGGTTTGAAACACCAGCCAGTGGTCGATATTTTTACGGTTGCCTTCGGTTTTGTTCTGCGTGTTTATGCTGGTGCGCAAGCACTCGCGGTGCCAGTTTCGTCGTGGATGTTCATAACCACCCTGTGTCTTGCCCTGTACTTGGCTGCAATCAAGCGCCGGCAAGAATTAAGTCAACGAGGTAGCGAAAGCCGTGAAGTGTTGCAACGGTACACGGTGGAGTTGATAGACAGGTATGCAGAGATGGCTGCCACGGGAGCGTTGGTTTTCTACAGCATGTTCGTCATGTCTGCGCAACCGGATTTGGTCATTACTGTCCCTGTTGTGTTGTTTGGTCTGTTTCGCTACTGGTTCGTAGTGGAAAAAATGCAAGGTGGCGAGTCCCCAACGGATGTACTTTTAGGAGATGTTCCTTTGCTTGTCACGGTGGTTACTTGGGTCTCTCTGTGCGTTTGGGTTTTGTGGCCTGCAGCATCATGAGCGTAACCATGACTAACTGGGACTTTGGTTATCCTGCAACGCCATTGATGGCTTGGCTTGTTGCAGGCTCCCTGAAATTTATGGTGAACAGCATCAAGGCCAAGCGTTGGGCGATTGATTTGGTTGGCTATGGAGGAATGCCAAGCACACACAGCGCAATCGTCAGCTCGATGGCTTTCTTAGTGGCTTTGAGGGAAGGGATTGGCCATCCTGCCTTTGGGGTGGCTCTGACGTTGGCATTTGTTGTCATGCTGGACGCCGCGAGCCTGCGTAGGCAGGTAGGAAAGCATGCCGAAGCCATCAACAAGCTCGCGCGCGAGCACCAACTCAAGCCCCTGCGCGAACGTGTAGGACACCACAAGATTGAAATCGCCGCAGGAGCGCTTGTGGGAATGTGCGTTGCGCTAGCAATAGATTGGATATCGCGGTATGGGTGGTGATGCTACCGACACACATTTACGCGTACAAAAATATCCCTAGGTTCACTTCTGTACATGCAGAATCTATTTGGCGCTTTAAGCAATAGAGTAATCTCCTGACTTCCCCCCCCGCTTCTCCCTCACCCTCACATCCCTTACCACCATCCCCCTGTCCGCCGCCTTGCACATGTCATAAATCGTGAGCAAAGCGATCTGCACTGCGGTCAGGGCTTCCATCTCCACGCCGGTGGGGCCTACGGTCTCTACCGTGGCTGAGCAAAATATGCCTGTAGCGCCCGGGATATGGGCGCTGGCAGCTTCAAATTCGATAGCAACGCGCGTCAGTGCCAGGGGGTGGCACAGCGGGATCAGATCGCTGGTCTTTTTGGCGGCCATGATGCCTGCGATGCGGGCGATGCCCAGCACGTCGCCTTTCTTGGCTGTGCCCGATTCGATCAGTGCCAAGGTTTCGGGTTGCATTTCGATGTGGCCTGTGGCTACGGCCACACGGTGGGTGGCGGCTTTGGCGCCTACGTCCACCATGTGGGCTTGGCCTTGTGCGTCGAAGTGGGTGAGGGGGCTGGTGGGGTGATCTGGTGTGTCGGACATGGCGAAATTCGGTGTGGTCTGGCACGCTTTGATGCAAGCCGTGCGAAACAATCTGCGGGTCAGGGCATCATACGGCTGCGCGCGCCGGGGTGGCGCTGCGGGGCCGGGCATTCTGGCCGGGAGATGATACGTGCTTAGATTCTGGAAGAAAAAGCCTCTGGCGCAGGTTGCTCAAGCGCTGGCAGCTACTTTTTTGATAGCTAATGGCGCAGTGTTGCCTCTGCCCGTGGCAGCCCAAGCCAGCCTTCCCACGCTGGGGGATGGCAGCGATCTGACCAGCAGCCAAGAGCGGCGCTTGGGCGACCGCATCATCCGCGAACTGTATCGGGACCCGGATTACATCGACGACCCGGTGATTGCCGAATACGTCCAAGGCATCTGGCAGCCTTTGATTGCCGCATCGCGTTCACGCGGGGAGCTGTCGGCTGAGCTGGATGAGCGCTTTGCCTGGGAGGTGCTGCTCGGGCGTGACCGCACGGTCAATGCCTTTGCCCTGCCGGGGGGCTATCTGGGCCTGCACCTGGGGCTGGTGGGAGTGGTGGGAACGCGGGATGAGTTGGCTTCGGTGCTAGCGCACGAACTCAGCCACGTCACGCAGCGGCACATTTCCCGCCTGCTGACCCAGCAAAGCAGGCAGACACCGCTGCTCTTGGGGGCGATGGTGCTGGGCGCATTGGCGGCCAGCAAGAACCCCGGGGCCACGCAGGCGCTGGTGGTGGGCGGCCAGGCTTTGGCGGTGCAGAACCAGCTCAACTTCTCGCGTGACATGGAGCGCGAGGCTGACCGTGTGGGCATGAGCCTGATGGAGCCCGCTGGCTTTGCGCCTCAGGGGTTTGTGGGCATGTTTGAAAAGCTGCAGCAGGCCAACCGTATCAACGACAACGGAAGCTGGCCCTACCTGCGCAGCCACCCCCTCACCACCCAGCGCATTGCCGACATGCAGTCACGCTTGCCTTCCGGCGGTCTGGCTGCCCACCCCCCGGCCCCCTTGCAGGCAGAGCACGCCATGGTGACGGCGCGGGCCCGGGTGCTCTCCAACCCCGGTGTGGATGTGCTGCGGCAATGGATGGCGGAGCCGCAGGGTACGGGTTTTGCGGCACTGCCTTCCGCCCGCAAGGCCGGGGTGCTGTATGCCGCAGCGCTGGCCAGCAGCCAGCTGCGCGATGCCGCAGGAGCCCGGCGCCTGGCACAGCAACTGCAGGGCGTCGTCAAGGGGGATGCGCCAGCCGCGCGTTTGGCGCAACTTCTGCTGGCAGAGGTGGAGCTGGCGGACGGCAACGCAGCCGCTGCCCGGGCCGCCCTGCCTGCGGGCGACACCCGCCGCCCTGAGCTACTGTTGCACACGCAGATTGCCTTGCGCACAGGGCAGGCGCAGGAGGTGACGGGACCCCTGCAGACCTGGCTGGCGGTGCATCCGCGCGATGCTGGCGCATGGCAGGCCATGGCCGGGGTGTGGAATGCGCAGGGCCAAGCCTTGCGCGCCGTGCGTGCCGAGGCCGAAATGCAGGTGGCTCGCTATGACTACGCTGCGGCGGTGGATCGCTTCAAGGCGGGGCAGGACCTGGCGCGGCGCAGTACCTCGGCAGAGGACCATTTCGAGGCGTCCATCATCGACACCCGCTTGCGCGACGTGCAGTTACTTCTGAGAGAACAGACCGCCGAGCGCTGATTCGATGACCAGCCCGACGGCGGAGTACAGCAGCGAGCCCAGCAGCGCAGCCCCGAAGCCGTTGACGTGGAAACCATCGAGCACGCTGGCCGCGGCCCAGAACATCAGCGCATTGATGACAAAGAGGAACAGGCCCACGGTGACGACGGTTACCGGCAAGGTCAGGATGACCAGCACGGGGCGTAGCACCACGTTGAAAAGCCCGATGACGAAGGCTGCAATCAGTGCGGAACCAAAGCTCTGCACCTGCACACCGCTGTAGACGTAGGCCACAAACAACAGCGCCGCGGCACTGAGCAGCCACTTCAGGAGGAGTTTCATCCGCACAGGATAGCACTGCAGGGTGTCAGCAGGGCTTCGCAGCCAAGGGTGGGAGTGTGTGATCCGGCTTTCGCCTGCCGAACCGCTCAGGCTGAGCCTACTGAAGTGCCGTGCAGGGTTTCGACAGGCTCAACCGGAACGGATGTTTCGGTTTCAAGCCTGCCCCGCAGCGTTTGGTCAGGCGGTATCCCCGCTGTGCGGAGTGCACTGCAGAGACCGCACCGTTCAATCCAGGCCCAGGGCCCAGAGGGTGCCGCAGCCTGTAATCACACTCCCCAGCATCCGAGGCCATGTAGACAGGCGAGGTGCGTGCTCCGCGCGCACGCTGGCGGGCGATGCCGTGTTGGCGGTATCCGTGCGTGGCTTGCGGGCGTCCACCACGGGGGCGGGTTGGGCCCCGGTGGCGCGGATCTGGGCCTGCAGCTCTTCCGTCAGCTCGGGCAAAGGGGTTTTGGCCAGCACGGTGGTGAACTGGCCTGAGCGCAGCCCTACGGCGGGCACCAGCTGGTCAAACAGCCGATCTGCCCACTTGCCGCGCCAGCTTTCACGGGCGCTGTGACTTACCCATTTGCTGATGCGGTGGGTCATCCGCGGGGCGCAGGCCACCAGCACCCAGTGCCTGCCAGCAGCTTGCTGGGCCACGAGGGGGGTGAGCAGCTGCTGTGCATGCTCGGCGTCGTCCACGTACACAATGATTTTGTCCATGTTGCAAACCACCTCGAAGCGTTTGGAAGGAAATGGTGGGCAGGCCCTCTGTCGGGCCCACCCATCCCGCCGTTGGCAGGGCAGAACCGATCAGCCGTGGGCCGCGCCACCACCGGCCGCAGCACGGCGGGCCAGGATGAGTTTGCCCACTGCCAGCACGATCAGAGCACCGGCTGCGCTGGCTGCGTACTTCACCACGTCAGACTGTGGCAGCTTCAGCATCCACTGCCACTTGTCGGGGTTGGCCAGTGCGGGGTCGGACACCAGCATGCCACCGGCAATCCAGCCCAGCAGCATGCCGCCGAGCGTGATGATGAGCGGGAAGCGCTCCATCAGCTTGATGACCAGCTGGCTGCCCCAGACGATGATGGGGATGGAGATCAGCAGACCCAGCACCACCAGCAGGAAGGAGTGTTCGCCCGAGTTCTGGGCAGCGCCTGCAATCGCGATCACGTTGTCCACGCTCATCACCAGATCCGCCACGATGATGGTCTTGATGGCGGCCAGCAGCCGGTCGCTGCCTTGCACATCGCCGTGGCCGTCTTCTTCAGGGGCCAGCAGCTTCACGCCAATCCACACCAGCAGCAGGGCACCCGCAAACTTCAGGAATGGCAGGGCCAGCAGGGTCATGGCAAATGCAATCAGCACTACCCGCAAAACGATGGCACCTGCCGTGCCCCAGATGATGCCCTTGGCCCGTTGCTCGGGCGGCAGCTTGCGGCATGCCAGCGCAATCACGACAGCGTTGTCGCCGCCGAGCAGGATGTCGATGATGATGATCTGGCCCAGGGCCAGCCAGAATTCGGGAGATGCCAAAAAGTCCATAAAGTCCTCGGTTTTCAGGGCTGCGGAATTTCCTGAGGCCAGCAGCCAGCAGGTCCGTCCGTGTCAATCGGTCCTGGAGCGAGGGGATCAGGGAGTGGGGTGGTCCGCAGGATCTGCGGGCGACAGACGACCTTGATCACCCCGCAACGGGGCCATCAAAGGTCTTGCCCAGCACACGCCGTACGTGTGCCCAACAGGCCGGGTGGCTGTGAACCACCGTACTGACGACCTGTTGTCAGTGCCCCAACCTTGGCAGGCGGTTGTGGGCATCTGGAGCTACTCCCCTTTGGAGTGGAGGGCATTGTAAGAATTTCCCTTCAGGTCTTGGTATTTTTCAAATACCCATTCCTGTCAAAGGGAAAAAGTTCCCGCCTGTACGAACAATTACGCATAGGTCAAAGGGATTTACCTGCCTACACTCACCGCCCATGGCGGCGAAGGTGCCGCCTTCCTCTTTTCTGGGGTCCGGATGTCTGTTTGTGACCTGGGCGCCTGGAATGCCACCTCTCAGGACGGAGACAACCATGGAAATTCTTTCGAGCCAGGAATTCTGGATCGGCCTGGCCCAGATCATCTGGATCAACATCATCCTCTCGGGCGATAACGCGGTGGTGATCGCGCTGGCCGCCCGCAGCCTGGAACCCCGCCAGCAGAAGCTGGCCATTTTCTGGGGCACGGCCGCAGCGGTGGTGCTGCGCGTGGTGCTGACGGTGGTGGCAGTCAAGCTGATGCAGCTGCCCTGGTTGCAACTGGTGGGCGGCGTGCTGCTGCTGTGGATTGGCGTGCAGCTGCTCAACGAGGGTGGCGACGAAGAAGGCGAGGAAGACCACAAGCAAAGTGGCCTGATGGCCGCCATCCGCACCATCCTGGTGGCTGACCTGGTGATGAGCCTGGACAACGTGATCGGCGTGGCCGCTGCTGCCAACGGCAACATGGTGCTGCTGGTGCTGGGCCTGGCGATCGCCATCCCCATCGTGATCTTCGGCAGCACGCTGATGATCAAGGTGATGACCCGTTTCCCCATCATCGTCACGCTGGGTGCGGCGCTGATCGGCTGGGTAGGTGGCGAAACCATCGTGTCCGACAAGATCATCGAGCCCATGATCCCTCACCATTCCGTGGGCTTCTACGCCGCCGCCGTGGTGGGTGCTGTGCTGGTGGTGGCGATTGGCAAGTTCCTGCAAAGCCGCAAGGAAGCAACGGCCACCCCAGCCTGATCAGGTAGAACCCTTGGGCGGGCCATGGCCCGCTGCCCCCATCCCCGCCCGGCCTCGGCCCCGGCGGGGATTTTCTTTTGGGGGCCCAAAGCTTGGAAAACGAATGGGCTCAACGCGCCATTGGGCGTCTCACGCCTTGTCGGAGCCTGATTTCCGTATTTGGGCAAAAAGTAGGCGCGTGCCAACTTTCGGATAAAGGCCATGTGCGCCACAGGCCGGTGGGTGGCGGCTATCATCCACCCCCCGTTATCGCGCCGCCTGCTCGGCGGCCCGGCTGCTGGCATTTTCCGGCGGCAATGCGGTGTGCCTCCCCTCCCATGACTGCCATCCACATCACTGACATCGAAGCTGCCATCAACCACTGGCGCCAGCGTGCGCCCGCTTGCGATCGCATGGGCCTGTCGCCCCAGGTGCAGGCGCTGGCCGAGGTATATGCGCTGATGGTGTACCGCCACGAGGATGCGGTGGAGGAGGATGCCCTGCCGCTGGATGCGCTGTCGGCATGGATGGGCTGGTACGACACCACGCCCGACACACCTTGCATCGCCATTTGCTCTACCAGCCAGGGGGACGACCTGTGCAAGGGCTGTGGCCGTACCTTTGATGAGGTGCAGCACTGGCCTGCCATGAGCCCGGCGGACAAGCGCCAGGTGTGGCGGCGCATCACGCTGGAGCACTCGGCCTGGCGCTTCAACCGCTATGCCGAGCGCGCGGCGGAAGGCGCTTCCAAACCGCCCGCGGTGTAGCCCGCTGCCCCTCTGCGGGGTTCCCTAGGGATGTCCTGCAGATGTCCTGCATAACCCTCGCGAGGCGGTGGTAGTGCGGATCGGGAGGGGCCGCAAGGCGTCTTTGTGCGGCCAATTGCCGAGCTATTGGCAAGAAAAGCAACGCAGCGGACTGCCCGAGACCGCGCTATCACAGACCGCAGGGAGCTATGCAGGTCATCCCCAGGGGCTGTACGCGAGGCAATCAAACCGCTATGGTGATCCCATGCTGCGCCTGACCCAAGCCCCCAACATCGCCATCGCCACGCTGTGGGCCGATTTGCTGTGCGAAGCGGGCATGACCGCCTCGGTGCAGCGGCAATATTTAGGGGCTGCGGCTGGGCACCTGCCCCCGGACCAGTGCCTGCCTGAAATCTGGCTGGATTACGACGAGCACGCCCCCCGTGCACGCGCGCTCCTGCAGGAGCTTCAGGACTTGCCACAGCGCCGCTGGGCATGCCGGTGCGGGGAGATTGTCGAGGGCGGGTTTGAGCAGTGCTGGCAATGTGGCGCGCTGATGCCGCGCGACTGAGTTATTGCTATTGATTCGATAGCTGCTGGCGCTTATCTGTAGGGCGCTAAAAGGCTTTTTGACTGATATTACGTCACTTCCAGCGCACAGGCTCCAGATGCACACTGCCCAGGTTGCTGCTCAGGGTCAGCGCGCCTTCTTGCACGGTGGCCTGCAGTTGCATGCTGCGTTCGGCCATGGCGGCCATGGCTTGCGATGCTTCGGTGGGGATGCGCCACACCTGCAGCTTGTCCAGCCGCGTCAGCTTGGTCTCGATGCCCTTCCACCACACTTCCGAGGCGTGGTTGAAGCAATACACCAGCACCGAGTCCGCCTTGCTGCAGGCCTTGGTGAGAGGTTTGTCTTCGGGCTGGCCCACTTCGATCCACACGCGCTTGCGGCCCGTGAAGTCGGTCAGCGATGCGTCCGGATCGTCCGGGTCTGACAGGCCCGCGCCAAAGGCCAGCGTGCCATCGCCCTTGCACAGCGTCTGCAGCTGGTGTGCCTGCAGGGCCAGTGCGGCCAGCCGCACCATCATGCGCTCGTCGGTCTCACTGGGGTGGCGCGCCAGCGTGAGGGCGTGGTCGGCGTAGTAGCCGTTGTCGATGTCGGCGATGGACAGGTTCGCCTTGAAGATGGTGGATTTGAGGGCCATGGCTGTATCAAAAACAAGAGCTGCCAGCGCAAGCTTTTGCTTGCTTTGGCAGCTCTGGAGGTGTCAAAAGCCCGTGCAACAAGCGCAGGCAGCTATCATTTTTATACGCGGCGTGCCAGCTCGGCCGCCTTGCCGGTGTAGCTGCCGGGCGTCATGACCAGCAGGCGGTCTTTCTCGGCCTGCGGGATTTCCAGCGACTGGATCAGCGTGTGCAGGGCTTCGGCGGTCACGGTCTTGCCGCGGGTGACTTCCTTGAGCTTTTCGTACGCACCGGGCACGCCAAAGCGGCGCATCACGGTCTGGATGGGTTCGGCCAGCACTTCCCACGAGGCGTCCAGGTCGGCCTGCAGGGCTTCTTCGTTCAGCTCCAGCTTGTTCAGACCGGTGAGCAGGGAGGCATAGGCCAGCGCCGCGTAGCCCAGCGCCACGCCGATGTTGCGCAGCACGGTGCTGTCGGTCAGGTCGCGCTGCCAGCGGCTGATGGGCAACTTCTCGGCCAAGTGCTTGAGCAGCGCGTTGGCCAAGCCCAGGTTGCCTTCGGCGTTTTCAAAGTCGATGGGGTTGACCTTGTGCGGCATGGTGGACGAGCCTATCTCGCCCGCCTTGAGCTTTTGCTTGAAGTAGCCCAGGCTCACATAGCCCCAGATGTCGCGCGAGAGGTCGATCAGGATGGTGTTGGCGCGGGCCACCGCGTCAAACAGCTCGGCCATGTAGTCGTGCGGCTCGATCTGGATGGAATAGGGCTGGAAGGTCAGGCCCAGGCCCAGGGGCTCGGGGGTCTCTACCACCTTCTTGCTGAAGGCTTCCCAGTCAAAGTCAGGCCAGGCTGACAAGTGGGCGTTGTAGTTGCCCACCGCGCCGTTCATCTTGCCCATGATCTTGACGGCGGCGATCTTCTCGCACGCGGTTTGCAGGCGCACCAGCACGTTGGCCATTTCCTTGCCCACGGTGGTGGGGCTGGCGGTCTGGCCGTGCGTGCGGCTGAGCATGGGCACGTCGGCGTAGTTGTGCGCCATCTCGCGCAGCTTGAGCATGATGCGGTCCAGGCCCGGCAGGATGACCTGGTCGCGGCCGGAGCGGATCTGTAACGCGTGGCTGGTGTTGTTGATGTCTTCGCTGGTGCAGGCAAAGTGCACAAATTCGGCCGCTTTTTCCAGCTCGGGGCGGGCTTCGAACTTGCTCTTGATCCAGTACTCCACGGCCTTCACGTCGTGGTTGGTGGTCTTTTCGATTTCCTTGATGGCGGCGGAGTCGGCCTCGGAAAAATTCTTGACCAAACCCAGCAAGTAAGCGCGTGCTCCGGTGGTCAGGGGCTTGAATTCGGCAAAACCCGCATCGGACAGGGCAATGAACCACGCCACCTCAACCTGCACCCGGCGGTGCATGTAGCCGTGCTCGCTCATGATGGGGCGCAGCGCGGCAAGTTTGGGGGCGTAACGGCCGTCAAGCGGCGAGAGGGCGGTGATGGTGGACAGGCTCATGGCGCGTCATTGTAGGTGGATGGCTGGCGCAACACCCGTCAGGCACGGGTGAGCGGGTGTCGATAGAATCGCGTCCCCGGCCGGTGCGAGCGGTTTTGCGTGCCGGTATTCACTTCCTGCCTTACCCATGAAACTGATCGGATCCACTACCAGCCCCTACGTGCGCAAAGTCCGCATTGTGTTGGCCGAGAAAAAGCTCGACTACCAGTTCCTGCAGGACAACGTCTGGGGAGATGACACCACGGTGTCGGCCTCCAATCCGCTGGGCAAGGTGCCTTGCCTGGTGATGGAAGGGGGCGAGGCCGTGTTCGATTCGCGGGTGATTGTGGAATACCTGGACACGTTGTCACCCGTCGGCAAGCTCATTCCTGCCTCGGGCCGCGAACGTGCCGAAGTCAAGACCTGGGAAGCCCTGGCCGACGGTGCCATGGACGCAGCCATCCTGGCCCGCATGGAGTCCACCTGGGCGCACCGCACGGACGAGCAGCGCTGCCAGGCCTGGATCGACCGCCAAATGGGCAAGGTGAACGCGGCGCTCAAAGCCATGAGCCAGGGCCTGGGCGACAAACCTTATTGCAGCGGCATCCACCTGAGCCTGTCTGACATTGCCGTGGGCTGCGCCCTGGGCTGGCTGGAGTTCCGCTACCCCGACATCGCCTGGCGTGCCGAGTACCCCAACCTGGGCAAGCTGCTGGACAAGCTGATGCAGCGCCCCAGCTTTGCGGAGACCAAGCCCGCAGTGTGACGGGGGCTTCGTATGGCGGCTCCGTACAGGGGCCGCGCCTTCGGGTAACCCGGTAGGGGCCGGCCGCAGATATTGCCTTATGCTATATCTGCTATGAACGAACTGGTTAGAACCCCCTCTGCGCCCGAGACGGCTGTGCCCCGGCGCAGGGCTGCGCGGTCGGCTGCGGCTGCAGCTTCCGGCCCAGCAGCGCCCGAGCGCGTCCGCGTCAACGACCCGGACCGCACCATGGCCAACATCCTGGAAGTGGCCACCGCCGAATTTGCCGACAAGGGGCTGGCCGGAGCGCGTATTGATGAGATTGCTGCGCTGACACACACCAGCAAGCGCATGATCTATTACTACTTCGAGAGCAAGGAAGGCCTGTATCTGGCCGTTCTTGAAGAGTCGTATCGCCGCATCCGGCAGATTGAAACCTCCCTGCGCCTGGAAGACATGGAGCCTGAAGCCGCTCTGCGCGCCCTGGTGGGTTTCACTTATGACTACCAGCTGGGCAACCCGGACTTCATCCGCCTGGTGATGAACGAGAACATGCACCGGGGCGAGTTCATCCGCCGCTCCACCACCATCCAGGAGCTGAACGTGCCCGTCATCAACGCGGTGCAGGCGGTGTACGAGCGGGGTGTGGCTGCAGGCGTGTTCAGGCCGCACATGGACCCGATTGATCTGCACATGTCCATTTCAGCCCTGTGCTTCTTCAACGTGGCCAACCGGCACACCTTCAGCGCCATCTTCAAGCGCTCATTTGACGAGGCAGAGGCCATTGCCAAGCGGCGCGAGTCCATCATCGAGATGGTGGTGCGTTTTGTGCGCTGCTGACGTGATGTCCGTGTGACCACCCGAGGCCAGTTCCATGCTGGCCTTTTTTGTTTCTGAACATCGGATTTCCCTGAAGGCTGGGCCTACCCCAACCCAAGGGTTTGCACCGATGATTAAAACTAACCAGTTCGTACAAAATTCCTCCGGCAAACGATAACGTTGACTGGAGACAAAGATGTTCGATATCGCAGACCGCCTGTTGCGAGGCTACACGCGGGTACTGGACGTGCTCGGTGGCCTGTTCCTCGCCATCATGGTGGTGCTGGTCTTTGGCAACGTGGTGCTGCGCTATGCCTTCAACTCGGGCCTGACCATGTCGGAAGAGGTGTCGCGCTGGCTTTTCGTCTGGCTGACCTTCATGGGGGCCGTGGTGGCCCTGCGCGAACACGGGCACCTGGGCACGGATGCCTTGGTTTCGCGCCTGCCCCGCGCGGGCAAGAAAGTGTGCCTGGTGATGGCCCAGGTGGCCATGCTGTACGTGTCCTGGCTGCTGCTCAAAGGCAGCTGGATACAGGCCGAGATCAACTGGGACACCGAAGCCCCGGTCACGGGCGCTTCCGTGGCCATCTTCTACGCCAGCGGGGTTCTGCTCGGTGCGTCTTCCATGGCCATCCTGCTGCGGGACCTGCTGCGCACCCTGTTCACCCAGACGAGCGACGGTGAACTCGTCATGGTGCAGGAGAGCGAAGAGGTTGCGGCCCTGGAGCAGCGCAACCTGGGCGACGTTGCACCCCACTTTGCCCATGGCCCTGGTGAGTCAGACGAAGCCAGGAAAGACCGTTCCTGAACCCAGGTTCGGCACGCCCCCGCCCCTTCTCTTTCTCAGCCCTGTTTCACTTTTCCGGATCGCACGCCATGACCGTCGCCATCTTCCTCGGATCTTTGCTCGTGGCCATGGCCATTGGCATCCCGATTGCCCACTCCCTTCTCATCAGCGGCATTGCCCTGATGTGGCATCTCGATCTGTTTGACGCGCAAATCCTGGCGCAGAACGTCATCAACGGGGCCGACAGCTTCCCGTTGCTGGCCGTGCCCTTCTTCATGCTGGCGGGCGAGATCATGAACGTGGGCGGCCTGTCCAAGCGCATCGTCAAGCTGGCGCTGGCCGTGGTGGGCCATGTGCCCGGCGGTCTGGGCTACGTGGCCATCATGGCAGCCGTGATCCTTGCTGCCGTGTCGGGCTCAGCTGTGGCTGATGCGGCCGCCCTGGCCTCTCTGCTGCTGCCCATGATGGTGGCTGCAGGGCACGACAAGGCGCGCTCTGCGGGCCTCATTGCCTCGGCCGGGATCATTGCACCCGTGATCCCCCCTTCCATCGGTTTCGTGATCTTTGGCGTGGCCGCCAACGTGTCCATCAGCAAGCTGTTCCTGGCAGGCATCGTGCCCGGCATCATGCTGGGCGTGGCGCTGGCGGGCACATGGTGGTGGCTGGTGCGCCGCGAAAAAGTGGCCCCACCACCCCGCGCCAGCCGGGCAGAAATCTTCAAGGCCTTGCGTGAGTCCGTCTGGGCCCTGGGCCTGCCTGTCATCATTCTGGTGGGGCTGCGCATGGGCGTCTTCACACCGACCGAGGCCGCGGTGGTGGCTGCCGTCTACGCCCTGTTTGTGGCCATGGTGGTGTACCGCGAACTGAGCCTGGGCCAGCTGGCCGAGATCTTCCAGGCATCGGCCCGCACCAGCGCGGTGGTGATGTTCCTGGTGGCGGCCGCCATGGTGTCGGCCTGGCTGATCACCGTGGCCGATCTGCCCAGCAAGGTGATCGGCATGCTGGAGCCCTTCATGGGCAACCAGACCCTGTTGCTGGTCGCCATCATGGTGCTCGTGATGATTGTGGGCACCGCCATGGACATGACCCCCACCATCCTCATCATGACCCCCGTGCTGATGCCGGTGGTCAAGGCTGCAGGCATCGACCCCGTCTACTTTGGCGTGCTGTTCATCATCAACAACGCCATCGGTCTCATCACCCCGCCGGTCGGTACGGTGCTGAACGTGGTGGCGGGCGTGGGCCGCGTCAGCATGTCTGATGTGACCCGTGGCGTCATGCCCTTCATGCTGGCCCAGTTTGCGGTGATGTTCCTGCTGGTGGCCTTCCCGTCCCTGGTGATGGTGCCGCTGCGCTGGCTGGGCGGCTGAGAAGCGGCTCGCTGACGTCTTCTCACTCCAACGCCTTCCCCTGTTTACCCATGGCCCCACGGCCATACTTTCAAGGAGCCTTTCATGACCCTGTTGAAATCCCTGCTGGCCACTGCACTGGTCGCTGCATCGCTGATCTCGGGGGCGCACGCCCAGGAGCGCACCATCAAGTTCGCCTTCCAGAACCAGAAGGACCATCCCCAGGCCCAGGGCGCGCAAAAGTTTGCCGACCTGGTGGCTGCCAAGAGCGGCGGCAAGATCCAGGTCAAGCTGTTCCCTGGCGGCACGCTGGGTGGGGACCTGCAAACCGTGTCGGCCCTGCAGGGCGGTACGGTGGAGATGACGGTGCTCAACGCAGGCATTCTTTCGGCACAGGCCAAGGAATTCGGCATCTATGACTTCCCCTTCCTGTTCGCCACGCCGCAAGAAGCCGATGCTGTGACCGACGGCCCCTTCGGCAAGAAGCTGCTCGACAAGCTCAAGGCCAAGAACCTGGTGGGCCTGGCCTACTGGGAGCTGGGTTTCCGCAACGTCACCAACAGCAAGAAGCCCATCACCAAGGCCGAAGACCTGGCGGGCCTGAAGATCCGCGTGATCCAGTCGCCCATCTACATCGACATGTTCAACGCCCTGGGTGCCAACGCCGTGCCCATGCCTTTCCCCGAGCTGTACACGGCGCTGGAGCAGAAGGCGGTGGACGGACAGGAGAACCCTGTCACCACCATCCTCTCGTCCAAGCTCAACGAAGTGCAAAAGCACCTGGCCATCACGCGCCACATGTACAACCCGCAGGCGGTCATCGTCAGCAAGAAGTTCTGGGACGGCCTCTCGCCCGCAGAGCAAAAGCTGATCAACGACGCCATGGCCGAAGCCACCACCTTCCAGCGTGGTGTTTCGCGTGTGCAGTCCGATGTGGCGCTGGACCAGCTCAAGAAGTCGGGCATGCAGGTGACAGAGTTCCCGGCTGCAGAGCTGGACAAGCTGCGCGCCAAGATGAAGCCCGTGATTGAAAAGCACAGCGAAAAAGTGGGGGCCGAAACCGTGAAAGAGGTGTACGACACCCTGGCCAAGCTGCGCGCAGCGAAGTAAGCCTGCGTCAACGGCCAGCCGCAGCGAGCCTGCGGCGGGGCCCTACCCCTACTCCTACCCCGACACCAGAGACAGCGCACCCTGCCTTCTCTGGTGTTGTCGTTTTTGCTGCAGCAGCACTGGCAGTTGCACTGACAATGCAGTATCCCTGCGTCTCACCCTTCACTTCAATCCACACGCCATGAGCATTCTTCTTCTGAACGGCCCCAACCTGAACCTGCTGGGCACACGCGAACCCCATATCTACGGCGCAGACACACTGGCAGATGTAGAGCGCCACTTTGCGGCAGAAGCTGCCAGGCTGGGCACCACCGCCACCTGCTTTCAAAGCAACCACGAAGGCCACCTGATTGACCGCATCCATGCCGCCCGGCTGGACGGCACGCGCGGCATCGTCATCAACCCCGGTGGTCTCACCCACACCAGCGTGGCGCTGCGTGACGCGCTGTCAGGCGTGGCGCTGCCCGTGGTGGAGGTGCACATCAGCAATGTGCACAAGCGCGAAGAGTTTCGCCACCACTCCTACATCTCGGGCATTGCCGACGGCGTGATTGCAGGCCTGGGCATTCAGGGCTATGAAATGGCGCTGCACTACCTGGTGCGCAAGCTCGCCAAAGCGGGTTGACGCCAAGGCAGCGTTGGCACTACGGCGCTTTTCGTGATCTAGCTGTTGGCGCGCCGCTTGAGCCAGCGCATCAGCCCGCCCACCACAGGCAGCTTTTCGTACAGCTCCTCGGCGGCGTCCCAGTAGTCGCGGTGCAGGGTGATGCGCCCGGCATCGTCCAGCACCAGATGCGATGCGCCGCGCACGGTTTGCGTCACGCCGGTGTGGAAGTTCTTGAAGGCGAACAGAAAGTCCCAAGTCAGAAAGCACTGGCTGCCCTGCACCACGCGGCCTGTGACCACAAAGCGCGGCTGCTCCAGCGCCTCAAACATGTGGCCGAAGATGCCCTCGATGGACGCAATGCCCTGCACATCGTTGAATGGGTCCTTGAAGCGTGCGCCGTCTGCGTAGAAGTCGCCAATGCGCCCAAGGTCTGCGGGCGACAGGGCTTCAAAAAACGCGACGATGCGGGTGACGGCGTCTTCCGTCGATAAGGCGGCGGTGGAGGCGGAAGGTGGCATGGCAAAAGGGCCTTGAAAAGGTTCTCACAGCCCGGTAAAGCGGCGTACTGCCGGAAAGTACCACCGATAGGGCAGCAGGCGCAGCAGTTTCATCACGCGCGTGAAGCGCTTGGGAAAGTGGATGTCAAAGTGGCCACGTTCCCAGCCCTGCACGATGGCGGCTGCGGCGGCCTCGGGGGTGATGAGGGCGGGCATGGTGAAGTCGTTGCCCGCCGTGAGCGGTGTGGCCACAAAGCCGGGGTTGATCACGCTCACACCCATGCCCAGTGCGTGCAGGTCCATGTACAGCGCCTCGGCCAGGTTGATGAGAGCGGCCTTGGTGGGGCCGTAGGCCAGGCTTTTGGGCAGGCCTCTAAAACCCGCCACACTGCTGATCACGCTCAGGTGCCCCGGCTTGCCTGCGCGGGCGGATTCGATCATGGCGGGCAGCACGCCTGCCAGCACCCGCAGTGCGCCGGTGTAGTTCACTTCCTCGTGCCGCAGGGCTTCCGTCAGGTCGAAATCGGTGGCGCGCATGTCGCGGTAGTGGCCCGCGCAGTAGCACACCAGGTCCAGCGTGCCGGTGGCCAGCACCTGCTGGGCTGCGCTACGCACCAAGGCCGCATCGGCCGTGTCCAGCGGCACGGCCATGCTGCCGGGGTGGGCGGCCACAAAGTCCTGCAGCGCCTGCGCATTGCGGGCAGAAACGATGACCTGCGCACCCCGTGTATGCAGCAGGGCCGCGGTGGCGCGGCCAATGCCGCTGGACGCGCCCACCAGCCAGACGCGGCGGCCGTGCCAGTGGGAAATGGGGGGGTTGAGGCTCATGGCGTGGCTCAGGTGCGTTTGGTGAACGACAGCGTGATCTCGCCCAGGCGAAAGCCGAACTTGCTCATGGTGGCGCGGTTAAGCATCACGCGCTCGTCGATCAGGTACATCCAGTCGTCCAGGTCCACGTGGTAGACGGTGCCGTCCACCGGCAAGGCCAGGGTGTAGTTCCAGCGAAAGGCGTTGCCCTGCGTCTGCCCGCTGGCCGTGCCGACCACATCGTCGGCGGTGCCGGTGTAACGGCCGTCGGCATGTTTGGTCAGCCGCCAGATGCGCCGCTGTGTGGTGCCGTCCGAATAGGTGAAGGCTTCGTCCAGCACGCCTTCGTTGCCCTTCCAGCTGCACTCCATCACCACCGTGAAGCGTTTGACGATCTGGCCGCTGCGGTCCTGGAAGATGCCGTAGGCATCCACCGTGCCGTTGAAGTACTGCGCCAGGTCCAGCACGGGCTTTTCGCTGGCATAACCGGCCAGGTTCTGGCTGGCGCATCCGGTCAGTGCCACCAAGGGCGTGGCCGCAGTGGCGGTCAGAAGGGTTCGGCGTTGAATCATGGGAATGCCTTGGCGATGGATGGGAAGCAGGATGGGATGAAGAACGGTCACGGGGCCTGAAACGCTGCGCTGCCCGGCGTGCGGCGCACCACCAGCACATACAGCGCGGCCGCCGCCGCCAGCTTGAGGGCGCAGGGCAGCACGGCGTAGGCCAGGCTCAGCGTCTGCAGGCCCGCCTCGCTGCGGGTGCCGGGGGTGTAGCCCAGCAGGGCCAGCAAGGGCAGGGCCAGCCCGGCAGCCAGGGCCAGGTTGAGCTTGGTGGCAAAGTTCCACCAGCCAAAGTAGGCACCTTCGTGGTGTCCGCTGTCGCCCTCGTAGGCAATCACGCCCGCCAGCAGCGCGCTGGGCAGGGCCAGGTCGGTACCCAGCGCCACACCGGAGAGCGCGCACACCACGGCAAACGCGATGGCATCGCCTGCGCCCAGAGCGGCCGTCCAGGCAAACACGGCCACGGACAGCACCATGCCCGCCAGCCAGGTGCGCGCCAGCCCCAAACGGCTCACCGCCCGCAGCCACAGCGGTATCGACAGGGCTGCGCAGACAAAGTACGTGCCCAGAAACAGCGGCTCTTGTGCCGCCGGGGCCTGCAGCCGGTCTTGCACAAAGAACAGCACCAGCGTGGCCGGTATGGCGCTGGCAATGCCGTTGAGCATGAACACCGCGAGCAGCCGCCTGAACGCGGGCCTGCCCCAGGGCCGCCACAGGCTGGCGTGCTGGGCGGGGTGGTAGATGCCGGGGGGCTCGCCCCCCTGGGCACCTGGCCGGGGCGCGCACGCCCAGGCCCACCACCCCAGCAGCAGTGCCACGGCAAAAGCGCCCAGCATGGCAGGCAGGCCCAGCAGCGTGGGCAGCAGCGATGCCAGCACCACCCCCACCAGGGCCGCCCCCTCGCGCCAGGCCACGATGCGGCTGCGCAAGGCCTCGTCTCCGCCCAGGCGCGCCCCCCACGACTGGTGGGCAATGCTGAGCTGGCTGTAGGCCAGATAGGTGACCAGCAGGCACAGCAAGGCCCACCAGGCCAGCGCCTGCTCACCCCGCACGGGCGGGAAGAACAGCGCCGCCATGCCCAATGCCAAGGCCACTGCAGATACTGCCCCCACGCCCAGCACGGTGCGTGCAGAGTGGCCAAAGAGTCGGTCACTCAGCCGCCCGAGCAGCGGGTCGGTCGCCGCATCGAACAGCCGTGCGGCCAGTAACACCGCCCCCAGCGTGGCCAGGGGCATGCCGTAGGCGCGTGCGTAGTGGTTGGGCAGCAGCACATACAGCGGCAGCGCCACAAAGGCCAGCGGCAGGCCCAGCAGGCCATAGGCCAGGCCCTCGCGTGCGGGCAAGCGGCTGGCGGCTGGGTGGTTCATGGCGATCATGGCGATCTATTGGCCACCGCTGGTGGTGCGGCTGGCCACCAAGGACTGGCGCAGCGCAGGTTCTGACGTGTTGGGCGAGAGCCAGATGCCGAAGAACAGGCGGGCAAACTCGGGGTCTGCCACCTCACCCACCACCTTGCTGCCCAGGCGGAAGACCGCACCGCTGCCCGGCTGGTACAGGCCCGTCAGGGTGTCGCCCGGCTTCACATCGGGCAGGGCCGTCTGCAGGGCGGCCTGCCAGCGCTCGGCCTGCTCGGCGCTGAAGGGGCCTACACGGCGCATTTCTTCGATGGAGCGCTTGGCAATGGCCTGCGCGGTGAAGTTGCGCTGGTAGGTCAGTGCCAGCGCCAGGGGCTGCTCGGCATAGCGCTCGGGCGCAAAGCCGGGGCTCACCCACAGCCGGGCCTGGTACACCTCCAGCCCAAAGAAGCGCATGGTGCCCTGGCCTGCCAGCACGGTGCCGGGCAGGGGCGGGGCATCGCTGCCCTGTGCGGCCACAGGGTTTACATAAAAAATGGCTGTAGCGCACGTCAATAAAGCGCGGGCAGCTATCTTTTTCATAGTATTCACCTGATGGCCGTGGCGTTCCAGGCAGCGCTGTCGTTGACCAGCGTGTACTGCACCAGGTCGATGTTCTGCATGGCGAACGCGGCTTCGCAGTAGGCCAGGTAGAACTCCCAGATGTGCATGAAGCGCTCGTCAAAGCCCAGCTTCAGGATCTCAGCGCGCTGCGCCAGAAAGCGCTCGCGCCAGCGCTTGAGGGTTTCGGCGTAGTCCTGGCCAAAGGCAAACTCGTCCACCACGCGCAGGCCCGCGGCCTCGGCCTCGCGGCGGAACTCGCGCGGGCACGGCAGGCAGCCGCCGGGGAAGATGTATTGCTGGATGAAATCGGTGGAGCTGATGTAGCGCGCAAACAGGTCGTCATCAATGACGATGCTCTGGATGCAGGCCTTGCCGCCCGGCTTGAGCAGGCGCTTGATGGAGGCAAAGTAGGTGGGCCAGTATTCGCGCCCCACGGCTTCCACCATTTCAATCGAGCAGATGGCGTCGTACGGGCCGTCGTGGATGTCGCGGTAGTCCTGCAGGCGCAGGTCGGCGTGCTGGGCCACCCCTTGCTGTTCCATGCGCTTTTGCGCGAAAGCGAGCTGCTCGGTGGAGAGCGTCACGCCCGTGAGGTCTGCGCCGAATTCCACCGCGGCCATCTCGGCCAGTGCGCCCCAGCCGCAGCCAATCTCCAGTACCCGAGAGCCCGGCTGCACGCCCGCCATGCGCAGCGCGCGGCGCACCTTGGCGTGCTGGGCGGTGCTCAGGTCGCCACCCGCATCGCCCTCAAACCAGGCGGACGAGTAGTTCATCGTGTCGTCCAGCCACAGCTCGTAAAACGCATTGCCCAGGTCGTAGTGGGCATGGATGTTTTTCTGGCTGTTGGCCTTGGTGTTGCGGTTGAGCAGGTGCTTGATGCGGTACAGCAGCCGCCCGGCCCAGGTGCCATAAATCACGGCCTCGACCTGCTGGCGGTTGGCAATGAAGAGCTTGAGCAGGTCGGTCAGGTGCGGCGTGGTCCAGTCGCCCGCGATGTAGCTCTCGGCAAAGCCGATGTCGCCCGACTTGAGGGCGGCGCTGCACACGTTCCAGTTCTTGAGTGTGATGGCAGCAGACGGGCCGCCGCCTTGGCCAAAGTGCTGCAGCGTGCCGTCGGGCAACTGCACCGTGAGGTGGCCGTGCTGCAATCGTTGCAGCAGCTTGAACGCAGTGCGCGCTGCGGCGGGGGTGCCTGCGGGCAGGGTCAGGGCAGAGCGTGGGGCGGTGGTGGAGTTCATGGCGGCGTTCTCGCGGGACAAGGTCGGCATGGAGGTCAACGGGTCACGATCGAGGCCGGGGCCTCGGGCTTGCGATGAAAGCGCACACGCTTGAGCCACAGCTGCAGCGCGTGCCAGTGAATGCGGGCGATGATGGCCAGCGTCATGGCCGGGTAGCCCCACAGGGCCTGGCGCAAGGTGCGGGCGGTGGCGGGTTGCAGGGTGCCGCTCACGCTGGTCTGGATGAGCGGGCCACTGGCGTCGTCATAGTCAATGCGCACCACGGTGCGGCCTGCGTCCTGCGGGCTGGGGGCTGTGCGCATGAAGCGGAAACGGTAGCCGCCCGTCACCTCGCAGAACGGTGACACATGGAACACCTTGCGCGCCCGCTGCTCCACGCCGTACTGCGGGGCGTCGAGCAAATAGCAATGGCGCTCGCCAAAGGTGTTGTTCACCTCGACCAGAATGGCGCGCAGGCTGCCGTCAGCGCGGTGGCAGTACCAGAAGCTCACGGGCTTGAAGGTGTAGCCCAGCACGCGCGGGTAGGTGTGCAGCCACACCTCGCCCGTGGCGTCGTTAATGCCTTCGGCGCGCAGCAGGCCATCGAGCCACGCCAGGGCACCGCCTTGCTCTGCACTGCGTCCGTCGCCATGGTCCACGTCGTGAAAGCTGATGGCACCGCGCCGGTTCACGGCCAGGGCGCACTCCCGCCCGCCCTGCGCCAGCGCACGCATGGGCAGCATCAGGAAGAATGTGCCGTAGGCAAACGCATGCTGGCGGGGGCGCAGCCGGGTGTGGCGCACCTGGCCAAAGCCCAGCAGTGGCTGGGCCGGGGTGGTGGTGGCGCGGGGCTCGGTGGTCATGCGGCCAGCCTTTGCGGTGCCTGCAGCAGTGGTGCCAGCTGGCGTGCCACGGCCAGGCCGGACTTGAGCCCGTCTTCGTGGAAGCCGTAGCCCGTCCACGCGCCGCAGAACCAGGTGTTGTGCTGGCCTTGCAGTGCAGGCACCTGCTGTTGCGCCGCAATCGCGCCCAGGTCAAACACAGGGTGGGCGTATTCGTACTCGCCAAGGATCTGGCGCGGGTTAATGGGGCGCACCGGGTTGAGCGACACCACCACGGGCTGTGCAAACGGAATCGGCTGCAACTGGTTGAGCAGGTAGTGCAGGCACACGCGTGCGCTCTCGCGGTCGGTCTGCTGGGCGCGTTCGTAGTTCCAGGCGGCCCAGGCGGCACGCTGCTGCGGCAGCACCGTGGTGTCGGTGTGCAGCACGGCTCGGTTGGGCTGGTAGCGGATGGCCCCCAGCACGGTGCGCTCTTGCGTCGTGGGTTCGGCCAGCAGGGCCAGCGACTGGTCGGAATGCGTGGCCAGCACCACATGATCGAAATGCTCGGTGCCCTGGTCGGTCACCACACGCACGCCTGCGGCGTCGCGCTCGATGCGGCGCACGGGGGTGTTCAGGCGCTTGTCGGGCAACCCGGCCAGAATCTTTTCCACATAGTTGCGTGCGCCCCCGCTCACCGTCCACCACTGTGGGCGGTTGGCCACCTGGATGAGGCCGTGGTTGTGGCAGAAGCGGATCATCGTCGCCACCGGAAACTTCAGCATCTGGTCCGTAGGGCAGCTCCAGATGCAGCCCAGCATGGGCAAAAAGTACCAGTCGCGGAAGGCCTCGCCAAAGCGGTGTTCCTTCAGAAAATCGCCCAGCGGCTGCATCAGCGCCTGCTCGGCATGGGCCTGGGCAATGCGGGTACACAGTTTGTTGAAGCGCAGCAGATCGGCCAACATGCCCAGGAAGCGGGGGTTGACCAGATTGCCGCGCTGCACGAACACAGTGGAGAGGTTGGTGCCGCTCCACTCCAGTGCCCTGCCCCCGCGCGCACCGGGCACCTGCACGGAGAACGACATGTCCGACTTGGCCGTGGCCACGCCCAGCTCGGCCAGCAGCGCAATCAGGTTGGGGTAAGTGCGCTCGTTGAAGACCAGAAAGCCGGTGTCCACGCCGTGCGTGACGGGCTTGCCCGCTGCGTCGGGCAGGGTCACGTCCACGGTATGGGTGTGGCCGCCAAAGTAGCTGCCGGATTCAAACAGGGTGACTTGCGCCTGGCTGCGCAGCTGGTGCGCCACCGAAAGTCCGGAAATGCCGGAGCCGATGATGGCGACTTTCATGGCCGACCCCCTCTGGTCGACTCAGCGAATAAAAAAGTTGCGAAGCGTCCCGAAACGAATAAGAGAGGGAGGGAGGAGAAGCGCTCCAGGAGGTCAGTCGGAACCAGAGGACCCGAAAGGCTTCGCAACGTTAAACCGGGTGAGCGCTCATTGCGCTCGTGCAGTAGATAGAGTGGGGACTCTATCCAGAAGTTCCAGAGCTTGTGGCGCATTTTTTTCAAAGAAAGGTAAAGAAAATTTTCAGTCAGCGTGTCGGCAAGCTCAGCGCGGCGTGGGCTGCGCCAGTTGCTGCTCAATGGCGCTGACCAGGCTCTTGCTGTCGGGGGCCGTCATGCTGGAGTAGTTGTCCACCACGCGTCCGTCGCGGCCCAGCAGGTATTTGTGGAAGTTCCACTTGGGCGCCGTGCCCGAGAGCTGGGCCAGTTGCCGGTACAGGGGCGAGGCATCGGCCCCGCGCACGGCGGTCTTGGCGAACATGGGGAACTTCACGCCGAAGGTGTTTTCGCAAAAGTCGGCAATTTCCTTGTTGCTGCCTTTTTCCTGGGCAAAGTCGTTTGACGGAAAGCCCAGCACCACCAACCCCTTGTCCTTGTAGCGGCTGTACAGCTCCTCCAGCCCCTTGTACTGACCGGTAAAGCCGCAGTAGCTGGCGGTGTTGACCACCAGCACCACCTTGCCCGCGTACTGGCACAGCGACTGGGGCTTTTCGTCCTGCAGGCGCAGGTAGGTGTGCTGGAGCGTGGCCGGGCAGGCGCTGCTGACAGGGGCAGCGGTGGGTGCCGGGGCGGGCGCGTCTGCAGCCTGTGCGGGCAGACAGGCCAGAGCCAGGGCTGTGCCCCAGGCTGGGAGTGCCAGCGGCGCCAGGAGAAAACGATGAACAAAGACTGCGGGCATGAAGCTCTCCCCGATGTGGTGGGCACAATTTAACCGCTTAATCATGTTTTGTCCATTGCGGTATTTATTTGTACTGATCGGTATACGGACGCCGTGCCGTATCGGATTCACGCTTTTTGTATCAAAGCGTGCGGGAGAGCAAGCGGGGAAACGTGAGGTCTAAAAATGGCTGTACCGCACATTCAGAAAGCGGTAGCAGCTATCAAATCAGGAGTGATCCGGCCGAGATCACTCTCCGTACGAAGGGCGTTCAGACTCGCCGTTCAGGAGTCGCTTGGCGCCAGCGTTCTCAGACGCTGCCGTCAGACCAGCGGAAGCAGCCGGTCCAGCGAGATCTTCACGCGCACGTCCTTGTGGGCGACCACGCCAGTGATCTTCCACTGCGGCACCCCTGTGTCGCGGGGAATGAGTTCGCCCGTGGGCATGCCCAGCCGGTTGGTGACCACGGCCACGCGCGGTGTGGTGGCGCTGACGCCGCGGCGCAGCACCACGCCCACCTCCTGGCTGGCCAGGCGCACAAAGGCACCGGGCGGGTACACCCCCAGCCCTTTGACCAAGGCCGCACCGGCCTCGTCCACCTTGTTTTCCTCGTCGTAGTAGCTGGCCTGCATGGCTGCCGTGACCGGCATGGGCCAGCGCGATGCGCGTGGAGAGATGCGGGCGCCGAACACATCGGCGCGCTGGATGAGGCGGGCCATCTGCTGGCCCTCGGTTTTCTCGTTGAAGGGGCCGGGCTTGCGGTGGTGGTGGTGGCGCACGGCCTCCAGCCACACCTCGTCCGTCACTCCCAGTTCTGCCAGCAGCAGGGCGGAGCGGTTGGCATGGTCTTCCACCGCGGCAATCTGGCGGGCGGTCAGCGGCTGGGTTTGCTGGGCGAGCTGGTCCTGCAGCTCGGTCATGGCAATGTTCATGCTCAGCCCGGCGCCGCCCAACTGGCGCACTTTGGCCGGAGGCCAGCGCAGCATCTCGCGCCCCACGATCATGCAGATGCAGCTCACCAGCATGGCATGGGTGGCGCTGTACATGCGCGTTTCCTGGGCAGAAAGAAAGATCAGCGCCAGCAAGGTGGCATCGGGGGCCTGCTCGCAGCGCTTGGCCAGGTCTTCATGGAGCTGCGCGAAGCGCTCCTTGAAGTCGAACGCCTTGGGCGCGCGCAGCACCTGCGTCATGCGCAGCTGCAATTCCGACCAGTCCAGGGGCCCGCGCTCTTCCCGCGCCCGGGCTGGCGGCGGCGCAGGGGCCGGGCCCGACATCTTGACGGCCGCCAGCTGGCCGAGGGAGGTGTCTGACGACAGCAGCATCTGCTGCAGCCGCCCCACAAAGGCGCGGTAACTGTCGCCCGACTCGTCCACATCCACGCACAGCTGAATCCCGCGCCCGACCATCTCCGACAGTTCCTTGGCGGTCTGCACCACAAAGCCCTTCTGGGCCAGCAGTGCGCCATTGGCAGCCCGCAGCGCAAATGGCAGGGGCTCACCCAGCGGGACGGATTCTGAATTGATGGGAACGAGGTTCATACGGTGCGTGTGTGCCGTCCCAGGAAAGGTGGTTTACAAAAACAAAGGCAAACCATTGCAAACCAATGCGGAACAGCACAGGGGGGCATTATCCAGACAACGCCCCCCTCTAAAAGCCAGCTAACCCCCGGGCTTGCCCGGTAGTTCCACGGTTTAAGACTCTGCTGAGCTCACCTTTTGGGCGGACGTTGCCGGGTCGGCAGGTTGGGCAGGCCCGCCCATCACGCGCCGCCAGAGCTTTCCGAACTTCAGCCCCAGGTCGTCCACCCCGGTGAACACGGCGGGAATGACCAGCAGACTCAGGAAGGTGGAGGTAATCAGCCCGCCAATCACCGCCACCGCCATGGGCGAGCGGAAGCTGCCGTCCGCTGCGCCCAGCCCCAGGGCAATGGGCATCATGCCCGCTCCCATGGCCAGGGTGGTCATGATGATGGGGCGCGCGCGCTTGTGGCAGGCGTCCATCAGCGCTTCAAAGCGCGTCATGCCCTGCTCGCGCCGCGCCAGGATGGCGTATTCCACCAGCAGGATGGAGTTCTTGGTGGCAATGCCCATGAGCATGATGAGCCCGATGAGCGAGGGCATCGAGAAGCTCTTTTGCGCAATCAGCAGGCCCACGAAGGCACCGCCCAGTGACAGTGGCAGCGCCACCAGGATGGTGGCCGGGTGCAGGAAGTCCTTGAACAGCAGCACCAGCACGATGTAGATGCACAGCACGCCGGTCAGCATGGCCAGGCCAAAGCTGGCGAACAGCTCGCCCATCATCTCGGCGTCGCCAATGGTGATCTGGCGCACGCCGGGTGGCAGGTTCTGGATGGAGGGCAGCGCAGCCACGGCTTGCGTCACGTCGCCCAGCGGCAGGCCCGAGAGTTCAATCTCGAAGTTGACGTTGCGGGCACGGTCGTAGCGGTCCACCACAGCGGGGCCGCCGCTGAACTCGAGCGTGGCCACCTGCCCCAGCATGACCGGGCCTTTGGCACCGGGCACCGACAGGCGCTCCAGCACCGACAGGTCCTTGCGAGCATCGTCTTCCAGCTTGACCACAATGGGCACCTGACGCGAGGCCAGGTTCAGCTTGGGCAGCGACACATCGTAGTCACCCACGGTGGCGATGCGCAGCGTCTCGGCAATGGCACTGCTGGTCACGCCCAGGTCGGCGGCACGGGCAAAGTCGGGCCGCACGGCGATTTCAGATCGCACCAAGCTGGCGGTGGACGAGATGCTGCCCAGGCCGGGAATGGTGCGCAGGTCTTTCTCTACCGCCAGCGCGGCCGTCTGCAGCGCCTGCGGGTCGTCGCCAGTGAGCACCAGCACGTACTTCTCGCCCGAGCCGCCCAGGCCGACCTTGGTGCGCACGCCGGGCAGGGTCTCCAGCGCGGTGCGGATGTTGGCCTCAATGCCCTGCTTGCGCGGGCGCTCGCCACGGGCGTCCAGGGTGATGGTCAGCGTGGCCTTGCGTGTTTCTGCGTTGGAGCCGCCCATGAAGGGGTCAGAACCCGCCGTGCCGCCGCCAATGGTGGTGTACACGCTTTTCACATGCGCTACTCCGGCGACGCGCAGGCGCGCATCTTCGGCCACAGAACGGGTCTGGGCCAGTGTGGCACCGGGGGGCAGCTCCAGGTACACCTGGGTCTGCGAGTTGTCGTCCGGCGGGATGAAGCCCGTGGGTAGCAAGGGGATGAGCGCGAGCGAACCGACAAAGAACGCAATGGTGGCGGCAAAGGTGATCCAGCGGTGCTTGATGCACCATGCCGCCCAGCGCAGGTACACGCCCATCCAGCGGGGCTCGTCGTGGGCGGTGACGATGGGCTTCAGGAGATACGCCGCCATCATGGGCGTGAGCACCCGTGCCACCACCAGGCTGGCAAACACCGCCAGCGATGCCGTCCAGCCAAACTGCTTGAAGAACTTGCCCGCAATACCGCTCATGAACGCGGTAGGCAAAAACACGGCAATCAGCGTGAAGGTGGTGGCCACCACGGCCAGGCCAATTTCGTCGGCGGCTTCCATCGCGGCCTGGTAGGGCGTCTTGCCCATGCGCAGGTGGCGCACGATGTTCTCGACCTCGACGATGGCGTCGTCCACCAGAATGCCCACCACCAGCGACAGCGCCAGCAGCGTGATCACGTTGATCGAGAAGCCCAGCCACTGCATGCCGATGAAGGCCGGAATGACCGACAGCGGCAGCGCCACCGCCGAGACAAAGGTGGCGCGCCAGTCGCGCAGGAACAGCCATACCACCACCACGGCCAGCAGTGCACCTTCGTACAGCAGGTGCATGGAGCCGTCGTATTCCTCCTGCACGGGCTGCACAAAGTTGAAGGCCTCGGTGATCTCCAGATCGGGGTGCGCGGCCCGCAGTTCGGCCAGCGCCACCTGCACGGCAGCACCCACCTCCACTTCGCTGGCGCCCTTGCTGCGCGAGACTTCAAACCCCACCACCGGTTTGCCGTTGAGCAGCGCCATGGCGCGGGGTTCGGCAATGGTGTCGGTCACGCTGGCCACCTGGTCCAGTCGCACATGGCGGCCATCAGACAGGGCCAGCGTCAGGCCTGCCAGCTCCTGCGCGGTCTGCACGGTGGCCAGCGTGCGCACGGGTTGCTCGCTGCCACCCAGATCGGTGCGGCCACCGGCGCTTTCGGTTTGCACCAGGCGCAGCTGGCGCGACACATCGGCCGCCGTGGCGCCCAGCGCCTGCAGCTTGAGCGGGTCGAGCGCCACCTGTACCTGGCGGGTAACGCCCCCCACGCGCGAGACCGCGCCGACTCCGCGCACGGTCAGCAGCTTCTTGGCAATGTCGTTGTCCACAAACCAGGACAGGGCTTCATCGTCCATGCGCGGTGACGCCACGGTGAAGGCCAGCACGGCCTGCGCCGCCAGATCCATTTTGGTGATGATGGGGTCGCGCACATCGCCGGGCAGGTCGGCACGCACCCGCGCCACGGCCGAGCGCACGTCGTCCAGCGCCTCTTGTGTGGGCTTTTCCAGGCGGAACTCGGCGGTGATGGTGGCGCCGCCGTCCTGCACCTTGGTGTAGATGTGCTTGAGGCCCTGCAGCGTGGCGATGCTGTTTTCGACCTTGCGGGCCACATCGTTTTCGAGCTGCGTGGGCGAGGCTCCGGGCAGGCTCACCGTCACCGAGATGGTGGGCAGGTCCATGTCCGGAAAGTTCTGCACCTTCATGGCGTTGAACGCGATCAGGCCGCCGAAGGTCAGCAGCACAAACAGCATCAGCGCCGGTATCGGGTTCTTGATCGACCAGGTAGAGACATTCATGCAAATGCTCCTTATTTGCTAGCTGCCTGCGCTTGCGGGGCGGGCGCTGGAGCCTGTTTTGGCTTGGAATCTGCGGTGTCGTTGGAAACCCGCACCAGATCGCCATCGTTCAAAAAGCCCGCGCCGCGCACGGCCACGGTGGCGCCCGCGTCCAGCCCGGCGGTGATCTCCACCCGGTCGGCCACGCGGCGGCCGGGCTGCACCTTGCGCTGTTGTGCGCGCTGCTGGCCGTCCACCACAAACACGTAGAAGAAGCCGTCGCGCACCACCACCGCCTCTTGCGGCAGGGTCAGCGCCTGGCCATCGCCCAGCGCAAAGTCACCGCGCGCAAACATCCCGGCGCGGATGTCGGCGTGGGCGGGTAGGTCCACATAGACCAGGGCATTGCGCGTTTGCGTATCTACCGTGGGCGCCACCATGCGCACGGTGCCTTCCACCGCCGCGCCGCTGGCTGCGGTGACCTGGACTTTGGCCCCGGGGCGGATGCGCGCCAGCTCGGCCTGGGTGACTTCGGCACGCCACTCCAGCCTGCCCTTGCGCACCATGCGGAACAGCTCGGTGCCCGAGCCCACCACCGCACCCACGGTGGCGGTGCGGGCGGAGATGACGCCGCTGTCGGGCGCCAGCACCTGGGTGTGCTTCAGCCGCAGTTGCTGTGCGTTGAGCTGTGCACGGGCGGCCTCCACGCGCGCCTTGGCGGTCTGCTCGGCGGTGGTGTATTGCTGGATCTGCTGCTGGCTCAAGGCGCCCGAGGCTTGCAGGCCGCGTGCGCGCTCGGCGTTGGCGGCGGCTTCGGCTGCGTTGGCCTCGGCTTCCATCACGCTGGCGCGGGCCTGGGCCACGTCGGCCTGCGCGGTGTCGGCGGCAAAGGTAGCCAGCACCTGGCCTGCCTTGACCACATCGCCTACGTTCACGTTCACGGCCGTCAGGCGCAGGCCGTTGCTTTCAGCGCCCACGCTGGCCTCTTGCCAGGCGGCCACGTTGCCGTTGGCCGACAGGCGCTGGGGCACGCTGGTGCGCTGGGGCTGGGTGGTGGTCACCGTGAGGGCCGGGCGGGGTTGCGCGGCGGCAGGCTTGTCGGCAGCGCGCGAGGCATCGGTGTGCAGCAGCGCGGCACCGCCGGTCAGCACGCACAGGGCCGTGAGGGCCAGGGCCACGGGAGAGAGTTTGAATGCGGGCATGTGCATCGTCCGTTTCTTCAAAAAGGGGTGTTCAAGCGCTGGGGCTGGTGTGCTCAAAGTGCCGGGGCGGCGGCGGGTGTTGTCTGGGCTGTGGGCTGGGCGGCATCAAAACCACCCCCCGCTGCGCGGTACAGCGCCACCCAGGCCGACTGGCGCTCGTGCTGCAGGGCCACCAGCGTGGTCTGCGCGGCCAGCAGCGTGCGGCGGGCGTCTTCCAGCTCGACCAGGCTGGCCAAGCCACCGCGCCAGCGGGCCTCGGTGGCGTCAAACGATGTCTGGTAGCCCTGCACGGCGGCGCGGGCACTGTCGGCGCGCTCGGCCGTGCTTTGCAGGCGTACCAGGGCCTGCTCCACCTCGCTCACGGCCTGGCGCACGCGGCCCTGGTACACGGCCACGGCTTCGTCGTAGCGGGCGCGTGCGGCATCCACCTGGGCCGTGCGGCGGCCACCGTCCAGCAGCGGCAGGCTCAGCGCCAGCGGGCCAAAGGACCAGGTGGTCAGGTCGGTGGTGGTGCCCGCAGCGCGGCTCCAGGCCGTGCCCACGGTGCCGGTGAGCGACAGGCGCGGCCAGCGCTGGGCCTGGGCGTTGCCCACTTCGGCACTGGCGGCAGCCACTTCGCGCTCGGCGTTGTACACATCGGGCCGCTGTGACACCACCTGCACCGGCAGCGCGGCAATGGTGAAGCGTGCCTCGTCATACCGGGGTGCGGGGGCGGCGGTGATCTGGCTGCGCAAGGCGGGCTCGGGCTCGCCGGTCAGCGCCACCAGGGTCTTGAAGTCCACATCGCACTGCATGCGCTGCTGGGCGGCGCGGGCCGTGGCCTCGGCCGCGCTGGCGCTGGCCAGGGCGGCGGTGGCGGGCGCGGTGAAGCCTGCGCGCTGGCTGTCTTGTGTGAGGCGTGCGGTGGCCGCGCGTGACTGGGCATCGCGCTCGGCCACATCCAGCTGCTGCAGGCAGGTGCGCAGGCTGCTCACCTGCAGCGCCACCTCGGCGGCCACGCTCACGCGGGCCTCGTGCCACAGGGCCTGGGCACCGGCCAGGCGCTCGGTGGCAGCATCGCGCGTGGCTTGGTTGGCGCCGAACAGGTCAATCTCCCACCCCGCCTGCAACCCGGCCTGGGCGGTAGTGGCGGGCGTGGTCACGGGGGCGGTCACGCCCCGGCTGGCGCTGGCCTGCGCATCCAGCGTGGGCAGCAGGGCAGCGCGGGCGGTGGTCTGCGTGGCGCGGGCCTGCTCCACCCGGCTGCGTGCCTGGGCAAGGCTGGGGCTGATGCGCTGGGCGGATTCAATCAGCCCCACCAGCACCGGGTCGTGGGTGCGGCTCCACCAGTCGGCGAGGTACTGCAGTTGCCCCTCGTGCGGCAGCGGGGCTTGCCATGCAGCGGGTGTGGGCGCGGCCACTTGCTCTGGGGGGCGCAGGGTGGTGCAAGCTGCCAGGGGCAGCACCAGCCACAGGCTGCGCAGCGCGCGGGCTGTGCGGCGCATGGGTTGGGATGGCTGGCGGGGTCGCGCCGCAGGTGCGCAGGCATCAGACAGACCGGTATGGGGCATGGGTGGGATCACGAGGCATCTCCTGCAAGGGCTTGGCGGCGTCGGGCTTCGCCAGCAATCAGGTGGTGGGCAAAGTCGATCAGCCTGCGGGTGGTGGCTTGCAGGCATTCAGGGTCGTCCAGCAGCTGCGGGGCCATCTGCTGGATGAGTTCGCGGTTGGCGTAGTACTGCAGCGGCAGGGCCGATATGGCCAGCGCCAGGCGGTGCACATCCTCATCGGGGCTGGCCGCGCCCACCGCCCGGCACAGCAGCCGCGCCAGCGTGGCATGCATGGGCTTGATCTCTTCCTCCAGCTCCTGCTGCCACAGGCCGGTCGGGTCGAGCATCTCGCGAAAGTGCAGGCGCATACACAGCTCCACCTGGTCGCCCATGTCCAGCGGGCGCATGAAGGCGGTAAGGAACTGCTCCAGAAAGATGTCCAGCGAGTCGCCGTCCGGCCCTGCGTCCACCTGCATGGGGCCGCCCAGGGGCTCGGCATAGGCCGCGTTGTACAGACCTTTCTTGTCGCCAAAGTAGTAGCTGATCAGGGCCGTGTTGGCGCCCGCCGCCTCGGCAATCTGGCGGATGGACGTCTTGGCGAAACCGTTTTCGGCAAACAGCCGCAGCGCGGCACTGAGCAGCCGCGCGCGCGAGTCGGCCGCTTCGGGGGTAAGAGGGGCAGGAACCATAGGCGCGGATTACACCACGATTTAATCAACCGATTAATTAACTTTTTGTATCGGAAGATGTCGCTGGTGTTTCGCACGCGTTGCGAGGGTGTTGCAGATGTCGTACAACACCGTTCGCCCGGGTCGCTTTCTGGCAGACTGGCTCGCTTCAACACGGACAAGCCCGGGCGGGCTGGAGGGGACCTTATGCTGCGCAATCTCTCGGTCAAGGCGGGCTTGCTCGCCGTCATGGGCGTTTTCACGCTGGCTTTGCTGCTGGCGGTGGCCGTCGGTTGGCAGGGCACCCGCACGGGGGCACTGGCTGCAGAGAGCCAGGAGCGCTTTGGCGATGCCATGCTTGCGCTCAAACAGGCTGAAATCCGCATGTGGGACAACCGCGTGGCCCTGGCCGTGGGGCACCGCAACCTGCTGCGGGGTGACCCGCCCGCCAGCGTGAAGGGGCAGACGGACCGTGCCGAGAAGGCCATGGTCGATGCCGAGAAGATTCTGGTCTCCGTGACCCAGAATCTGCCCCCCGAACTCGTCCAGCAACGCGCTTTGGCCGACTCCATGCTGACCAAGTTCCGCGCCTACACGGTACTGGTCAACCGCGGCGGTGCTGGGCTGGTGGGCGGCAATGAAGCCGAATACAGCGGCAAGGACATCGTGGCCGAACGCAACAAGCTGCTGGCGGAGATGGAGGAGCTGATGCAGCAACTCTTCAAAGCCGCCAAGGACCGCAGCGCGGAGCTGCGCGACGCCTCGGCCAGTCTGCTGCAGCGGTCGCTCTACCTTGCCTTTGGTCTGGTGGGGCTGGCCGTGGTGCTGATTGCCGCCAGCTGGACCTTCATCAACCGCGGGGTGGTGGCACCCCTGGGTGAGGCGGGTGAGTTGATGGACCGGGTGGCGCAGGGCGACCTCACGGCCCGCATTGACACATCATCCAACAACGAGATTGGCCGGCTGCTGCGCTCTGTCAGCACCATGCAGGCGGGCCTGGCGAGCATGGTGACCGAGGTGCGGCAGGGCGTGGAGGAGATCAACACCGGTGCGCGTGAGATTGCGCTAGGCAATGCGGACCTGAGTGGCCGCACCGAGCAGCAGGCAGCGTCTCTGGAGGAGACCGCCGCCAGCATGGAGGAGCTGTCATCCACCGTCAAACAGAATGCCGACAACGCCCGCCAGGCCAACCAGCTGGCCAGTGGCAGCATGTCGATGGCGGAGCGAGGCGGGTCGGTGGTGGGCGAGGTCGTGGTCACCATGAAGGCGATTTCCGAAAGCTCCGACAAGATTGCCGACATCGTCAACGTCATCGACAGCATCGCCTTTCAGACGAACATCCTGGCCTTGAACGCTGCCGTGGAAGCAGCGCGCGCCGGTGAGCAGGGCCGCGGCTTTGCGGTGGTGGCATCCGAGGTGCGTGCTCTGGCCCAGCGTTCTGCCACTGCTGCCAAGGAGATCAAGGGCCTGATCGCCGACTCGGTGGGCAAAGTGGGTGCGGGCTCGGAACAGGTGGAGCGCGCAGGCGCGGCGATGACCGACATCGTGGCCTCGGTGCGCCGCGTCACGGACATCATGGGCGAGATCACTGCAGCATCGCAGGAGCAGTCTTCGGGCATCGATCAGGTCAACCTCGCCATCACGCAGATGGACCAGGCCACCCAGCAGAACGCGGCCCTGGTGGAGCAAGCCTCTGCCGCTGCCTCTTCGCTGGAAGAACAGGCCCGCCGCCTGAACGCTGCGGTGGCAAGGTTCAAGGTGGACATGGGCAGCCAACCCGCCGCAGCCCCCCGACCTGCGCCCCGGCCTCGCGCGGTGACGGCACCTCAGCCCGCCATAAGCCCCAAGCCTGCCAACAAATTTGCGCCGAAACCCATCGACAAGGTCGCTGTGTCGGCACCCCCCAAGCCTGCTGCCCCCGCGCTGGGCCGCACGCCTGCCAAGCCCACGGCCTCTGCACCTGCCGCCAAGGCGGGGGGCGACGATGGGGACTGGGAATCTTTCTGAGCGCTGGGAGGGGGCGCGGTGGCGACGGCGTGCTGGCTGGAGTGGGGTGTATTACTCCTGATTTGATAGCTTTCTGCGCTTATCCATCAAGCGCCAGGCATTGATTTCATTGCAAGCCTCGCATTGACGGCGCAGGGAGCCTGCGCGGCCCGGCACCGCTGCCGGTGCCGTGTCGCAGAACAGGTTCTTAGCGCGCCGCCCCAAACACCGCCTGCCACAGCGCCAGCACTGCATCGCGTTCGGCCTGCAGCGCAGGGGGCTCTACCTGGGTGGGGGCTTCGTCCAGCCGGGCGCGGTGCTGCACGCGGCGCAGCTCGCGGTAGGCGTTGGCTGCGGCATGGCCCACGCCTGCGGGCAGCAGGCCGACTTGCTCGGCCCGCTCCAGCAGGGCGATGTTGCCCACGTTGGCGCGCAGCTCGGGGTGGGCGGCGGATTGCGACAGCACCAGGTACTGCACGGCAAATTCGGCATCGACCATGCCACCAGTGCTGTGCTTGACCTCGAACAGCCCCGCAGGCACGGGATGCGCGGAGCGCACCCGCTCGCGCATGGTCACAATCTCTTCCTGCAGCGCGCTGGCGTTGCGCGCCGAGGTGATGACGGCCTCGCGCACGGCATCAAAGCGGGCTTGCAGTTCAGGGCTGCCCAGCACAAAGCGCGCGCGCGTCATGGCCTGGTGTTCCCAGGTCCAGGCGGTGTTGCTGCCGCGCTGCTGCTGGTAGTTGGCGTAGGCCTCAAAACTGGTCACCAGCAGGCCGGAGTTGCCGTTGGGGCGCAAAGCGGTGTCGATCTCGTAAAGATCGCCCTCGCCGGTCTTCACGGTGAGCCAGTTGATGAGCTTGCGCACAAAGGCGGCGTAGACCTCGGGGGCGCGCTCGTCGTCATCGTCGAACACGAAGACAATGTCCAGGTCGCTGCCGTAGCCCAGCTCCTTGCCGCCCAGCTTGCCGTAGCCAATGATGCCGAAGCGGGGCTCGTCGCGGTGGCGGTTTTTCAGGCGGCTCCAGCACCACTGGGTGGTCACGCGCAGCACGCTGTCGGCCAGCGCACTCAGGTCATCGGCCACCTGCTCCACGGTGATGCGCCCACCCACGTCGCGCGCCAGGGTGCGGAAGGTTTCTGCGTGCTGGGCGCGGCGCAGCAGGTTCAGCAGGGTTTCATCGTCGTCTTCGCCGGTGGATTGCAGGGACTTGAGCCGCTGGGCCAGCTCGCGTTCAAAGTCGGCCGCCACAAAGCGCTCGGCCATCAGCACATCGCCTACCAGTTCGTCGATCACGCCGGGGTGCTGCAACAGGTAGCGCGCAGGCCACTTGGCCGCGCCCAGCAGGGCCAGCAGCTGCTGGTGCACGGGCGGGCGCTCGAGCAGCAATGCCAGGTAGCTCTCGCGGCGCATCAGGGGTTCGAGCCAGTTGGTCAGGCGCGCGGCGGCCTCCAGGGTGCAGCGGCCCTCGCCCAGCCACTGCGCCGTGCGCAGCACGATGCGGAACAGCCGCGCCCGCGCCTCGTCACGCAAATTGGCCACGCGCGGGTTGTTGCGCCACTCGGCCACCCGTTCGCGAAAGCCGGGGGGCAACTGCTCCAGCAGGCTCTCCAGCTCGGGGGGCGGCGGGGGCGCAGCCTTGGGACCGCCGCAACCTCCGCCGGAGCATTGCTTTTTCTCGTTGCCGCCCAGCAGGGTGTCAAATTCTTGTGCCACCAGTTCGCGGTGGGCGTCCAGTTCGTGCAGAAAGGCGCAGCAATCGGGGTAACCCATGGTGCTGGCAATCCAGGCCAGGTCGTCATCGCGCGTGGGCAGCACATGGGTCTGCTGGTCGTCCAGGTACTGGATGCGGTGTTCCACCCGGCGCAGGAACACGTAGGCGCGGGCCATGGCGTCGGCCGTTTCCTGGGGCATCAACCCGGCCTGGGCCAGGCGCTGCAGGGCGTCCAGTGTGGGGCGGCGGCGCAGTTCGGGGAATTGCCCACCGCGCACCACCTGCAGCAGCTGCACGGTGAATTCAATCTCCCGGATACCGCCGCGCGAAAGCTTGACGTCGTTGGCCCGCTCGGGGTGGCCCGCGCTGCGCTTGGCCGCATGGTCGCGGATCTGCCGGTGCAGGGACCGCAGCGCATCAAACACGCTGTAGTCCAGATAGCGGCGGAACACAAACGGCAGCACCACGTTGCGCAGCGCCTGCACTTCAGGACGGGCGATGCATTCCGTGGGGGCCACCACCCGGCTCTTGAGCCAGGCAAAACGCTCCCACTCGCGCCCTTGCACCTGCAGGTATTCCTCCAGGGCAGCCAGCGAGATCGCGGCCGGGCCCGAGTTGCCGTTGGGGCGCAGGGCCAGGTCCACGCGGAACACAAAGCCATGCTCGGTGGTGTCGCCCACCAGGCTGTAGATGGCCTTCACGGCCCGGGCAAAGTATTCGTGGTTGGAAATGCGGCCGCGGCCCCCTTCGATGCCCGCCGTCTCGCCGTCGTGCTCGTAGACGTAGATCAGGTCGATGTCGCTCGAAACGTTCAGCTCCCGTGCCCCCAGCTTGCCCATGCCGATGATCCACAACTGCACCGGCTGGCCCTGTGGCCCCTGGGGTGCGCCGTGGCGGCTGTCCAGCTCCTCGCGGGCGTGGCGGCAGGCATGGTCCAGCGCCAGTTCGGCCAGCTCGGTCACGGCGCGGGTCACTTCTGCAAGGCTGGCCTGCTGTTCGCATTCCAGCCGTATCAGCCGTTCCATGACCAGCTGCCGCACCATGCGCAGCGCACTGGGCACATCGGTGCCCCGGGCGCGCAGGGCGGCCAGTGCTTCTTCCATCAGGGCCCGGGTTGGCGCGCCGGGCGGCAGCAAAGGCAAGTCCTGTTCGTAGCGGCGGTGCAGACGCTGGAAAAACCGGGAGTGTTCGGCCAGACCCTCACTGGGTGCAATGGTGTGGCAGGGGGAAGATTCGGTGCTGGGGTTCTGCATGGCAGCCAGGGCAGTCAGGAGAGGCGAGAGATCGGAGCGGGGTCGTTACGGGCTATTGGATACAAAGCGCCATTCAGTGCAGGCAGGCGGGGCATTTGCCCCTGCACGCCCAAGGGAGTTGCGGCAGCGGGGCATGCCGCGCACCGCAGTTCAGTAATCTTGTATGAGTAACAGGTGATAACACCCTGGGAAAACCCGGCAAAGCTCGGAACCGCGCCCTGGAGGGCGGGTCATAATTCCGGCCATCTTCACGCGAAAAATGACCGAACCGACTCCTCGCCCTTCCCGCTTGCTCAAGATCGTTGCCGGGTTTGCGCGTTGGTCGTTGGGTTTGTTGCTGGCCTTCTGGTTGTTGCTGGCCTTGGCCTGGGGTGCCCTTCATGGCTGGATTGTGCCGCGAATCGGCGAGTTTCGCCCCCAGATAGAAAGCCGTGCCAGCAAAGCGCTGGGCGTTGCGGTCCGCATTGGCGACATCACGGCCCGCTCCGAAGGGCTGATCCCCTCCATCGAACTGCTGGAAGTCGCCCTGCTGGATGCGGAGGGCCGCGCCGCATTGCGCCTGCCCCGGGTGGTGGTGTCCCTGTCGCCCCGTTCATTGCTGCATTGGGGGTTTGAGCAGCTTTACATTGATTCACCCGACTTGGACGTGCGTCGCGGAGCCGACAGCCGCTTGTACGTGGCGGGCCTGCCGGTGGCGCAGAGCGCATCCGGAGACAGCAGTGCCGCGACCGACTGGCTGTTTTCGCAGGGTGAGGTCGTGATCCGCGGCGGCACCCTGCGCTGGAACGATGAGCTGCGCGGCGCCCCGGAGCTGGCCCTGAGCAAGGTGGATCTGGTGCTGCGCAACGGCAACTGGCGCCACAGCCTGCGCATTGATGCGACCCCGCCCGAGGCCTGGGGCGACCGTTTCACCCTGGTGGGAATGTTCCGTGCCCCCTTGCTGCGGGTTCGGGACAGCAACTGGCAGCACTGGAACGGCCAGCTGTACGCCAACTTCTCCCGCGTTGACGTTTCGCGTTTGCGCCACCACGCTGACGTGGGCATTGATGTAGCCCATGGCCACGGGGCACTGCGCGCCTGGGCGGACGTGCAGCGCGGCCAGATTGTGGGCGGCACGGCCGATCTGGCGCTGGCCGATGTGCAGGCCACGCTCGGCCCCGACCTGCAGGCGCTGGAGTTGCCCTCTGTTCAAGGTCGCTTGGGCGGGCGTCGTCTGCAGGGCGGGTTTGAGTTTTCCACCCAGGCGCTGCAGTTTGTGGCCGACGATGGGCTGCACTGGCCGGGGGGGAACCTCAAGCTGCAATACACCGAAGGTGCAGGCAAGACGCCTGCGCAGGGCGATTTCCGGGCCGACAAGCTGGATCTGGCAGCCCTGGCCCAGATTGCGAGCCGCCTGCCCTTGGGCAGCACAGCCCATGAAGCCATTACCCAATTTGCTCCCAAAGGCATGGTGCAGGAGATTCAGGCCAGCTGGAAAGGCCCGCTGGAAGCCCTGCAGCAATACCAGGTGCGGGGACGTGTGCAGGGCCTGACTCTGGCAGGTGCCACCCCCACCGAAAGTACCCGCACGCCTGGCCTGCGCGGTGCAGACGTGGACTTTGACCTGACCCAGACAGGCGGCAAGGCCAGTGTGTCCATGGCCTCAGGCGCGCTGGTATTGCCACGGGTGTTTGAAGACCCTGTGCTGCCGCTGGATGAGTTCAACGCCAGCGTGCGCTGGCAGATCGAGGGCGACCGGATTGCCGTGCAGGCCAACGACATCCGCTTTGCCAACGCGGACGCGCAGGGCCATGCCCGCCTTTCGTGGCACACCAGCGATCCGGCGCGGGTTCCCCATGCCTCCCGGTTTCCGGGCGTGCTGGATTTGTCCGGTGTGCTGACCCGAGCCGATGGCACGCGGGTCTACCGTTACCTGCCCTTGAGCGTTCCCGCCGAGTCTCGCAGCTATGTGCAGCAATCGGTGGTGGCAGGCGTGGCCAGCCACGTGGACTTCAAGGTGCGGGGGGACCTGCACGACATGCCCTTCAACGATCCGAAGCAGGGCGACTTCCGCATTGCGGCCAAGGTCAAGGATGTGACCTATGCCTATGTGCCGCCTGGCTTGCTGCCCAACGAAGCCCTGCGCTGGCCTGCGCTGACCAAGCTGAACGGCGAACTGATTTTTGAGCGTTCTTCCATGCAGGTGCGGGGAGCCAGCGGCACCTTCATGGGCCTGCCGCAAACCCGCCTGACCAAGGTGGAGGCCCAGATTCCCAACCTCGCTCACACCGTGGTGGGTGTGCATGCCGAAGCGCGTGGTCCCCTGCCGGAAATGCTTGGCCTCATGGCGACGTCGCCCCTGGCCCGCATGACAGGCAATGCCCTGGCCCAGGCCAGTGGTAGCGGCAATGCAGACTTGCAATTGCGGCTGTCCCTTCCCATCAGCGAGATCGACAAGTCCAAGGTGCAGGGCAGTGTCACCCTGTCGGGCAACGATGTGCGCATCACGCCTGACACACCTGCCCTGAGCCGCGCACGCGGGGTGGTGCAGTTTTCGGAAACGGGCTTTGCGCTCAGCGGCGTGCAGGCACGCGCGCTGGGGGGGGATGTGAAACTGGAAGGCGGCATGCGTTCCCTGCCTGCAGGGGCTCCCGCCACCGAATCCGCCATCCAGGTGCGTGCGCAGGGTGTCGCCACGGCTCAGGGCCTGCAGCAGACCCCCAGCCTGGGTTTTGTGGCGCAGCTGGCGCGCAGTGCCACCGGCAGCGCGCCTTACACGCTGGCCCTCACGTTCCGTCGTGGCGTTCCGGAGCTGCAGCTCACCACCAGCCTGCAAGGCATGGCATTGGACCTGCCGGCCCCGCTGGGCAAGTCGGCCGAGTCCGCACAACCGCTGCGCTACGAGCAGATGGTGGCGCGCGAGTCCCTGGTCAATGGCGGGGCGGGCCCATCAGCGCTGCCACTGCGTGACCAGATCACGGTGGATGTGGCGGGGGTGGGCAATGCCATGTACCTGCGTGACATTTCGGGCACCCAGCCCCGGGTGCTGCGGGGCTCCATCGCCGTGGGCCTGGGGGCGGGTGAGGCGGCTGCCTTGCCCGCGGAAGGCGTGGCAGCCAATCTGCGGCTGGGCAAGGTCGATGTAGATGCCTGGGAGCGGTTGCTGGACACATCGACCCGTGGCTTGGCCATTGCGGGGCCTGCAGCGCCCGCAGCATCTGCAGCGCCCAAACCTGTGCTGGGCCCGGGCCCCGCTTCGCATCCCGCCATGGAGTACCTGCCCAGCACGGTGGCCTTGCGTGCAGCCGAGTTGACGGCCCAGGGACGCACGCTGCGCAACCTGGTGGCAGGCGGTTTGCGTGAAGGCAGTCTGTGGCGCGCCAACCTGGATGCGGCGGAATTGAGTGGCTACGTGGAGTACCGCCCCCCCGCCGCCAGCGATGCAGGCAGTGGGCGTTTGTTCGCGCGCCTGTCGCGTCTGTCCATGCCTCAAAGCGAAGCGACCCAGGTGGAGGCATTGCTGACAGAGCAGCCCGGCGCCTTGCCCGCAGTGGATGTGGTGGTCGATGATTTTGAGCTGCGGGGGCGCAAGCTGGGTCGCATTGAAATCGAGGCACAGAACCGCAATGCCGAAGGTGCGCAGCGCGAATGGCGTCTGAACAAGTTCAACATCACCACCCCAGAAGCCAGCATGACGGCCACTGGCAACTGGGCCTTGCTCAACCAGAGCCGCGGCGGTGCGGGAATGCCGCGTGCGCAGGAACGCCGCACGGTACTCAACTTCAAGCTGGACATCCGCGACTCGGGCGACCTGCTGGGCCGCTTTGGCATGGTGAATGTGGTGCGCCGCGGCAAGGGCCGCATGGAAGGCCAGGTGGGCTGGATTGGCGCACCCTTCAGCCCCGACTACCGCTCCATGGCAGGCCAGGTCAACGTGAACATCGAGGCAGGGCAGTTCCTCAAGGCCGACCCAGGGCTGGCCAAGCTGCTCAGCGTGCTCAGCCTGCAGTCGCTGCCGCGGCGGTTAACGCTGGACTTCCGGGACGTGTTCAGCGAGGGCTTCGCCTTTGATTTCATTCGGGGTGACATGCACATCGAGCAGGGAGTGGCCTCGACCAATAACCTGCAGATGAAGGGGGTGAACGCGGCTGTGCTGATGGAAGGCAGCGCGGACATCGACAAGGAAACACAGAACCTGCGCGTGGTGGTGGTGCCAGAGATCAACGCCATGACGGCCTCGCTGGTGGCCACGGC
>NZ_AP029019.1:4157500-4450000 GCF_037101375.1 Acidovorax sp. DW039 | reverse complement strand
TACTCGTAATTGACCGATAGTGAACCAGTACCGTGAGGGAAAGGCGAAAAGAACCCCGGGAGGGGAGTGAAATAGATCCTGAAACCGCATGCTTACAAAAAGTCGGAGCCCGCAAGGGTGACGGCGTACCTTTTGTATAATGGGTCAGCGACTTACATTCAGTGGCAAGGTTAACCGAATAGGGAAGCCGTAGAGAAATCGAGTCCGAATAGGGCGAATCAGTCGCTGGGTGTAGACCCGAAACCAAGTGATCTATCCATGGCCAGGATGAAGGTGCCGTAACAGGTACTGGAGGTCCGAACCCACTAGTGTTGCAAAACTAGGGGATGAGCTGTGGATAGGGGTGAAAGGCTAAACAAACTTGGAAATAGCTGGTTCTCTCCGAAAACTATTTAGGTAGTGCCTCAAGTATTACCTTCGGGGGTAGAGCACTGTTTAGGCTAGGGGGTCATGGCGACTTACCAAACCTATGCAAACTCCGAATACCGAAGAGTACAGCTTGGGAGACAGAGCACCGGGTGCTAACGTCCGGACTCAAGAGGGAAACAACCCAGACCGCCAGCTAAGGTCCCTAAAATTGGCTAAGTGGGAAACGAAGTGGGAAGGCTAAAACAGTCAGGATGTTGGCTTAGAAGCAGCCATCATTTAAAGAAAGCGTAATAGCTCACTGATCGAGTCGTCCTGCGCGGAAGATGTAACGGGGCTAAGCCAGTTACCGAAGCTGCGGATGTGCAATTTATTGCACGTGGTAGGAGAGCGTTCTGTAGGCCTGTGAAGGTGTCTGGTAACGGATGCTGGAGGTATCAGAAGTGCGAATGCTGACATGAGTAGCGTTAAAGGGGGTGAAAAGCCCCCTCGCCGTAAGCGCAAGGTTTTCTACGCAACGTTCATCGGCGTAGAGTGAGTCGGCCCCTAAGGCGAGGCAGAGATGCGTAGCTGATGGGAAACAGGTCAATATTCCTGTACCGATCAATAGTGCGATGTGGGGACGGAGAAGGTTAGCTCAGCCAACTGTTGGATATGTTGGTTCAAGCCTGTAGTCGTGCCTGGTAGGCAAATCCGCCGGGCTTAGATGAGGGGTGATAACGAGTCTGCTTGCAGACGAAGTGAGTGATACCCTGCTTCCAGGAAAAGCCACTAAGCTTCAGCTATTGACGACCGTACCGCAAACCGACACTGGTGCGCGAGATGAGTATTCTAAGGCGCTTGAGAGAACTCAGGAGAAGGAACTCGGCAAATTGATACCGTAACTTCGGGAGAAGGTATGCCCCAAGTAGGTGAACTCGTACAGAGGGAGCCCAAAGGGGTTGCAAAAAATCGGTGGCTGCGACTGTTTAATAAAAACACAGCACTCTGCAAACACGAAAGTGGACGTATAGGGTGTGACGCCTGCCCGGTGCTGGAAGATTAAATGATGGGGTGCAAGCTCTTGATTGAAGTCCCAGTAAACGGCGGCCGTAACTATAACGGTCCTAAGGTAGCGAAATTCCTTGTCGGGTAAGTTCCGACCTGCACGAATGGCGTAACGATGGCCACACTGTCTCCTCCTGAGACTCAGCGAAGTTGAAATGTTTGTGATGATGCAATCTCCCCGCGGAAAGACGGAAAGACCCCATGAACCTTTACTGTAGCTTTGTATTGGACTTTGAACAGATCTGTGTAGGATAGGTGGGAGGCTTTGAAGTGAGGTCGCTAGATCTCATGGAGCCGACGTTGAAATACCACCCTGGTGTGTTTGAGGTTCTAACCTAGGTCCATTATCTGGATCGGGGACAGTGCATGGTAGGCAGTTTGACTGGGGCGGTCTCCTCCCAAAGCGTAACGGAGGAGTTCGAAGGTACGCTAGTTACGGTCGGACATCGTGACGATAGTGCAATGGCATAAGCGTGCTTAACTGCGAGACTGACAAGTCGAGCAGATGCGAAAGCAGGACATAGTGATCCGGTGGTTCTGTATGGAAGGGCCATCGCTCAACGGATAAAAGGTACTCTGGGGATAACAGGCTGATACCGCCCAAGAGTTCATATCGACGGCGGTGTTTGGCACCTCGATGTCGGCTCATCTCATCCTGGGGCTGTAGCCGGTCCCAAGGGTATGGCTGTTCGCCATTTAAAGAGGTACGTGAGCTGGGTTTAAAACGTCGTGAGACAGTTTGGTCCCTATCTTCCGTGGGCGCTGCAGATTTGAGGAAGCCTGCTCCTAGTACGAGAGGACCGGAGTGGACACACCTCTGGTGTATCGGTTGTCACGCCAGTGGCATTGCCGAGTAGCTAAGTGTGGAAGAGATAACCGCTGAAAGCATCTAAGCGGGAAACTCGTTTCAAGATGAGATCTGCCGGGGCCTTGAGCCCCCTGAAGAGTCGTTCAAGACCAGGACGTTGATAGGCTGGGTGTGGAAGCGCAGTAATGCGTTAAGCTAACCAGTACTAATTGCTCGTGCGGCTTGACCCTATAACTTTGATAGCCTATGCACTTCAATGCAAAAGCTCAAAGATTGTTATGCCAAGTTAGACGCAGTCAAATACAAAAAACTGATTCCAAACTCTATGAATTCGCCGAGCAGTCCCAAGACTGCTCAGCACCAAGTTATGCCTGATGACCATAGCAAGTTGGTACCACTCCTTCCCATCCCGAACAGGACAGTGAAACGACTTTGCGCCGATGATAGTGCGGGTTCCCGTGTGAAAGTAGGTCATCGTCAGGCTCTTACAGCCCAGAAAACCCCAGTCTACTCAGACTGGGGTTTTTTGCTTTAGGGATCCCAAATGGACTCAATGGGAGTGGAGCGGTCTTTAAGGCTCAACTAGCCCTTAGCTGATAACCCGATTAATCAAAGCTGTTGAGCTTGCGTCCGTAAGCTTGCTCAGGGTTTCAATGGACTCAATGGGAGTGGAGCGGTCTTTAAGGCTCAACTAGCCCTTAGCTGATAACCCGATTAATCAAAGCTGTTGAGCTTGCGTCCGTAAGCTTGCTCAGGGTTTCGATGGGCGTGTGTACACGCAAACTTGAGGATTTACCAAATCAGAGGGCATTCTTGGCGCAGCTACAGCAGCTAGAAATGCTTCCGCTCTCCATCCACAAAAACGCACAACTCACCTTGTTGAATCGCCGTCCATGATTCATTATTGGTGAGGGGGGCCGTGGCCACTACGGCAACTCGATCTGACGGAGTGGTGCAGGTCGAAAAGTCCATCTGAACATCTTCATCAGCCAGCTTGGCTTGACCAAAGGGATGCCGTCTTTCGAGATAGCAAAGGTGGGATGTCGCATGTGCCCACAACGCTTGCCCGTTGGACAGCAAGAAATTGAAGGTGCCTTGCGGAGAGACTCGCGTTACCAATTCTTTGAGGGTGAGCGAAAGCTCTTCCACACTGGGTACCCCGGCGTGTGATTTGGCCAGCTCTTGCATGAGCCAGCAAAAAATGTGCTCACTGTCCGTGCCGCCCACGGGGTGAAAATGGCTGTGCAATCTGGGTCTGAAAGTCTTCAGATCCCCATTGTGGGCGAATACCCAATACCGCCCCCATAGTTCTCGAACGAACGGATGGCAGTTCTCCAAACTGACCACCCCCTGCGTTGCCTTGCGAATATGCGCAATCACGTTGCGGCTATGAATGGGATACTGCCTGATCAGTTCTGCAACTGGTGAGTCGACGGCGCGCTCGTGGTCGACAAAATGGCGCAAGCCTTTGTCTTCGAAGAAAGCAATTCCCCAGCCATCCGTGTGGTCCCCGGTATGCCCTCCGCGCTGGGCAAATCCTGAAAAACTGAAGCGCACATCCGTCGGGGTGTTGCAGTTCATTCCGAGCAGCTGGCACATGATCAAGGCTTTGGTGAGAAAGGACTGCGCATTTACTGCGGCGATTGGGCAGGCGCGGGCTTCAGCTGCCACGCGGCAATCAATGCCAGCACGCAGAGCAGAGTCAGCATCAAAAAGGTTTCAGCAAAAGCCTGCATGCGTCCCGCACTGTCCACCCCTCCAGCGAGAGCGGCTCCATGGGCGGCCAGCCTCCACTCCAGCACGATGCCGCAAAGACTGACCCCAGCAGCCCCACCCAGCATGCGGATAAAACTGATGGCGCTGGAGCCTTGGGCGATGAGGTTCTTCTCCAGCGGGCGCATGGAACCCAGATTCAGCGAGGGGAGGATAAAGCCCAGGCCGATGCGGCCAATGATGGCCACGCCGACCAAGGCCCACAGGGGCGATCCGATGCCGATGGTCATCATCAGCCCGAAAGACACTGCAAGCAGAGCCAAGCCTGTGCCGACCAGCAGGTGTGTCGGTTGACGATCTGCCAGGCGCCCTACCAATGCGATGGTGATGGCCAGCACGATACCTGCGGGTAGCATGATGGTTCCGACATGCGAGGCGGAGAAATGCAGCCCCAGCTGCATGAACACAGGCAGAAGGTAGGTAGAGCCGAAAAGTGCCGTTCCGTAAATGAACGCGACCACGCTGCCCATAGCGAACTGCCGGTACGAGAACAGTCGCAAATCCATGAGGGGTTTGCGACCTGAGCCGAGCAACCTGCGCTGCCATGCAATGAAAAGCACCAAGGACGTGGCTGACAGTGCCAGCAACCCACCCGCTTCCAGAGCGGTGCCGTTGTGAAGCGTGACCAGCCCGTTGAGCAGGCACAAGGTGCCCACGGCGCCGATCAGGAGCCCACGCCAGTCCAGCGCGTCGCTCTCCCGGTTGGCGGCTAATCCGCCAGGGGCGGTGACGGGTACATAGCGGTACGCCAGCCACAACGAGGCAATGCACAGTGGCACCACCATGAAAAAGATCGAGCGCCAGCCAAACCAGTCGACCAGCAACCCTCCGATGCTGGGGCCGATGGCGGGCGCCAGCACGACCCCCATGCCAAAGATGCCGCTCGCGCGCCCCTGTTCATGCGGCTGGAATGCATACAGGATGATGACCGCCGGGATGGGCTGGACGACTCCCGCCGCCAACCCTTCGGCAACACGGGCCGCCAGCACCCAGGCGAATTGATCAGCAACTCCGCCAGCAATGCCGCCCAGCAGTAGTACCACCATGGCACCGACGTAGGTCGCACGGTAGCCATACCGGGCCAGAAGCCAGGGCGTAGTCAGCATGGCCACCGTGGTAGCCACCATGAATCCGGAGGTGACCCACTGGGCGCGTTCCTGACCCAGTGCAAAGTGATGGCTCATGTCCGGGATGGCCACGTTCACAATGGTCGAGGACATGATGGAGGCCATCGTGCCTACCATCACCGAGAGCAGCAACAGCCAGCGGTAGTGCTCGCCGTAGCGCTCCTTCAGCGCAGTGACGGAACCGGGTCCAGACATAAAGCGGGTTGTGATGCGTTAGCTGCGGTCGAGCCAGAGCTTGCCGCCCGTGGCCCAGTTTTCGCGTTTCACGTCGGTGATGAGGATGTCCACCATCTCGGGCGTGCCGCCCAGCACTTCCACGGAGACGCGGGTGATTTCTTCGACCAGCTTGCGTTTTTGTTCGACCGTACGGCCTTCCATCATTTCGATGTGGTACGTGGGCATGGATATTCCTTGCAAATAAGGGTTAGGGTTGCGTCAATGAGGCGATGGCGGCTCGGCCTGCCTGCCTGCGTTCATGGATCATATCGGTCCTTCAGGCCCCGTTGCTGGCAGGCGGAGGTAAGTTGCGCGCGCAATGGGGGCAGATGCAGCGCGTTCCCTGCTCTGACGGCGGCAGGCGGCCCAATGCCTCGGGGGAGATGGATGCCTGCATGCACCAGCATGTGTGGGGCGGCTGGCCCGCTGCAATGGCGCAGCCGTTGGCCTGCCCGCACAGGGGGCACTTACCCGCTTGCGCATCGTTCGCTGAAATGGGTGAAGGGAGTGTATGCACGCACCCATTGTCGCGCTGGTCGCAACATCTACCTGCTTGTGATGGCATTGTCCTTTTCGCCAGGACTTTTGAGCATTCGATAACCATAAAAAAAGCTGCCTGCGCTTATGGATAAAGCGCAGGCAGCTATGAAATGAATAGCAAATCAGGCGGTGGCGGCCTTGAGCTTCAATCGCCAGGCATGCAGTAGCGGCTCGGTGTAGCCGCTGGGCTGCTCCTTACCCTTGAAGACCAGATCACATGCAGCCTGGTAGGCCATGCTGGTGTCGAAGTGGCCTGCCATGGGGCGGTACAGCGGATCACCGGCGTTCTGCCTGTCCACCTTGGCGGCCATGCGCTCGAAGGTTTCGCGCACTTGCGCCTCGGTCACTACGCCGTGGTGCAGCCAGTTGGCCATGTGCTGGCTGCTGATGCGCAGCGTGGCGCGGTCTTCCATCAGGCCGACGTCGTTGATGTCGGGCACCTTGGAGCAGCCCACGCCCTGGTCCACCCAGCGCACCACGTAACCCAGGATGCCCTGGGCGTTGTTGTCCAGCTCCTGCTGCTTCTCGGCGTCGGTCCAGTTCGGGTTGGCGGTGACGGGGATGGTCAGCAGGCCGGTCAGCAGGTTGTCGCGCTCGGCGTTGGCGTCGGTCTTTTCCAGCTCGATCTGGATGTCCTGCACGTTCACCTGGTGGTAGTGCAGGGCGTGCAGCGTGGCGCCCGTGGGACTGGGCACCCAGGCGGTGTTGGCACCGGCCTTGGGGTGGCCGATCTTCTGCTTGAGCATCTCGGCCATCAGGTCGGGCATGGCCCACATGCCCTTGCCGATCTGCGCCTTGCCGCGCAGGCCGCACGACAGGCCCACCAGCACGTTGCTCTTCTCGTAGGCCTGGATCCAGGCGCTGGTCTTCATGTCGCCCTTGCGAATCATGGGGCCGGCCAGCATGGCGGTGTGCATCTCGTCGCCGGTGCGGTCCAGGAAGCCGGTGTTGATGAACGCCACGCGGCTGGATGCAGCGGCGATGCAGGCCTTCAGGTTGACGGAGGTGCGGCGCTCCTCGTCCATGATGCCCAGCTTGACGGTGCTGTCCGGCAGGCCCAGCAGCTTTTCGACGCGGCCGAACAGCTCGGCGGCAAAGCCCACTTCGGCGGGGCCGTGCATCTTGGGCTTGACGATGTAGACGCTGCCCTTGCGGGAGTTGCGGATGCCGTCCTTGCCATGGCCTTGCAGGTCGTGCAGGGCAATGGCGGTGGTGATGACGGCGTCCATGATGCCTTCGGGAATCTCCCGCACCGCGCCCTGGGCGTCGGTCCACAGGATGGCCGGGTTGGTCATCAGGTGGCCCACATTGCGCAGGAACATCAGCGAGCGGCCGTGCAGGCGCACTTCGCCGCCCCCGGCAGCTTGACTGCCGGTTCCAGCGTTGGGGGCCACATAAATGCGGTCCGCGTTCAGGCCCCGGGTCAGCTGCTTGCCGCCTTTTTCAAAGGTCTCCACCAGCGTGCCTTTGATGATGCCCAGCCAGTTGCTGTAACCCAGCAGCTTGTCGTCTGCGTCCACAGCGGCCACGGAGTCTTCCAGGTCCATGATGGTGGAAAGCGCAGCTTCCAGCACCACATCGCTCACGCCCGCAGCGTCGCTCTGGCCGATGGGTGTGGTGCGGTTGATCTGGATGTCGATGTGCAGGCCGTTGTGCTGCAGCAGCACAGCGCTGGGGCTGGCGGCATCGCCTTGGTAGCCCTTGAACTGGGCAGGGGTCTTGAGGCCGGTGGTGGTGCCGTTGTTCAGGGCCACCACCAGCTGGCCGCCTTCCACGCGGTAGCCGGTGGCATCCTTGTGCGAGCCGCTGACCAGGGGCGCGTTGTCGTCCAGCACCTGGCGGGCAAACGCAATCACCTTGGCGCCGCGCACGGGGTTGTAGCCCTTGCCCTTTTCTGCACCGTCGGTCTCGGGAATCACGTCCGTGCCGTACAGCGCGTCGTACAAAGAGCCCCAGCGCGCGTTGGCCGCGTTCAGCGCGTAGCGCGCGTTCAGGATGGGCACCACCAGCTGTGGGCCGGCCTGGGTGGCCAGCTCATCGTCCACGTTGGCGGTGGTGGCCTTCACTTCAGCAGGCTGGGGCACCAGGTAGCCGATCTTTTCCAGAAAGCTGCGGTAGGCCACCATGTTCTGGATGGGGCCGGGGTTGGCCTTGTGCCAGGTGTCCAGCTCCGTCTGCAGGCGGTCGCGCTCGGCCAGCAGGGCGATGTTGCGGGGGGCCAGGTCGGCCACGATGGCGTCAAAGCCCTTCCAGAAGTCTGCACTGCCCACACCGGTGCCGGGCAGCACTTGGTCTTCAATGAAACGGAACAAATTGGTGGCCACTTGCAGGCCGTGGACGGTGGTGCGATTGGTCATGGTGGGTGCCTTGAGCAATGGTTGAAACAGGGAGCCGGATCTTGGTGCCATACACCCTGAGCAGGGTCGTTGTGCACGGTGAAGTCCACTGTATTGCAAATGTTTGAAGTTATAAAGATCATGAAAATCTCAAAACCAATGACTTTTATGCAAAAGTGAGGCCATGGACAAACTCAAGGCGTTTGAATCGTTCGTGTCAGTGGCCACGCGGGGGAGCCTCACGGCCGCGGCCAAAGCCGAAGGGGTGGCACCCGCCATCATGGGGCGGCGTCTTGATGCGCTGGAGGCCCACCTGGGCGTGAAGCTGCTGGTGCGTACCACCCGGCGCATCAGCCTCACCCACGAAGGCAGTGCCTTTTTGGACGACTGCCAGCGCGTGCTGGCCGATGTGGCCAATGCGGAAGCCAGTGTGTCCGAGGGCGGTGTGAAGGCCACCGGGCATCTGCGCATCACCGCCCCAGCGGGCTTTGGCCGCCGCCATGTGGCTCCGCTGGTGCCGCGTTTTCGTGAGCTGCATCCGGATGTGACCATCTCGCTGAACCTCAGCGACCGCGTGGTGGACATGGCTGGCGAAGGCTATGACTGCGCCGTGCGAGTGGGCGACCTGCCCGATTCTTCGCTGGTGAGCGTGCGCATTGCCGACAACCGCCGTCTGTGCGTGGCCACCCCCGCCTATTTGCAGCGCCACGGCACTCCGCGCCATCCCAACGATCTGGCGCAGTTCGATTGCCTGATGCTGTCCAGCGAGGCCTCGCAGGTGCGTGGCTGGGCCTTTCGCATCCCGCTGGAGGATGGCGGCAGCGAGGTCGCCTACCTCAAGCCCGGCGGGCCGCTGGATTGCTCGGACGGACAGGTGCTGCACGACTGGTGCCTGTCGGGCTACGGCATCGCCTGGCGCAGCACCTGGGAGGTTGAGGCTGAGATCGCCGCCGGGCGCTTGGTAGAGGTGCTGGGCGAGTTTGCTGCCCCCCCTAACGGCATCTACGTCGTCTTTCCGCAGCGCAAGCACATGCCGCTGCGGGTGCGGTTGTGGATCGAATACCTCAAACAGCAATACGCGCAGCCTGCGTTCTGGCAGGGGCGGTGATGCCCCTTCTTCACACACAGGCAGCTCGTGCCGTGGCAGACTGCGCCCATGTCCGAGCCCACGCTCCTCGTCGCTGACGACCATCCCCTCTTTCGCGCTGCCGTGCTGCACGTGCTGCGCGAACGCTTTCCCCAGTTCCGCACGCTGGAGGCCGCCAGCGCCGCCACCTTGGGCCAGGCGCTGCAAGAGCACCCCGAGGTGGAGTTGGTGCTGCTGGACCTGAGCATGCCCGGCACGCGGGGCTTTTCGGCACTGCTGCATGTGCGCGGCGAATACCCTGAACTGCCCGTAGTCATCATCTCGTCCAACGACCACCCACGCGTTATTCGCCGGGCGCAGCAGTTTGGCGCAGCAGGGTTCATCCCCAAATCCGCCCCCGCCGAGGCGATGGGCGACGCCATCCAGGCCGTGCTGGATGGAGACAGCTGCTTTCCTCCCATCGCTGCCGAGCGCTCCGAGGCCGACGCCGAGCTGGCCGCCCGCCTGGCCCAGCTCACCCCCCAGCAGTTCCGCGTGCTGCTGTGCCTGGCCGACGGCCTGCTCAACAAGCAGATCGCCGCAGAGCTGGGGCTGGCCGAGAACACCGTGAAGGTTCACGTCACCGCGATTTTGAAAAAGCTGGAGTGCTACAGCCGCACGCAGGCGGCGGTGTTAGTCAAAAGCCTGGAGGCGGAGGATGGGCTGCCAGCTGAAGCGACGCCCACAGGTAGGGAGTAGTCTGCAACTTGCGGGATAGCGCTTATGGAATAAGCGCAGGCAGCTATCAAATCAGGAGCAAAAGGCATCGCCCAAGTCCCTTGCTGCCTTGATCAGGAAGACGAGCCTGGGCGAAGGCGTAGCAAGGTCTGGCTGACCAGTGCGCGCAAAGCGGGCGCCCTCACCGGTTTTGCTAGAAAGCCCCAGCCCCGCTCTGCCGCTTGGCGGCGCAAGGTGGCGTCGCGCTCAGCGGTGACGAGGATCACCGCCGGGCTTTGGCCCCAGCGCTGGCATAGCTCGGCATAGACATCTGGGCCGTGCTGGCCCGCGCCGAGGTGCACGTCCAGCAACACCAGCTGCGGTGCTTGGCCGGGTTGGGCCTGTTCCAGGGCCTCCAAGGCGCCGCCTGCCAGGGGGACGGCGCAGCCCCAGCGCTGCAGCAAGGCCTGGGTGGCCGCGGAGGTGGGGCCGTCGTCTTCAATCACCCAGGCGCTGCTGCCTTGCAAGGGGGCATCCTCTGCGGGCTGCTGGGTCGTGGCGGGTGGGGTGGCAGGGTGGATGGCTGCGGGGCTGCCCAGCGGCACGCACACCCAGAACACGCTTCCGCGCCCAAGTTGGGAGCGCAGACCGATCTCGTGCCCCAGCAGGCGGCCCAGGCGCTCGACAATGGCCAAGCCCAGGCCCGCGCCTCGGTCATCGGCGCGGCCCTCGTCCAGGCGGCGGAATTCTTCGAAGATTTCGCGCTGCAGCGCCTCGGGGATGCCGGGGCCCTGGTCGTGTACTTCGATGCGCAGGTGGCTTGCGCCCACCTTGCGACATCCCACCACGATGCGCCCGCGTCGGCTGTAGCGGATGGCGTTGGAGACAAAGTTCTGCAGGATGCGGCGCAGCAGGTTCTCGTCCGTGCGCACCACGGCGCGCGTGGGCACGCAACTGAGCTTCAGGCCCTGGCTTTCGGCCAGCACGCCAAAGTTATGGCCCAGCACCTGCAGCAGCGGGCCCAGGGCCACGTCGTGGATGCGCACATCGAGCTGGCCTGACTCCATGCGCGAGATGTCCAGCAGGCTGTTGAGGATGGCGTCCTGTGCGGCCAGTGCGCCTTCGATGCTGTCTGCGGCATGCTGCGCAGCATCGCCCTGCAGGTGGCTGCGCAGCAGCGAGGTGAACATGCGCGCGGCGTTCAGCGGCTGCAGCAGGTCGTGCACGGCGGCGGCCACAAAGCGGGTTTTGGATCGGTTGGCGCGCTCGGCCTCCTGCCGGGCCGCCTCTAGGTCGCGTGTGCGGTCGGCCACCCGCTGCTCCAGCGCATCGGCCAGCGATCGCAATTCGCGCGCGGCGTTCTTGTAGCTGGTGATGTCGGCATAGCTGGTCACAAACCCGCCTTCGGGCAGCGGGTTGCCGCGGATCTCCAGCACGGTGCCGTCGTCTTTGGCACTTTCATGCAGGTGGGGTGTGCCGCTGCGCAGGTGGGCCAGTCGGCGGGCAATGGCTTCTTCCACAGGGCCTGAGCCCAGCAGCCCGCGGCGGGCGTTGTGGCGCAGCAGGTCGGCAATGGGGCGGCCCACCTGCATCAGCTCGGCGGGGTAGCGAAACAGCTGCACATAGCGCGAATTCCAGGCCACCAGATTCAGGTCGGCATCGATGATGACCACGCCTTGCGGCAGGTGCTCCAGGCTGCGGGAGAGGCCTGTGTCGGTTTGCTGCGCTGCTTGCTGCGCGGCCTGCACGATGCCGTCCTGCGCGGTACGCAGCTCTTGTGCGTGCTGCCGCAGCACGGTTTCCAGCTCCTGGCGGCTGCGCTGGCGCAGCCGGGCCAGCCGCTGGCGCTGGCGGACAAACATCACCAGCAGCGCCACAGCCAGCCAGCCCCCTGCCCCGGCGGCGGCGGCCCAGCGGCTGTCTGTCACGCTGGTGTGGGTGTCGTGCACCAGGTGCAACTGCCAGGGGGTGCCGGGCAGAGGCTGTGTTTGCCATAACACCCGGCCGGGCAGGGCGGGTATGCCATGCAACGCTTGCACGCGCACCAGTCGCCCGCCGTTGTCCATGTGGTCGTCCACCCGCAGGTCCAGCGGGCGCAGGGGTTGGCCTGCATACTGCCGTGTGGCGTTGAGTTCACGGCGTTCCTCGTCGTCCAGCGGCTCCAGCAGGCGATAGCGCCAGGCGTCCTGACTGGCCAGGAAGACCACCCCGTGCGCATCTGACGCCAGCACGATGTCCGGTGTCTGCAGCCACTCGCGTTCCAGCTCCTGCAGGGCAATCTTGATGGCTACCAGTCCCAGGGTGTAGCCGCTGTCGTCACGAATGGCCTGCGACAGGAAGTACCCCGGTTCCCCCGTTGTCACTCCAATGCCGTAGAAGCTTCCCCGCCCTTGTGCCAGGGCCTGCTGCACGTAGGGGCGAAAGCTGTAGTCCTGCCCTACGTTGCTGTTGGCCGAGCGCCAGTTGCTGGCGGCCACGGCCAGACCATCGCGGTTGAGCAGGGTAAGGGTGGAAGACTGGCTCGCGCCATTGGCCCGCTCCAGCTTGAGGTTGAGGGCTTCGACCTCGGCCGTGCTGAGGGGGTGCAGCAGAGCGTCTTGCAGTTGTGCGTCCAGCGCCAGCACTTCGGGCAGGGTGCGGTAGCGGTCAATGCGCTGAGCCAGCGTCTGCCCGTACAGGGCCAGCTGGCGCTGCACGTTGTCACTTTCGTTGTGCAAAGACCGCTGCCAGGCCCACTGGCCTGCACCCAGCATGCAGGCCACGGTGCCTGCAAGTAGTACGAGCAGGGTCCAGAGTTGGCGGCGATAGGGAAACAGGGGCATGGTGGCGGGCGGGATTTCAAGCGTCAAAAAAACCCGGTAGGTGCTATCAGGCGGCGGGTGCACCGGTTTGGTAACTAAGTGTTTACCCTAGGTTTGAAGAGTGGTTCTCCTATGGAGACGCCTGCGCCTAATACCAATAGGTTATCGGCTGAAACAGAGTGCAACGGTACAAACGGCACCCTTGACGCGCGCCGGGTGCACCCCGGTGGTGCAGCCCCCCGATTTCTGGAGACCGTTCCATGCACATCCCATCCGCTCCCGCAGCCCCCGCCGTGCGGCTGCCTTTTTATCGGCAACTGTACTTCCAGGTGGTGTTGGCCATCGTCCTGGGCGTGTTGCTGGGTCATTTTGAACCCGCTTACGGCGAAGCGCTCAAGCCACTGGGCGATGCCTTCATCAAGCTGGTCAAGATGATCATCGCCCCGGTGATCTTTCTGACGATTGTCACCGGCATTGCCGGTATGTCTCAGCTGAGCGCGGTGGGCCGCGTGTTCGGCAAGGCCATGGCGTATTTCCTGTTCTTCTCGACGCTGGCCCTGGTGGTGGGCATGGTGGTGGCCAACGTGGTCCAGCCCGGGGCAGGCATGAACATCAACGTGGCGGACCTGGACCAGACGGCCGTGAAGGGCTACGTGGCCAAGTCGCACGAGATGACGCTCACAGGCTTTGTGATGGACATCATCCCCAAGACGCTGGTCAGCCCCTTCGTCGGCGACAACATTCTGCAGGTGCTGCTGGTGGCGGTGCTGTTCGGTGTGGGCTTGGCCATGGTGGGCGAACCCGGCCGCCCCGTGCTGAACTTTCTGGATGCGCTCACCACTCCCGTATTCAAGGTGGTTGGCATCGTCATGAAGGCCGCTCCCCTGGGCGCTTTCGGTGCCATGGCGTTCACCATTGGCAAGTTCGGCCTGGGCTCCCTCGTCAACCTGGCCTGGCTGGTGGGCTCGTTCTACATCACCTCACTGCTGTTCGTGCTGGTCATCCTCGGCTTTGTGTGTCGGCTGTGTGGCTTCTCGGTGCTCAAGCTGTGCCGTTACCTCAAGGCCGAGCTGATGCTGGTGTTGGGCACTTCTTCGTCCGAGTCGGCCCTGCCTTCGCTGATGGAGAAGATGGAGAAGGCTGGTTGCAGCAAGTCGGTGGTGGGTTTGGTGGTGCCAACGGGCTATTCGTTCAATCTGGACGGCACCAACATCTACATGACGCTGGCCGCTTTGTTCATTGCGCAGGCCACCAATACCGAGCTGACGCTGGGGCACCAGATTGCACTGCTGCTGGTGGCCATGCTATCGTCCAAGGGCGCAGCGGGCGTGACCGGCGCTGGCTTCATCACCCTTGCGGCCACCCTGGCGGTGGTGCCTGAAGTGCCTGTGGCGGGTATGGCGCTGATTCTGGGCGTGGACCGTTTCATGAGCGAATGCCGCTCGCTCACCAACTTCATCGGCAATGCCGTGGCGACGGTGGTGGTGTCCCGCTGGGAGAATGCGCTGGATCATCAGCGCCTGGATGCCGCACTCAATGGGCGTGCGTTGCCCGAACCCGTCGTGGCTGCCGCACCCGTGGCCGATGTCGCCGTGCCTGTCGGCGCAGCCACTCGCACAGCGGCCTGACGGTTTCTCGGTCGAACTTCCAAGCGGCGCATGCCTTGAGGGTATGCGCCGTTTCTTCTTTTGGGGACCTCCTGCTGAAGGGCGGGCTCATTCGGCTCAAGCACAATCACTACCCAGTGGCCGCAACAGCGGCTCCACCCATGGTGCCCGTGCTGATTTCCCAGGAGCTTTTCATGACCCTCGAAGCCTTTCTCGCTGCTTTTCACTTGCTGGCCATCCTCACCCTGGTGGTCTTCCTGACCAGCGAAGCCGCGCTGTGTCGCTCAGAGTGGATGAATGCGGCGGTGGTGAAGCGTCTGGCCCGGCTGGACCTGATCTACGGCATCACGGCCATCGTGTTGCTGGCCACAGGACTGGCGCGCCTGTACTTTGGCGTCAAGGGCGTGTCTTGGTATGTGTCTCAGCCGCTCTTTCACATCAAGGTGACCCTGTTCGTGTTGATGGGGCTGATCTCCATCAAGCCCACGCTCACCTTCCGCCGCTGGCTCAAGGCCTTGAATGCCACAGGCGCGTTGCCTGCTGAGGCGGAGGTGTGCAGCACCCGCCGCTGGGTGATGGTGCAATCCCACATCCTGCCTGTGATTGCGGTGATCGCAGTCTTCTGGGCCCGCGGCTGGTAAGCAGAATCAACGCTCAAAAAAAAGCCCGCCAGATTTGCGCCTGGCGGGCTTTTCTGTGTGGGTGGGCGGCTAGTGGGAACCGCCCAGTCCATCACTTCTTCAGGCACTCGCTCATGAAGGCCTTGCGTTCGTCGCCCTTGAGGGCCTTGGTCTTGGCATCAGCGTTGCAGGTTTTCATCTTGTCTTGCTGTGTCGCAGGCTTGTTGCTCAGGCAGCTCTTCATGAATGCCTTGCGCTCATCACCCTTCTTGTCGCCTGCTTCGGCGTTGCAGGTGGCCATCTTCGATTGCTGCTTGGTTGGCGTGGCGGCAGGGGCCGATGCAGGTGCTGCTGCAGCAGGTGCAGCTGTGGTGGTTGCTGGAGCCGCGGCGGGTGCTGGAGCAGTCTTGGCTGCAGGTGCTGCGGCCGGAGCAGCGGCCGGGGCGTCGGCCGCATGGGCTGCGCTGATCGAAAGGGCCAGGCTCAAGGCTGTCAGGGAGAGAAGCTTCTTCATAGGGGCTCCAGTAGGTAGGTCAACATCAAAACCAATCCGGTACGGATGGTAGGGTTTTAACGTGGCGTGGTTGCCGTCGGCTGACAGGCAAAACAAGTATCTCGCGATTTATTACGTTCTGTTGCGGCTGGGTGGCTTGCGTTGCAACTGTGAAGATCCTGTATCGCGACAAGCCACATGCCGCTCGGGTGGACGTTGCGGTTCGTGAGAACGGCGCGGTGTTGCGTGCATGCTCACAAGCCAAATCGTGCAGGCAGGGGCGGCCCCGTAAAATCCACCGATGCTCTCTGTCAAAAACGAACTCCTGGCTACCCTTGCTACCGCGCTGGATGCCCTGTCTCCTGGCGCTGGCGCAAAGGCCGCTTTTGAATCCCCCAAGGTGGCCGCTCATGGCGATTTCGCCTGTACGGCTGCCATGCAATTGGCCAAGCCTCTCAAGCTCAACCCTCGTGCTCTCGGCGAGCAACTCAAGGCCACGCTGGAGGCCACACCAGCCTACCAGCGCTGGGTTGAGGCCATTGAAATCGCCGGTCCTGGCTTTCTGAACATTCGTCTGAAGCCCGCTGCCAAGCAGGAAGTGGTGCGCGAGGTGCTGGGGGCGGGTGAGCGCTTTGGCTTTCAGCCCAGCAACGGTCAGCGTGTGCTCGTGGAGTTTGTCTCTGCCAACCCCACCGGCCCCTTGCATGTGGGCCATGGCCGCCAAGCGGCGCTGGGTGACGCCATCTGCAACCTGTTCGCAACGCAGGGCTGGAACGTACACCGCGAGTTCTATTACAACGATGCCGGTGTGCAGATCGATACGCTCACAAAAAGCACGCAGCTGCGCGCCAAGGGCTTCAAGCCCGGTGACGACTGCTGGCCCACCGACAGCGACAACCCGCTGGCCAAGAACTTCTACAACGGCGACTACATCGCCGACATTGCCGAAGCCTTCAAGGCCAAGGCTACCGTGAAGGCCGATGACCGCGAGTTCACGGCCAATGGCGATGTGGAGGACTACGACAACATCCGCCAGTTTGCCGTGGCCTACCTGCGCAACGAGCAAGACAAGGATTTGCAGGCCTTCAATCTCCACTTTGACCAGTACTACCTCGAGTCCAGCCTCTACACCAGCGGCCGCGTCGAAGCCACGGTGAACAAGCTCGTGGCCAACGGCAAGACGTACGAGCAGGATGGCGCGCTGTGGCTCAAGAGCACGGACTATGGAGACGACAAGGACCGCGTCATGCGCAAGCAGGACGGTACGTACACCTACTTCGTGCCCGATGTGGCTTACCACATCGCCAAGTGGGAGCGCGGCTTCACCAAGGTCGTCAACATCCAGGGCACAGACCACCACGGCACCATCGCCCGCGTGCGCGCCGGCCTGCAGGCGGCCGATGTCGGTATTCCGCAGGGCTACCCCGACTACGTGCTGCACACCATGGTGCGCGTGGTGCGCGGCGGCGAAGAGGTCAAGATCAGCAAGCGCGCAGGCAGCTACGTCACGCTGCGTGACCTGATCGAGTGGACGAGCAAGGACGCCGTGCGCTTCTTCCTGCTCAGCCGCAAGCCTGACACCGAATACACCTTCGATGTGGATCTGGCGGTCGCCCAGAACAACGACAACCCGGTGTACTACGTGCAGTACGCCCATGCGCGCATCCAGTCAGTGCTGCGTGCCTGGCAAGAGGCGGGTGGGAGTGATGTGGCTTCGCTCAAGGATGTTGACCTGTCGGCGCTGGAAGGCCCTCAGGCCCAGGCGCTCATGCTGCAACTGGCCAAGTACCCCGAGATGCTGACGGCCGCCACGCTGGGCGAGGCTCCGCATGACGTGACTTTCTACCTGCGTGACCTGGCCTCGGCCTATCACAGCTACTACGATGCCGAGCGCATCCTGGTGGACGATGAAGTCGTGAAGAAGGCCCGTCTGGCCCTGGTCGCTGCCACCGCGCAGGTATTGCACAATGGCTTGGCGGTGCTGGGTGTGTCGGCCCCAGCCAGAATGTGAACGAGAAAACTATGAAGAACCATCAGCGGGGCGGAACCATCCTGGGCTTTATTTTGGGGGTCATCGTGGGCCTGGGCGCGGCGCTGGCTGTGGCGGTCTACGTCACCAAGGTGCCCGTGCCTTTCCTGAACAAGGGCGGGGCACGAGGGGCAGACCAGGATGCCGCGGAAGCCCAGAAGAACAAAGACTGGGACCCTAACTCCCCGCTGCGGGGCAAGTCTGCCAAGCCGCCTGTTGCGGCTGCCTCGGCAGCGTCGGCACCAACCCAGTCCGGTGCGGTCGTTCAGCCTTCTACGCCTGCCACTGCGGCAGCAACGCCTGCGGACCCCAAGGCCGCTGCTGCTTCTGCCCCCAAGGTGGCGGCCAGCAAACCGGAAACTGGCAAGCCTTCGGCCAGTGCTGATCCTCTGGGGGATCTGGCCAAGGCGAAGGCGGCAGAGTCGGGCAGTGCTGACCCGTATGACTATTTTGTGCAGGCAGGTGCCTTCAGGACTCAGGCCGATGCGGACGCCCAGCGCGCCAAGCTGGCCATGATGGGCTGGGAGGCGCGCGTGAGTGAGCGCGAACAAAACGGTCGCCCCGTCTTCCGCGTGCGCGTGGGCCCGTTTGCCAAGCGTGATGATGCTGCAGCGCTGAAAGACAAGCTGGATGACACCGGCGTGGAGTCGGCGCTCGTGCGTGTCCAGCGCTGATCTGCGGACGCACTGACTGCTTTGCCCTCGGGTGATCTGAACTTTTTGACCCGCCTTCGCTCACACCCCCAAGACCAGATAAGGAGTGTTCTTTTCATGAAACGTCGCGAGTTTTCAATGTCCGCCGCCACTGCTGTGGCCGCATCCGCGGTCACGTTGCCTCTGGCGCTGCCTGCACAAGCCCAGGTGCGCCAGTTCAAGGAAGGCAAGGACTACCAAAAGCTTTCCAAGCCCGTCGCGACCGATGTGCCAGCAGGCAAGATCGAAGTGATCGAGTTCTTCTGGTACAGCTGCCCTCACTGCAATGCGTTTGAGCCGACCTTGGAGAGCTGGATCAAGGCTGCCCCCAAGGATCTGGTGATTCGCCGGGTGCCTGTGGCCTTCAATGCCAGCTTCGTGCCCCAGCAAAAGCTTTATTACGCCCTAGAAGGTATGGGCAAGTTGCCCGACCTGCATGCCAAGGTGTTCCGCGCCATCCATGTCGAGAAGCAGAAGCTGGCCAAGGACGACGAAATTTTTGAGTGGATCGGCAAGCAAGGCGTGGATGTGGCGAAGTTCAAGGAGGTGTACAACTCCTTCAACGCCGGCAACCAAGCCCGGCGTGCCGCGCAGTTGCAAAACGATTTTGGTGTGGAAGGCGTGCCCTCCATGGGTGTTGCTGGCCGCTATTACACCGACGGTACTATGGCGGGCAACATGCAGACCGTGCTGCAGGTGGTGGAGTACTTGGTGAGCACCGTTCGCAAGGGTTAAGCCCCTTCTGACATAACTCAGACACAGCCAAGCCCGCGCAAGCGGGCTTTTTCGTTTCTGGGCCAATGCATGGCTACAATGATTGCAAGATTCGTGCCCTCATGAAACATCGCATTACCTCCCTCTTCGTGCTTGCAGCCTTGACGTGCGCCATGGGCGCTGCACAGGCTGAAAAAGCAGACCGCGCCAAGCCCATGAACATCGAGGCCGATGCGCTGCGGCATGATGAAGTCAAACAGACCAGCGTGTTCACCGGCCGTGTGGTGATGACCAAGGGCTCCATCGTGCTGCGTGGTGCACGGCTGGATGTGCGGCAGGACGCCGATGGTTACCAGTCGGGCGTGGTCACTGCCGAAGCGGGCAAGCGCGCCTTCTTCCGCCAAAAGCGCGACACCCTGCCCGGCGCGCCCGAGGAGTACATCGAAGGCGAGGGCGAAGTGATCGAGTACGACGGGCGTACCGACAACGTGCGCTTCATCACCCGGGCCGAGTTGCGCCGCTATCGGGGTGGAGCGCTCAGTGACGAAATTTCCGGAGCGATCATCGTCTACAACAACCTCACCGACGTGTTCACGGTGGATGGGCAAAAGCGCGCGGTGCCTTCTGGCAGCGCAGAGGCCCCTGCCAGCGGCGGCCGGGTGCGTGCGGTGCTTGCACCCAAGGAGCCTGCTTCGGGCGCATCTGCCCCCGCTCCAGCAGCGCCCGCATCCGGGCCTGCGCTACGCCCCAGCAATTCTTTGGGTGGTGGCAGCCAGTGAGTGATTCCTCTGTGAATGCCCCCTCTCAGGGGCAGCCTTCCAGTCGGCTGGAGGTCTCTCATCTCGCCAAGTCCTACGGCAGCCGCAAGGTGGTCAAGGATGTGTCGCTTGTCGTGCAAAAAGGCGAGGTGGTGGGCCTGCTGGGCCCCAACGGCGCTGGCAAGACCACTTCGTTCTACATGATCGTAGGCCTGGTGCGCAGCGATGCCGGAGACATCCGCATTGACGGCCAGTCTGTGGCCCACATGCCGATTCACCGTCGCTCCCGTCTTGGCCTGTCGTACCTGCCGCAGGAAGCCTCCATCTTCCGCAAACTCTCGGTGGAAGAAAACGTGCGCGCCGTTCTGGAGCTGCAGCGTGACGAGCGTGGTGCACCCTTGTCCAAGGCAGCCATTGAGGATCAGCTGACCTCCCTGCTGCAAGAGCTGCGGGTAGACCATCTCCGCGCCTCACCTGCATTGGCGCTGTCGGGTGGTGAGCGCCGCCGGGTGGAAATTGCCCGTGCGCTGGCCACGCAGCCGCGTTTCATTCTGCTGGACGAGCCCTTTGCGGGTATCGACCCCATTGCCGTGATCGAGATCCAGCGCATCATCGGCTTTCTCAAGGCGCGGGGAATCGGTGTGCTGATCACCGACCACAACGTGCGCGAAACGCTGGGTATCTGCGACCACGCCTTCATCATCAGTGATGGGCGCGTGCTGGCACAGGGCACACCCTCGGAGATTGTGGACAACGCTGAAGTGCGCCGGGTGTACCTGGGCGAACACTTCCGCATGTGATGGCGTTACATGAGACTGCCGACATGGGCTTGAAGACGAGGGCGGTTCTGCGGGTACGAGGTGGTGGTTTTGCCATCGGTATGGCTCGCGGCCCCGCTGCAGGAGGTGCTGCTTGAAGCCCGGCCTGTCACTGCGTGTCTCGCAGCATCTGGCGCTGACGCCGCAACTGCAGCAGTCCATCCGCCTGCTGCAGCTGTCCACGCTGGAGCTGGGGCAGGAAGTCGAGCAGATGCTCGACGAGAACCCCTTCCTTGAACGCAATACCGACGAGGCTCCGCGTGAGGAGTTTGGCCTGGAGCAGGCCGATGCGCCGCCCCAGGCGGATGACTACAGCGCGGATGATGCTATTTATTCAGGAGCTGCCAGCGCTTCATCCACAGGCGCCGAAGCCACTTTGGATACGGGTTCTGAGTCCGCGCCAGACGCCGACTACGCCAGCAGCGGTGCCGAAGAGCCCGACTGGGGCGGAGACGGCTCGGTGGACATGGCCCCCAACGACAGCGAGTGGGGTGGAGACGCCCCCGCGCGCACCCGCAACGACACCGAAGGGGATGAGGCCGACGCGACCGAGCTGGCGCGCTCTCAGGAATCCCTCACGGCCTATCTCCACCGCCAGGCGCTGGCGCTGCGCCTGTCTGAGGTGGACAGTGCTGCATTGCGCTTCCTCATCGAATCGCTGAACGACGACGGCTACCTGGAAGAGTCTCTGGAAGAGCTTGCCATCACCCTGGCTGGTCCGGATGACCTGGAGCAGATCGAAGAGCTGGTGCACCGCTTTACCGTGGGGCTGCGTCTGCTGCAGACACTGGAGCCGGTGGGCGTCGGGGCGCGCAATCTGGCGGAATGCCTGACCTTGCAGCTGAGCGCGCTGGCAGCAAATGGTGTCAGCGATGTGCCCGAGCCTGTCATCCAGACGGCGCTGCGCATTTGCCAGCAGCCTCTGGAGATGCTGGCCCGCCGCGACATCAAGCGCCTCACCCAGGCCTGCAGCGAGGGCGGAAGCGCTGGCGAGGAGCGGACCCGTGCCGCCATGGCGCTCATCGCCCGCCTGGAGCCGCGCCCGGGCCGCCGCTTCACGGACGTGGAGCGCAACATCATCATTCCCGATGTCATCGTGCGCAAGGCGGGGCGTGCCAACGGCAACAGTGGCCAGCACAACTTCATCGTCAGCCTCAACCCCGACGTCATGCCGCGCCTGCGCGTGCACGATGTGTATGCGGGGGCTCTGCGGGGCCACAAGGGGGGCGAGGGTCACCAGGGGCTGCAGCAGCGCCTGCAAGAGGCGCGCTGGTTCATCAAGAACATCCAGCAGCGCTTTGACACCATCTTGCGCGTCTCGCGTGCCATCGTCGAGCGGCAGAAGAACTTCTTCACCCACGGTGAGCTGGCCATGCGCCCGCTGGTGCTGCGTGACATTGCGGACGAACTGGGGCTGCACGAATCCACCATCAGCCGCGTGACCACGGCCAAATACATGGCGACCCCGATTGGCACCTACGAGCTGAAGTACTTCTTTGGTTCAGGCCTGGGCACCGAGACCGGAGGCAACGCATCCAGCACGGCGGTGCGCGCGCTCATCAAGCAGTTTGTCTCGGCAGAGAATCCCGCCAAACCGCTGTCAGACAGCCAACTGGCCGAGATGCTCAAGGAGCAGGGCATCGAGTGCGCACGCCGCACGGTGGCCAAGTACCGCGAGGCGCTCAAGATCGCGCCTGCCAATTTGCGCAAGGCGCTGTAGCGCAGGCGGGGAGATGGGGCGCAGCCTGCCCCACGTCCCGTCCATCAGATGGCGCACCCAGCCCCACTCGTTGTGTGGGGCCAGAAATGCCGAAATGCCCTTTAGCGCAGGCGCGCCATCGGCTTGGATGCCGGGGGCAGGGATGCATGGCCCCCGTGGTCTAGCTTGAACCCCGCCACAATTTCCGCCAACTGTGCCGCTTGCTGCTGCAGTGCTTGGGCGGCGGCCGTGGCCTCCTCCACCAGTGCGGCATTCTGTTGTGTGCCCTGGTCCATGTGGCTCACCGCGGTGCCAATCTCAGCAATGCCGGTGCTTTGCTCCTGGCTGGCATTGCTGATCTCGCTCACGATGGAGGTCACTCTGCGCACGCTCTCCACCACCTTCTCCATGGTGGCCCCCGCGTTCTGCACCAGCTGGCTGCCAGCGTTTACTTGGCTGACCGAGTCATCAATCAGCGCCTTGATTTCCTTGGCCGCTGTTGCACTGCGTTGTGCCAGGGTGCGCACTTCTGCCGCCACCACCGCAAAGCCCCGGCCTTGCTCGCCAGCGCGGGCGGCCTCCACGGCGGCGTTCAGCGCCAGGATGTTGGTCTGGAAGGCGATGGAATCGATGACGCCGATGATGTCCACAATCTTGCGTGCCGAGCTTTCGATGCCGCCCATGGTCTGCACCACCTGGCCCACCACCGTGCCACCGTGGCTGGCCACCTGCGATGCTTCAGACGCCAGTTGATTGGCCTGCCGGGCGTTCTCGGCGTTCTGCTGCACCGTGGCCGTCAGCTCCTCCATGGCGGCGGCGGTTTCCTCCAGGGATGAGGCCTGCTGCTCGGTGCGTGAGGACAGATCCTGATTGCCGCTGGCGATTTCGCTGGTGGCCAGTTTGACCGACTCAGAAGCTTCGCGGATACGCACCAGCACCACGGCAATCTTGTTGACGAAGTCGTTGAAGGCCTGCGCGATTTGCGCCAGCTCATCGCTGCCCTGGGTGTCCAGTCGCCGGGTCAGATCGCCTTCACCCGAGGCAATGTCGGTCAAAGCGTCGCGCACCTCTGCCAGGCGGCGCAACTGGCGGCTCACCGCCACGGACAGCAGCGCCACAGCCAGAGCAATACACAGCACCGTAATGATGGTGGCCACCTGCAGCAGGTCGCGCACGGCGGCAGTGGCCTGGGCGCGGTCAATGGCAATGGCCAGAATCCAGGGCGAACCCTCTACTTTGGCGGCATACACCAGTTGCTGGGTGCCGTCGATGGCCAATTCGCTGCGCTGGCCATCCTCGGCCAGTTTGCGCAGCAATGCCATGTCCAGCTGCGGGGTAATCGAATTGGCAGGCTTGAGGGCCAGATCGGCCTTGGGATGGGCCAGGATGTTTCCTTCGCCGTCCAGCAAAAACGCAAAGCTCTGCGCAATGGGGCGAATGCCGTTGACCATGCGGGTCACCGTGTCCAGGTGCATGTCGCTGCCGATCACCGCCGTGGGCTGCCCCTGCGGCCCTACGGGCTCGACAAAGCTGATGGTCAGCTTGCCGGTGCTTGCGTCCACATAAGCGGGTGTCAGTGCCGGGCCACCTGTTTGCACGGCCTGCTTGTACCAGGGGCGCGATGTGCCGTCGTAGCCCTCAGGCATGGGGTGGGCAAAGATGTTGCGCTTGTCCGCGTAGACAAAATAGGTGTCGTCAAACGCCCCGGCCTGCTTGGCTGCCAGAAGGAAGGGCACGGGCTCAGCCTGCCCCACGGCCAGCTTCAGCGAGCTCGTGATGCGCTGCTTTTCCTTGATCCAGGTGGTCAGTTCGTTGGCGTGGTTGCGCGTGAGCTGACCCATGCGTTCATCAATGCTGCTCAGTGTGTTGTTGCGCACCACCACAAACGTCGCCAGAGCCAGGGCGAACAGGGCGGCGACGGTGATGGCAACGCAAATCCCGATCAATCGGGCGCGCAGGCTTTGGAACATTGTTATCCCCTTGTGAACTGGAGCGGTGGATAGAGAGAGTGAATGCTGACGCTCTCTTTATCGGTAATCCGGCAGGGCAAATCAAGCGGTTCTTTGTAGAGTGTGGGCGGCTTTCCACAGCCTCTCACACCGTTCGTCCCTAGCGTTTTGTCCGCCTGGGGGCCGGTGGGCTTATCCTCGGGGCCTTCCTATGAATTCACTGCAAATATTTCTGCCCTGCGCCGCTGGCGTCGAGGGATTTCTGGCCGATGAGGTCCATCACATCACGGGCCTGACCGGGCATGACCTGCTGGTCGGGCGGGGCGGCGTGCTGCTGCGCGCTTCCTGGCGGCATGCGCTGCTATTGAACTTGCACAGCCGCCTAGCGCAGCGCGTGCTGGTGCAGCTGGCGCACCGCATGTACCGCTCTGAAAACGACCTGTACGCCTTGGCCAGCGATGTGGCGTGGGAGATCTGGTTCACCACGCGCCAAAGCTTCAAGATCGAAGTGACGGCGCAGCACAGCCCGCTCAAGAGCCTGAACTTCGCCGCCCTCAAGGTCAAGGACGCGGTGGCTGATCGCTTCCGCGCCAAGACCGGCGTGCGCCCCGATGTGAACACTCAGTGGCCCGATGTGCGCATCCACATGCACCTGACCACCGATGAAGCCACGCTGTACATCGACACCTCGGGCGAGCCGCTGTTCAAGCGCGGCTGGCGCGAGGACAAGGGCGACGCACCGCTCAAAGAAACCCTGGCCGCCGCCATGATCGCCGCCAGCGGCTGGGACCCGCACGGCGACAACCCCCAGCCCCTGTACGACCCCTGCTGCGGCAGCGGCACCATTGCGGTCGAGGCCGCGCAGATCGCCTGCCGCATCCCGGCGGGCATGCTGCGGCGCTTTGCATTCGAGAAGCTGCTGCCGTTCCAGGCCCATGTCTGGACTGCTATCAAAAACGAAGCTGAAAGCGCAATACAGACCAGCGCAGTGCCCATTTTTGGCAGTGATGTGGCCTTCCGCATGGTCGATTTTGCGCAGCGCAACGCCGAGCGCGCAGGCGTGGCCCAGGCCGTGCAGCTGCGCGGCGGCGACGCCCTGCAGCGCATGCCGCCGTGTGACCAGCCCGGCGTGATGCTCCTGAACCCGCCCTACGGCGAGCGCATTGCCGCTGCAGGCAGCGCAGGCCGCAACGCCAGCGAGCGCGCCGCCGACCGCGCCCAGGGCATGGCCGTGGGCCGCGAAGAAGCGCAGACCGAAGATGGCGGCGAGTTTTTCAGCCAGTTGGCCACGCACTGGAAGAAGAACTACAGCGGCTGGACGGCCTGGATGCTCACGCCCGACCTGAAACTGCCCGGCAAGATGCGCCTGAAGGAATCGCGCCGCGTGCCCATGTGGAACGGCCCGATCGAATGCCGCATGTTCCGCTTCGACATGATCAAGGGCGCCGTGCGCGAGCGGGCGGCCAAGGCAAACCCCGATAACAGCCTGCGAAATGAAGGTTGAACTGCACCTGCCCGCCGAGGCCCCGGCGGGCGAGCCCGCGCGCCAGGTGGTGGTGGACACCAATGTGGCGCTTGATCTGCTGATCTTCAGCGACCCGCGCACTGTGCCGCTGCGCACGCTGCTGGCCCAAGGGCGCCTGGCCTGGATCGCCACGCAGGTCATGCGCGACGAGCTGGAGCGCGTGCTGGCCTATCCCCACATCGCCGAGCGCATGGACTACTACCGTGTGGATGCCGCGCAGGTGCTGGCCGCGTTTGATGCGCAGGTGCGGCTGGTGGACATTGCCCCCAAGGTGGCCTATGTGTGCAAGGACGCAGACGACCAGAAGTTCATCGACCTCGCAGCGGCGCACCGGGCGATCTTGCTGAGCAAGGACAAGGCGGTGATCTGCATGCGCAAGCGGTTGTTGGGGTTGAGCGCTGATGTTGCCACCGAACTGGTTTTGTAGGTTGCCGGGCACTGAGTCACGGCTACAGCGTATGCGCATTCCTTGCGCGCGGAACTTGCATGAATGGATGGCCTGCCGTGGTGACTAGCGTGCTGTCCTGTAGATAGCTGCGCACAATGTCGTGTCGATGGACTCGCGCCTTGGGAAAGGCTCAAGTCCGCCCCGGACACCACATGTTGTCACGAGAACACGTAACGTATCCCATTGTTTTCAGGCTTGAGACGCGATGTCATACGCAGTTATTGCTTCGTGGCAACGGCATTTTTTGTGCGCAGGCCGTCTATCGACTGACAGAGGCGCTGGTCATCATATGCGCCGCATGCTTTTGCGGTGCGGCTTCACTTCATTGGATTGCGCGCCGTCGTGACGTATGGGCGCCCAAGCCTGCAAGCACGAGTGCAAGCCCCACCAAGGCCCATTCGGAGAGTGTTGGAATGGATGCAGTGGCCAGTGGTAGGGCCAGGGCGACCGGGTCAACGATGCGTCCGTTTTTCATCCCGTCGTCGTCGCCCGACTCGCCGTCCCTGACGGAGTAGGTGATGGTATTTCCATGGACGCTGGCGTTCACAGGGAACCACCGAGGGGTTGCGTTGGGGCTGTACTTCATCAGCACAGCATTGGCTGGGATGGCGGAGGGGTATTCCAGCGTCACCGTCAGTGTGCTGTCGACGTCGCAGCTGTCTGCCGTGAAGTCGAACATGCCCTGCGGGAAGGTATAGCCTGTTGGTGGCGCCGTGGCCACCGCTTTGACATCGGTGAACCGCCGCTGGGTAAACGTGCACTGTGTGCCGCCGCCAGTGAATGACGCCGTTGCCATGCCGGTGCCGGTGCTAGTGGGCGCGGTGTAGCGGTTGTCTGGGATGACCACGGTGAATGTGCGTGAGGCAGAGAAAGGGGCACCCGTGCCGGTGGAGCTGTCCGTTGCAGAAACCGTAAAGGTGTAGCTACCGCCTGCCGTTGGCGTGCCGCTGATGATGCCGGTGTTTGCCGACAATGCCATCCCTGGCGGCAGACTTCCAGAGGCAATGGTAAACCGGTAGGGTGCATTGCCTCCGGTAGCTGCGACGGCCTGACTGTACGCCACCCCGCGGATGCCATTTGGCAAGCTGGCTGGGGACATACCGATAGTGGGTGCGCTCACGGTCAGCGACAGATGGCCGCTTTGGACGATGAAGGGCCCTTGACCCGTGCTGCTGTCGGTGGCGCTGACCATGAATTGGAAGGTGCCTACTGCTGTGGGCGTGCCGCTGATCGTGCCGGAAGACGATAGGCTGAGCCCCCCGGGCAGTGCGCCGGAGGCCAATAAATAGGTGTAGGGCGCCCTGCCTCCGCTGGCGGAATTCAGGCTATGGCTGTAGGTTGCGCCAAAAGACGCATTGGCTGGCGCCGTTGGCGAGAAACTGATGGTAGGCGACGCCACCATGATCGATTGCGTCGCGGCCATTGAGCTGCCCGCGATGTTGGAGACCGAGTAGGTGAAAGAGTCAGCGCCTGCATAGCCGGTCGTGGGTGTGTAGCTCACGCTGGCGCCAAACACCGCCAAAGTCCCATGTGTGGGTGACGCATGCACCGCGAGCGAGGTTGCGGCGCCGCCCGAGAGGTTCAAGGAAATGGGGGCGTTGTTCGCGCCGTAGGGTACGGAAGAAGAGGCGTCGGCGCTAACCGGCGGTGCTACGTACGTATAGCGCGACGCAGTCCTGGCAACGCTGGTCCCGCTAGGGGTCGTGGCCGTGACGTCTACAGTGCCCGCAGCCTGCGCAGGCGCAATCGCCGTAATGGTGTTGGCATCCACGACCGTGAAAGAGGTTGCGCTGATGGCTCCAAATTTGACATTGGTCACATCGGAGAGATAGGCCCCCGTGAGCGTGAGGGAAGTGCCGCCCGCCACGGGGCCTTCGACGACCGACAAGGTGCTGATGGCGGGCAGCAACTCGCCTTCTGCCTTGGCATGAAACAGACCGTTCGGCACGGGGCCTGTGACGCCAGGCGCGCTCACGCCGCTGTTGAAATAGAGACCATACCCATCCATGCCAGAGCACGTGCAACTGAACACTACAGACACGGTCGTTCCCGCTAGCGCGGTGTAGTTGCCGGTGAAGGTGTTCAGCCCTGGAGTAATCGGGCCGGATGCTGTGAACGTCTGGCAGTTGGCTCCATTTTGGTCGCACAGATTGACGAATGGCGTGACCGATCCAAAGCTGTCATAGACATCCGCTGTGACGCTTGTGACGCGCACGTCTTCGGAGCCCACCGCAAACTTCTGCGTGCGCCGGTGGTTCTCGCCCACCCAGACGTTGCCGGCATGCCCCAGATACAGCGTATCCATGAGGGTTTTTGTGGTGACGGCGTTGGCCGGACTGACAGAAAAAAGCGCGAGTAATAGTCCGATGCGAAGGAGGCTGGCGCATGCGGCAGCGTAGAAGGAAGGAGATAAATGCACGGAGAGACTGTTATGAATGACCGATTGACGGACTGATCCTAGTGTGAGAGCAGGCCTGCAATTTGACTGCGCGTCTCAGCCGTTTTGCTTGTGCGTTCCGGGAGACCAGAATCCAGACACGGAGTTGGTTCGAGTAGCGAGCGCCGGTTGGGTATGGCTGCGCATTTCACGGGTGCGCACCATCGCAGCGGCCAGCCGCTTGATGGCTGCGGCTGGCCGAGGCAAACCCGGCGGTCAGAAGTTGGCTCTAAGCGCCATCTTCAGGCGGTCACATCAATGTCAGGCCAGCAAGTCATACGCCGCCCGCACGCGCTGCACATCGCGGCCCAGCTTGCGGCTCTGGGGCAGATGGCGTGCGGGGCTCAGGCGGCGCAGGGTCTGCGCCATCACCCCCTGCAGCGCCGGGCCGCGTGAGCGAATCCACTGCGCCCACAGCGCCCGCGCATCCTCCAGCGCTCCGCTTTGGCGCAGGTAGATGGCGGTGGAATGCGCATAGCACAGCGCATCCCGCGCATGGCACAGCGGCAGCGGCAGCACGGCCGTGGGGTCGTCTTCAAAGTCCACATAGCCCACCACCCCATCGGGGCAGCGCACCAGGTTGCGGGCAAAGGCCTGGCTCAGGCAGGTGCCCTGGTTGTGCACCAGCTCCATGGCCCGCAGGCCTTGCGCCCACAGGCGCAGAACGGCCTCGGGCCCCGCGGGCACCGCCGCTTCGATCTCGTTGCCCAGCGAGGGCGTGTTCTGGCCAGGGCGGCCCAGGTGGCGCATCAGAAAGCCGTTGTCCTGCGCGGCCAGCACCGTGGGCACCCGCAGGCCGCGCGCGGCCAGGTCGCGAAGGCGTTGCACTTCGGTGGCAATGGCGATGTTGCCGCCCACGTTGGGCACCGGTTGCAGCACAGGCAGGCCAAACAGCAGGGCCAGGGCACCCATCACGCGGTAGCGCGCCATGCCATGGGGCGTGTTGGCCTTCTTGACCCACACCTGCTCGTCTCCGAGCTGGTAGCACGCGGCGTTGAACTGCTGCGTCTGCAGCTGGCGGGCCAGGAATCCGGCGTAATCCACGGCGGGGGCGGGCGGCACCTCCGGGTGCTCTGTAATGGGGGGCAGGTTCATGAAAACGCGAAACGCAGGCTACACCGTGTGCGCCTGAAAACTGTGAGGATTGGCCAGCGGCCAGTATTGGCGAAAGACATTGTGCTGCCCTTCCAGAGGCCCCAGCAGCGCGCCGGGTTCCACGCGTGCAATCAGGTTGGAGAGCAGGCGCACCTCGGTGTCGCTGATGCGGCGCACGATGTGGTGGGCGGTGATGTCGCTGGGGTGGGTGAGCCCGGCGGCCTGCACCAGTTCCTGCAGCGCATGCAGCGTGCTGCGGTGAAACTGCGCCACGCGCGTGGCCTTGTCGGGCACCACCAGGGCCTGCTGGCGCTGCTTGTCTTGTGTGGCCACGCCGGTGGGGCAATGGCCGGTGTGGCAGTTTTGTGCCTGGATGCAGCCCAGCGCCATCATGAAGCCGCGCCCCGCGTTGCACCAGTCGGCCCCCAGGGCCATCATGCGGGCAATGTCAAAAGCGCTGATCACCTTGCCTGCGCAGCCAATGCGCACGCGGTCGCGCAGGTTCACGCCCACCAGCGTGTTGTGCACCAGCAGCAGGCCTTCCTGCAGCGGCGCGCCCACGTGGTCGGTGAATTCCACCGGGGCTGCGCCTGTGCCACCTTCTGCGCCGTCCACCACAATGAAGTCGGGCGTGATGCCAGTCTCTAGCATCGCCTTCACGATGGCAAACCATTCCCACGGGTGGCCCAGGCAGAACTTGAAGCCGGTGGGCTTGCCGCCCGAAAGCTGCCGTAGCCGTGCGATGAAATGCATCATCTCCACCGGCGTGTTGAACGCGCTGTGCCGTGCGGGCGAGATGCAGGCATAGCCCTCGGGAACGCCCCGCGCTGCGGCAATCTCGGCGGTGACCTTGGGGCCGGGCAGCACGCCGCCGTGGCCCGGCTTGGCGCCCTGGCTCAGCTTCAGCTCGATCATCTTGACCTGCGGGTCGGTGGCGTTGGCGGTGAAGCGTTCGGCGTTGAACGTGCTGTCATCATTGCGGCAGCCAAAGTAGCCCGAGCCAATTTCCCAGATCAGATCGCCCCCGTGCACGCGGTGGTGGGCAGATATGGAGCCTTCGCCCGTGTCGTGCGCAAAGCCGCCGTTCTTCGCGCCCAGGTTCAGCGCCTTGATGGCATTGGCCGACAGCGCACCAAAGCTCATGGCCGAGATGTTGAACACGCTGGCCTGATATGGCTGCGTGCATGGTGCGGCGGAGGGCGAGGGTGCATCCGGGCTGCCGCCAATCCACACCCGAAAGTCGTGCGACGCCAGCTGCGTGGGGGCCATGGAGTGGTTCACCCATTCGTAGCCCTGCGCCCCCACATCCAGGTGTGTGCCAAAAGGCCGGTTGTCCGGGTCGCCCTTGGCGCGCTGGTACACCAGCGAGCGCTGTGCACGCGAGAAAGGAGCCGCCTCGCTGTCGCTTTCAATGAAGTACTGCCGCACCTCGGGCCGGATGTATTCGAGCATGAAGCGCAGGTGCCCGATCACCGGGTAGTTGCGCAAGATGGCGTGGCGCGTCTGCCGCATGTCGTAAATGCCCAGCACCACCAGCGCCGCCAGTACCAGCAGCAGTGCCAGCCCCCAGGGGTTGCTGTCCCACCAGAGCAGCGCTGCGGCCTGCGCCACCAGGGCCAGGGCACACAGCCCCAATGCGGTGTAGCGAACCGGGTACAGTTGATTGAGTTGATGGATCATGGCGTTGGCTCTGCTCACAAGGCCCACAGGGGTGGACTGAAAGGGGTTGGCTGGCGGCGGCTACACTCGCCGCCTTGGCGCGGCGCATGCCTGCCGGGTTGCAGCCCCGCCAGGCTCTTGCCTTCAGGCGTTGCAGGCCTTGGACTGCAGACCGGCCCCAGGCATCATAAGAGCATTACCGCCCGCCCGCGCCCTCTACCGGAGCCCCTCCATGACCCCCACCGATACCGGCAACCTGTCTGCCGACAACACCCCCCAGAACCCCGTCACCGGCCTGGGCCCTGAAGAGCTGGAGGAGCTGGACAACCTGCTCGACGACCTGCGCACGCGCGGCGAAGAAATCCCGCAGTGGGAGTTCTGCGATGGCTTCATGACTGCGCTGATCTGCAGCCGCCGCCCTATCCCGCCTGCCGAATACCTGCCCATGCTGCTGGGCGACGGCGCTGCGCTGGATGTGGCCGAGGGCGAACCCCTGCCCGTGCTGCCCGCCTTTGCCAGCGCAGACCAGCAGGCCCGTTTCATCGAGCTGTGGATGCGCCGCTGGAACGAAGTGGTGAGCCAGCTCGATACCGATGTGAAGACGCTGGACGACGAGCGCACCTTCCAGCCCGAAGCCATGGACATGCGCGGCGCAGTGGCCAGCCTGCCCGAAGCAGAGCGCGCTGAAATGGAAGGGCAGGAGATCCCCTCCTTCGGTCAGGTGTGGGCGCTGGGCTTCATGTTCGCCGTGGAAAACTGGCCCGAAGACTGGGCTGCCCCCCGCGACAAGGAAGCCGCCCGCTGGCTGGACGACGCCCTCGACAGCATCGTGGCCCTGACCGAGGACGATACCGGCAAGCCCGCGGTCTGCATGTACAACGAAGACGGCCCCCCCAGCACCAGCCAGGCGCGCGTGGAAGCCTTCGGCGAAGCCATCTGGGCCGTGTACGACCTGCGCCAGCTGTGGAAGAGCATCGGCCCCCGCGTGGAAACCCTGCGCAAGGCCCCCGAGCCCGGCCGCAACGACCCTTGCCACTGCGGCAGCGGCAAGAAGTACAAGAAGTGCCACGGCGCTTGATGTCTGTTTGCTATTGAATGGATAGCTGCCTGCGCTTATTCATCAAGCGCTAGAGGCTGTTTTTGTTTGGATCTTCACGCGCCTTCGGGCGCGTTGTTGTTTGACACCCCAACGACTTGTTTTTGATGTCTTCCTTTCTGACCCGCCTGCGCGCCGAATGGGCACCGAGCATTCCGCGTGAGCTGCTGGCCGGGGCCGTAGCCACGTTTGCGCTCATCCCCGAGGTCATTGCCTTCTCCTTCGTAGCGGGTGTGGACCCTTCGGTGGGGCTCTTTGCCTCGTTTGTCATCAGCGTGGTCATCGCCTTCACCGGCGGGAGGCCCGCCATGGTGTCTGCCGCTGCGGGTTCGGTGGCGCTGGTGGCCGCGCCGCTGGTGCAGTCGCACGGGCTGGGCTACCTGTTGGCGGCAGGGCTGCTGGCCGGGGCCGTGCAGGTGGCGTTTGGGCTGATGAAGCTGGGCGTGCTGATGCGCTTCGTGTCCAGCTCGGTACGCACCGGGTTTGTGAACGCGCTGGCCATCCTGATCTTTGCCGCGCAGCTGCCGCATCTGCAGGGTGCCAGCACGGCCACCTGGGGCGCGCTGGGGTTGGGGCTGGCGCTCATCTATGGCTTGCCCTGGCTGGCCCAGCGGCTGGCGTGGCCTGCACTGTCCGTGATTCCGTCACCACTGATCTGCGTGGTGGTGCTCACGGCGCTTGCGTCCGCGCTGGGGCTCAAGCTGCCCACCGTGGGCGACCTTGGCCAACTGCCCGATGCGCTGCCCATGTTCGCGCTGCCGCAGGTGCCCGTGTCGCTGGACACGCTGCGCATCATCCTGCTGCCCGCGCTGGCGATTGCCATGGTGGGCCTGCTCGAATCGGTGCTCACCGCCGCTGTGGTCGATGAACTGACCGACACCCCTAGCGACAAGAACCGCGAATGCGCGGGCCTGGGGTTTGCCAACATCGCAGCCAGCCTGTTTGGCGGCATTGCGGGCTGCGGCATGATCGGCCAGGCCGTAGGCAACGTGAAGTACGGCGGGCGCGGTCGCCTGTCCACGCTGTTTGCCGGGGTGTTTCTGCTCATCCTCATGGTGGCGCTCAAGCCTTGGGTGTCGCAGGTTCCGGTGATTGCGCTCGTAGCCATCATGGTCATGGTGTCGGCCGAGACGTTCGACTGGAAATCGCTCGGCGCGCTGGTGCGCCATCCGCGCCTGTCCAGTGCAGTGATGCTGGCGACGGTGGTGGTCACCATTGCCACGCACAACCTCGCTGCCGGGGTGGCCGTGGGCGTGGTGCTCAGCGGCGTGTTCTTTGCGTTCAAAGTCTCGCGCATGCTCGACGTGCGCGTGCATGACGATGCCCCAACCGGCCAGCGCACCTGGCATGTGTCCGGCCAGGTGTTCTTTGCCTCGGCCGATGCGTTCATTGAGGCGTTTGACGTGCTGGGTGCCGAAGGCCGCGCAGTGATCATCGACGTGACGCACGCCCACTTCTGGGACATCACCGCCGTGGCCGCGCTCGACAAGGTGGTGGAGCGCCTGCTGCACCACGGCTGCACGGTGCAGGTGCAGGGGCTGAGCGAAGCCAGTGCCGTGCTGATCGACCGCCTGGGCGACGAAGCCGCAGCGGCGCGCTTGCGGGCACCTTGCCGCCCATGACCACTCCCAGGACGCTCTCAATCACGCCAGAAACAGAATAGAAACGGAACGCCTTGTGCGGGTGGGGTGGCTGCGCTGTGTGCACGCCTGGTTTTTGGATGCAGCGTTGCTCTGACCCCCGTGCCGTTCCTCGGCGCGCCGATCCGCCACGATCCACCCTAACCCGTCGTTGCGGCCCCGCTGATAATGCCCCGTCGTTCGCGTTGATGTGAACCCTTCACCCCGGACCCGTTCATGGCCGAGCTCTACGCCTACCCCGTCATCGCGCTCCTGTTTGTGGGCATCTTTTGCCGCGAGGTCATCGCGCCCGCGTCGCGCAATGACTGCGATCACCGCTGGCTGATTCTGTCGACCGCGCTCGGCTTAGCCACCGTGGTGGTGACGTTGGGCATGGGCTATGTGTTTGGCGCAGTGATCCGGCGCAACGCCCTCTTTCCCGCCGCCACGCAGTGGGCACCTTACTGGGTGGGGGGGGCTCAGCTTTTTCCTGACCAGCTTCATCTTCTACTGGTGGCACCGGGCGACGCACAGGTTTGACGTGCTGTGGCGCATCTTCCATCAGCTGCACCACAGCGCCAAACGGGTGGAAGCCCTCACGGCCTTTTATGCCCACCCCTTGGATTCGGCGGCCGCGGTGCTCATCAGTTGCTTTACCAGCTACCTCATTCTGGGCGCTTCGCCGGTGGCCGCAGCCATTGCCATCGCGTTGACGGGCGCGTTCGATCTGTTCCTGCACAGCGACCTGCGCACACCCCGGTGGCTGGGCTATTTCATTCAGCGCCCCGAAATGCACACCGTGCACCACGCGCTGGACCACCACGCGCAAAACTACGGCCTGCCCCTGTGGGACATCCTGTTTGGCACCTGGGTCAACCCGCCAGAGCGGTCGCTCTCGCTGGGGTTTGAGGGGGACAAATCGCAGCGCATCGCCGACATGCTCTTGTTCAGGGATGTGCACAAGTCGTAGCGCACGGTGGGCATTCCGTCTCCAAAGCCGTCAGTGATCCCGTGTGGGCTGATTGCACCGGAAGTATCAGAAGCGCCAGAGCTGCCCTGTGGTTTGATGTTTGCTATTGAAGTAATAGCTGCTTACGCTTTCTGGATAAGCGCTAGAGGCATTTTTGATGTGTAATATTTTCCGGCGTAGGCTCGGCTGCGCATCCATCTTGAGGTGATTAATCTATAAAATGAGAACCATTCTCAAAAAGTGACAGTGATCTGTCACCGGGCTTGGAGGTTCTCATGGCGCTGGCCGGGGCAGTTCTGCAGCAGCAACTGCAGGTGCTGTATCGCGAACATCACGGATGGCTGTTTGGCTGGCTGCGCCGCAGGCTGGGGTGCGGCCACCATGCGGCCGATGTGGCGCAAGACACCTTTGTGCGCATTCTGGGTTCGCGCGATGCGCTGCTGGGCATGCGTGAGCCGCGTGCCTACCTGGTCACCACGGCCAAGCGGCTGTTGATTGACGAGGCCCGCCGCCGCCTCATCGAACAGGCCTACCTGGCTGAACTGGCCGCCGTGGCGGCCGCCTGCCGCGAGGCAGCGGCGTCTGCCGAAGAAGTGGCGCAAACCATAGAGGCCCTGCTGCAGATCGAGCTGGCGCTGGATGGGCTGCCGCCCAAGGCGCGGCAGGCTTTTTTGCTGTGCTATCTGGAAGGCCACACCCATGCCGTGGCTGCTGAGGCTCTGGGCGTTTCCACCAAGATGGTGCAGAAGTACCTGATCCAGGCACTGGCCCACTGCCAGCGCGCAGTGCAGGGTTGATGCCTGTGCCTACGCGTACATCTACGCCCATGCGCCCGTGGGATGCATCACCCCCCGCAGATCTGGCCGAAGAGGCGGCTGTCTGGATGGTGCAGCTGGATAGCGACGACCCCGCAGAGCGCGCCGCCGCACAGCAGGGCTTTGCAGCGTGGCGTGCGCAAAGCCCCCGGCATGCCGAGGCCGCAGAGCGCCTGGAGTCCTTCATTGGCCGGGTCAAGCAGGTGGGCGCAGGCGCTGGCGATGCCCGTGCAGCCCGCGCCGCACTGGATGCCGCGCAGCAGGGCGTGCGCCGCACGCGCCAGCGCTGGGCCGTGGGCCGCGCTGCAGGGGCGCTGGTGCTGGCCGCGCTGCTGGCCCTGCCAACATGGCTTGCCTTGCACCAGCACCCGCCTGCGCACCTGTGGGCGGATGTGCGCAGCAGCAGCGGGCAATGGCAGCGGCAAACGCTGAGCGATGGCTCGCAGGTCACCCTCAGCGGTGTCACGGCCATCCAGTGGCGCGCGGACGAGCGCGAGCGCGTGGTCGAACTGCTGCGCGGCAGCCTGCTGGTCGAGGTGGCCAAGGACGCCACGCGCCCCTTCTACGTGCAAACGCCGCTGGGCCGCATTCGCGCCCTGGGCACGCGCTTCGCGGTCACGTATGGCGACGGCGGCATGACGCTGGAGATGCTGGAGTCGCGCGTGGCGGTGCAAGGCGCTGATGCGGCCCAGCCCGTGGTGGTGGCTGCCGGGCAGCGCTTGCATGTGGATGCCCGTGGCATGGGTGCGGTGGAGGCTGTGGACGCAGCCAGCGTGGAGCAGGGTTGGCAAAGCCACCAACTGGTGGTGGACGACAGGCCGCTGCCAGAGGTGCTGGACCGGCTGGCTGCCCACCACGCCGGACCCCTGTATTTCGACCGCGCCGCGCTGGCGGGCATTCGCGTCTCGGCGGTTTTGCCCTTGGACGACACCGCGCAGGCCTTGCGCCTGCTGCAGCAGAACTTCCCGCAGTTGCGCCTGCGCTCCGTGGCGTCGCGCTGGGTCTGGGTCGGTCTGCAACCCGCGCCGTGAGCATTTCCTGAAAAAATGGGGCGTGGCTGGTTCCACTTTTCCGTTTGCTGTTCGTCAAGGCGATGAACTCCTCAGAACACGGAAAAAGGAACCCTTCCCATGCATACACAAGGCTTCACAAAGCGATTCAGCCCGCAAGGCTGCCTGTCCCCCCTCGCACTCTCGTTGTCACTGGCCCTGTCCACTTTGTCGGGTGGGGCTCAGGCTCAGGCATCGGGCGCGGCCAGCCCGCAGGTCTTCCACATTCCGGCAGGCCCGCTGGCACCGGCGCTGACCCGCTTTGCACAGCAGGCCGGTGTCGCGCTGGTGGTAGACCCCCAGCGTGTGGCGGGCCTGCAAACCCAAGGGATCAGCGGTCGCTTTGGCGTCGAAGAAGGCTTTGCCCGGCTGCTCCAGGGCACAGGCGTGTCCATTCAAAAAACCGGGGCGGGCTACCTGCTGGCACCTGCGTCAAACGCTGTGCCGGGCTCGCCCGTATCGCAAGCCGTGCCGGGGGCTGTGCCTGCTGAGCCAGCCGCTGGCGCGGGCGCGCTCCCCTTGGTGGCCGCCGCACCAGAGACCGCTTTGTCCGCTCCTGCAGCGCCTCGCAGCCCTGCGCAAGGCGAAGCGCTGGAGACGGTCGTCGTGCAGGCCTCTCGCTCCAACATCGAGGCTGACAAGGCCCCGCAGACGGTGCAGATCATCAGCAAGGCCGATATTGACCGCCAACTGGCGCTGTCCACCAACTCGTCGGATGTGCTGAGCAACCTGATTCCGTCGTACACGCCCAGCCGCGGCAAGATGAACGGCAGCGGCGAAACCCTGCGGGGCCGCACCCCGCTGATCCTGATCGACGGCGTGCCGCAGTCCAACCCCATCCGCCCCACGGGGCGCGAGGCGCACACCATCGACTTCTCCATGGTCGAGCGCATCGAGGTCATCCAGGGAGCCAACGCGGTCAACGGCCTGGGGGCCACGGGCGGCACCATCAACCTCATCACCAAGCGGTCCGAAAACGGTGCCTTCAACCAGCATGTGGATGTGCAGGCCACTATGCCCACGTCCCACATCGGGAGCGACGTGATGGGCTACAAGACCACCTACCGTGCCAGTGGCCGCCAGGACCGGCTGGACTATCTGTTTGCCATTGCGGCAGAAGACCAGGGGCTGTACCGTGACGCCAAGGGGCGGTCGATTGGCGCAGACAACACCCAGGGCGACCTGATGGATTCGCGCAGCTACGACATCCTGGGCAAGATCGGCTGGTGGCTGGACGATAACCAGCGTCTGCAGTTTTCGCTGAACCGCTACCAAATCAAGTCCGAGGCCAACTACCTGGCGGTGGCAGGCAACCGCACCACGGGCCTGCCCACCACCTCGGTGCGCGGAACACCCCCAGGCACCCCGCCGTGGAACGACGTGTGGACTTCCAGCGTCAGCTACAACCACTACGACCTGGCGGGCATGGAGCTGTCTGCGATGGTGTTCCACCAGGACTTTGAAGGCCTGTTCGGCGCCGACAGTTCGGCCACCTTCCAGGACGCCACCATCGCCCCCGTGGGCACGCTGTACGACCAGTCGCGGGCCGTGTCCAAAAAGCTCGGCAGCAAGGTCACGCTGACCAAGGCCGACTTGCTCGACAGCCGGCTCAAGCTCACCGCTGGCTTTGACACGCTGGTGGACAAGGGCAAGCAAGATCTGTATGGCACGGGCCGCACCTATGTGCCCGAGTCCGAGTACCGCAACCTGTCGCTGTTTGTGCAGGGCGAATACAAGCCGCTGGAGAAGTGGACGCTGCACGGCGGCGTGCGCCGCGAGTTTGCCGATCTGCGCATCGACTCCTACCGCACCCTGGCGCGCTACAACCGCGTGGCGGTGCAGGGCGGCACGCTGGACTTCAACGAGACGCTCTACAACGCAGGCATCGTCTTTGAGCCCACCCAGAACTGGAACCTCTTTGCCAGCTACTCCGAAGGCTTTGGCATGCCCGACGTGGGCCGTGTGCTGCGCGCCATCAACACGCCCGGCCAGAATGTGGACGACATGCACAGCCTGAGCCCCATCGTGACCCAGAGCATGGAGCTGGGCGCGCGCTTCAAGCGCGGCCCGTGGGAGGCCGAGGCGAGCTGGTTTCGCTCGTCCTCAGATTACGGCAGCCGTGTGATCCGGGTGAACGATGCCTTCATGCTGGCGCGAGAGAAGAACCAGATTGACGGTGTGGATGCAGGTCTGGCCTACCGCTTCAATCGTGCCCACAAGGGCAAGCTGTCGTACGTGCACACCCGTGGGCGGTACGACAGCGACGACAACGGCAGCCTGGACGCGAAGCTCGACGGCCTGAACGTGGCACCGAACCGGCTGATCGCCTCCTGGACGGCGCAGTGGGACGAGCAGCTGTCGTCCTTTCTGCAACTGCAGCACGCCTTCAGCAAAGACTTTGGTGACCCGGCCAGAAAGTTCACCGGCTACACCCTGGTGGACGCAAGCCTGAACTACAAGCTGCCTGGCAAGCAAGGCACCCTGCGCCTTGCGGTGGCCAACCTGTTCAACCGCAACTACATCACCTACTACTCGCAAAGTGCGCTGGTGGAGCCCTTGCGCTACTTTGCGGGGCGCGGGCGCACGCTCACGGTGGGCTACTCCATCGACTTTTGAGAGCGCCGGGCGCGGGTAGCCGCCCGGTACTCACACCAGCAGCGTCACCAGCCGCTGGTGGTTCGGCGTTTCGTGTCGCTCCATCACGCGGTGTTTCACCAGCATTTCCTCGGTTTCCAATTGCCGGGTGTCCGTGCTACGCACGGCCTCGGCGATCTTGCCCTTGGCCACGTTGATCGCGATGGTGGTCGTGTTGCTGTCCTGAATGGTGTGCCGGTCATAGTTGCCAGATGACAGGTCGAGCATGCCGCCATGGCGCGCCTTGGCGTAGGTGGACTGCAGCTGCTCGTTCTGCACCTGGACGATGGTGGCGGTTTTCTGCTTGTCATCTGCTTCCACCTTGGTCTTTTGGCTGATGGCGTACTGCGCATGGCCTTGTTCATTGGTGCTGCCCCAGCGGTTGGCGCGGGTGAAGTCGCCGCTGAAGCTGGCTTCAAAATCCACCAGCCCGCTGAGCATTGCCTGGGCGTCGTCGGCCACGCCTGCATCCATGGGGCCGGGGCTCTCCAGCGGCTTTTCGGCGGGCTTGTTGGGCGCGACGCCATGCAGTTGCGAAAAGCCGCTTTTGAACAAGGCCACCAGCTTTTCGTCGGCATGGCTGCGCGCGGCGGCCGCATCGATGCGCAGCAATTGCAGTGCAATGGCCGCCTGCCGCTGCTCTGCGCTGCCTGTTGGCAGCAGTGGGGCCGCATCCAGACGCAAGTCCAGCTTGCCCGCTTTCCCTTCGTAAGACAGCGAGTTCCCGCCGTCACCCAGCTTCAGCGCAAACGCACCCAGCGCCGCCGATGGGGTGGGGTTCTTGATCTCCAGGCTGAGCTGCGAGAACACGCCGCGGTCATAGTTCAGAAGGCCGGACAGTTTCATTTCCAGTTTCTGGTCGCTGCCCAGCCCTGCCAGCGCTTCTTCCAGCCCGTCTGACAGGGTCGCCAGCGCTTGCCGTTCGGTATCGCTCAGCGGTGCTGAGGTGTTCAGGCTCACCTGCAGGCCATGGCTGCTGGCTTGGCCCAGCTTTTCGGGCTGGTTGTTGACTGCAATCTGCAAATCGACCGTCTGTCCTGAGCGGGTCTTGATCTGCAGATGGACAGTGGTGGCTCCGTGCTGTAACTGGGCAAATTGCGCCTTCAGCGGCTGTGAGGGGTCTGCTGCCGAAAGATAGGTTTGCTCGTACTGCAGCGGCCCTTTGGAAGGTGCAGACGCCCGCGATAGCAGGGATTTGCCCAGTCCGTTCCACTGCCCGGCGAGATCGCCCGTCTTGCTGCGTGTGTAGTTGCGTTCCATCAGGCTGCTGGTGGCGTCATCAGCCGGGGCCTGAGACCAAGCCGGTGCCAGCTTGGGGAAGAGGGCAGAGAGATCGTCTGGCGGGGCAGACGCTGGCGTTTGAGTGATGCTGAACAATCCCGATGCACCGTAGGTGTTGTCGGGTGGCACCACGCGGTCTGCAGGCAATGCACTCCAGACCAGCGACGGCGCAGAGCTGGCGAGGAGCGCTGCCGGGGCGGAGGCTCCTGATGCATCAGGAGCGGTGGATAGCTGTTTCGCAGCAGCCTCTTCCACCCGTTGGCGCAGTGCCCCTGCATCCGCGTTGACCGTAGTGGTGGTGCGCGCAGTGGCGAGCGACGACAGCTGCGTCACGGGCATTCCCTCCCTGTGTTGTTGACAAATAGTTATCTATTTATCGGCCCTCCACAGGAAATCTGAAGCCCCCGATGCCCCGGGGGCGCAAGATCACCCTTGGGCGAGAAACTTCTTCAGATTGGCCGCCGCCGTGCTGCGCACCTTGCGCTTGAGTGAGGGCGACCAGCCCAGCAGCAGCCCCGGCGTGCCCAGGGCCTGGCGCGACCAGCGCCAGAAGTTGAAGTGGTCACGGTGCGTGGCAATCAGCGCATCGGGCGTGAAGGTGAAGGTGCCGTCGATGATGTTGTGCACCGTGCGGCCCGTGGCGCTGAAGAGGTAGTGTGCCTCCCAGTGCGCCCGCCCGCCATTGGCGTCGGCCTGAATGCCGTTGAACTCCAGCTTCCAGTGCTCCTGCGCGCCGGGTTTTTGCGCAGCACTGCACAGCATGCGCCACATGCCACCGATCTGCTCACGACCCTGGAGCGAGAAGGCTTCGTCGTCAAACCGGGCATCAGGCGCATAGCAGGCCGCCATGGTGGCGTGGTCGAGCTGGCTGAAGGCGTTGTAGAAGCGGTGCAGGGTCTGGGCGTTGGGATGCATGCGGTCTCCTCCTGAATGTGGGCGTTCATGCTACACCCCGCCCCTGTGGTGTGACTGCCGCCTGGGCGACGTTCACACCACCCGTCGGCTCGCTCAGCTTTGGGCCACTTTCAGCCGCGGCACGGCACCGTCTGCGATCGCTTCGCCAAACGGGCTCAGCAGCGTGGCTCCTACCTTTTCTTGCACTGCCACAGGGAGCAGAGGAAAGACCAGCTCGGCAAAGCGGTAAGCCTCTTCGAGGTGGGGGTAGCCCGAGAGCACAAACGTGTCGGCCCCCAGCGCGGCGTACTCCTTCAGCCGGTCTGCCACCTGCTGCGGGTTGCCCACCAGCGCTGTGCCTGCGCCACCGCGTACCAGGCCTACCCCGGCCCACAGGTTGGGACTGATCTCCAGCTTGTCGCGCTTGCCGCCGTGCAGTGCGCTCATGCGCTGCTGGCCTTCCGAATCCAGCCGTCCCAGCGCCGCTTGCGCACGGGCCACGGTGTCGTCGTCCAGCTCGCAGATCAGGCGGTCGGCAGCGGCCCAGGCTTCCTGCTCGGTTTCGCGCACGATGACGTGCAGGCGCACGCCAAAACGCACGGTGCGGCCTTGGGCAGCAGCGCGGGCACGGACGTCTGCAAACTTGGCCGCCACATCTTCGGGGCGCTCGCCCCAAGAGATGTACAACTCCACCTGCTCGGCGGCCAGGTCGTGTGCAGCGGGCGATGAGCCGCCAAAGTACAGCGGCGGGTGCGGCTGCTGCAGCGGAGGAAAGAGCTGGCGTGCGCCTTTGACCTGGATGTGCTCGCCTTCAAAGTCCACCGTCTCGCCCGCCAGCAGGCCTTTCCACACTTGGAGGAACTCACGCGCATGGTCGTAGCGTGCAGCGTGCGAGAGGAAGGTGCCATCGGCCTCCAGATCTCCCGCGTCGCCTCCGGCCACCACGTTGATGAGCAGGCGCCCGCCTGAGAGGCGATCGAGCGTGGCCGCCATGCGCGCATTGGCTGTGACGGAGAACGTGGAGGGTCTCAGCGCCACCAGAAACTTGAGCGTGCGCGTGACCGCTGCCAGATTGGAGGCAACGACCCACGAGTCTTCGCACGAGCGCCCCGTGGGCACCAGCACACCGCCGTAGCCCAAGCGTTCAGCGGCCTGGGCAATCTGCTGCAGATAGGTTTGATCGACGGCCCGCGCTTGTTGCGTGCTGCCAAGGTAACGGCCATCGCCGTGGGTGGGAAGAAACCAGAAAACGTTGAGGCTCATGAGGGGCTTTCAGCATCAGGAATGAAGGAAAGCCCCATTGTTCGAATGCGTCTGCACCGGCGTTTGATCTGCCGCAAACCCGCATGGGCGCTGGGTTTGCTTGCATCGGATGGTGCATATGCATGCTCGTTTTACGCATAAGCAACCTGCGCCGGGTGCGCTGGGCAGACGCTGAAGCGAAGGGTGTCAGTGGCCTGCGTTGATGAGTGCATTCAACCGTTCGCACGCCCACGCCAGCGTCTGCTGCCGCACGGCTGCGCGGTCTCCGTCAAAGCGGCGGGTGGCGGTGGTGATGTGGCCGTTCACGGCCCAGCCGAACCAGACGGTGCCCACGGGCTTGTCGGCACTGCCGCCGGTGGGGCCTGCAATGCCGGTGACGGCCACGGCCACCTGGGCGCGGGAGCGGGCGACTGCGCCTGCTGCCATGGCGTGGGCCACGGGTTCGCTCACGGCGCCGTGGGCGGCGATCAGCGCAGCGGGCACGCCCAGCAGGTCGGTCTTGGCCTCGTTGGAATAGGTGACGAAGCCCCGCTCAAACCACTGGCTGGAGCCTGCCAGGTCGGTGCAGGCTGCGGCAATCATGCCGCCGGTGCAGCTCTCGGCGGTGGCCAGCATCCAGCCGCGGGCGAGCAGGGTGGAGGAGATTTGAGTCAAATCGGCCTCTAGCGCTTGATGGATAAGCGCAGACAGCTCACTTTTTGGTAGCAAATCCGTAGCCGGGGCGCTGGGCGTGTGGGTGGTGCTCATGCAAAAAATCTCCACAGCGCAATCACCAGCAGCGTGCAGAAGGCGGCCACAAAGTCGTCAAACAGAATGCCCCAGCCCCCGCGCCAGCCAAAGCCTTTGAAGAGGCCATCGGCCCAGCCCACCGGGCCGGGCTTGGCGGCGTCAAAAAAGCGGAACAGGGCGAAGGCCACAATCTGGCCCGACAGGCCCATGGGCATGGCCAGCCACAGCACGAGCCAGAAGGCGACGATCTCGTCCCACACGATCGCGCCGGGGTCGGCCACGCGCAGGTTGCGCGCGGTGGTGGTGCATGCCCACCAGCCTAGCAGGGCTCCGCCCGCAATCAGTGCGCCCATTTGCCAGGCCGTCAGCCAGGGCTTGAGCACCAGAAACGACATCCAGCCCCACAGCGTACCCACGGTGCCGGGCGCGATGGGCGAGAGGCCTGAGCCAAAGCCCAGCGCAATGGCATGGGCCGGGTGGGCCAGCATGAAGGCGGCGCTGGCGCGGCGCGGGGCGGCCACGCCGGTGGCTGCTGCAGAAGTCGGGGAATCAAAGGTCATTGGCGTTCCTGCACGTCCAGGTCTTTGGCGTAGCGGATGGTGTGTTCGGCGCTGAACTGCGCGGTGGCCCCTGCCGCCAGCGGCTGTTGCCAGGCCACGGTGCCGGGTGTGCGGTTCCAGGCCTGGTCGGCAGGCTGGGGCTGGTAGCGCGATTCGACCTCGATCTTCTCGTTGCGCGACTGGGGCGCGGCATGCAGCACCTGCAGGGTGACGGGCGTCTTGTGGCGGTTTTCTACCGTGTAGGCGCGGCGGGTGCGGCGCTCCACGCGCGAGCCGGTAAAGCCCGCGCTGCTGGTCAGGTCCTGCACGGGCTCGGCGCGCACGGTGATCAGTTCGTCGCGCCCAAAGGCCAGGCTGCTGGTGCCATTGGCACTGGTGGCCGCTGCAAAGTCGATGCGCCCGGTGCCCACAAAGGCCCCATCTCGGTACAGGTTGGCAGTGCCCACGGGCCACACGCCGGGGGGCGGTGCCAGCTCGGCCACCAGGTAGGCTGCTTCTTCCACGGCGGGGGCTGTGCGGGTAATGAGGGTGACCGGGGCGGTGTAGTTGCCCAGCGCCAGCGTGACGCGCTGGCCGTTGGAGGGCACGGTGATGCGCTGCGGCACCGCAAATTCAGTGGCAAAGGCTTTGTCCGTGGTGCTCACTTCAAAGCTGGGCAGGGCATCCTCGGCCACGCCGCGCCGTGCGACGGGCGATGCGGGCGCCGGTGCCGACATCGCCATAGCGACAGCCGGAGCCGACTTGGGGACGGGCGGGGCGATATCCAGCGTCCAGGGGCGGGGCAGGCGGCCCTGGGTGGCGCGGCCGGGCTGGCCGGTGGAGAGGGTGAGCTGCACGTTGCTCCAGTCTTCGCCGCTGTTTTGCGCCACCAGGGCCTGGCGCTCCAGCAGCACGCTGGGCTTGGCAGCGTCGAGCGTGGCGCGGTAGGTGGGCTGCCAGCCTGTGCCGCGCACCTGGTAGGACAGGCGCAGCTCGGCCTCGCGCTCGGTGGCCAGGGTGACGGTGACAGAGACCACCTGCGCGCGCTGGCTGGCGGTGCGTTCACGCTCTGCCGTCAGGGGCTTGAGGGCGAGTTCCAGAGCCTGCTGCTTGCGCTGCAGCTGGTAGGCGCGGGTTTGTGATTCTTGTGCCGACTTGCGCAGTGTCTCTGCGGTGGCGGTGATCTGCGCGGGTGTGGCGGCTTGCGGGCGGCCGCTGGGCGTCTCAAGCCCACCACCCGCCGTGGCCACGTTTTTGAGGTAGCCGTCCACCAGCTCTAGCGAGGCCGCCTCGGCCTTCAAGGCGGCGATCTGGTCCTCCAGCTCGCGAATGCGCCCGTCGAGCGGGCTGGCGCACGCTGCCACCACGTCGCGGTCTTCGGTGCGCACATTGAACTCGCCCACGCGCACGGCGGGGTCGGCGTTGATCTGCAGGCTTTGCGCATCCAGCGATGCGGGCAGGCAGCCCAGCGTGATGCTGCGCGCACCGGCAGGCACCTTGGCCACGCGCTCTACCGTGGCGCTGCCGGGGTAGACGGTGACACGGGCGATGCGCGAAGCCGTGTCCTGCGCCATGGCAGGGGACGCCGCTGCGGCCCACGCCGCCAGCGTGGCTGCCGCCAGCACCCCAAGGCGCGGGCTGCTGGTGGTTGTTGTGGTGCGGGTGCCTTGCGTGGCGGAGGATGCGCGTGGAATGCGTGAAGGTGTCACGAGGGGCTCCTGGTGTAGGCAGGTGAGACATGGAACCCGTGTTCACGGGTGGTCGAATCCTAGCAGCCGCGTTCAGCCGCGTTCGCATGTGTCTTCCCGTTCTTTACGCCTTGTTTATGTTGGATTAAGGATGGCTTCATCCCCGAGGGCTATCGTGGGCTCCGATACCAAAAACGTGCCGCTTGGTGGCACCCCGGATGATGAAAAAAGTTCTCGCAAGCGCTTTGGCGCTGGCCGCGTTGGTGTGGGCGCTGACCGTGCCCTGGCAAGGCCCCGCCATGAATGTGTGGGCCTGGCGCAACCAGATTCTGCTGCTCACCGGGCTGGGGGCCTGGGTGCTGATGTCCCTGATCATGGTGCTGTCGCTGCGGCCCGTATGGTTGGAGCGGCCTTTGGGCGGCATGGACAAGATCTACCGCCTGCACAAGTGGGCTGGCATTGGGGCCGTGGTGCTGTCACTGCTGCACTACGGCACGCAGTTGTCCAAGAGCGTGCTGGTGGCTTGGGTAGGCCGCCCGGTGCGTTCGCCGCGCCCTGACTGGTGGCTGAACGTGTTTCGCCATTCTGCTGAGGAAATGGGTGAGTGGGCCGTGTGGTTCCTGGCGGCCATGCTGGTCATCACGCTGTGGCAGCGCTTTCCGTACCATCTCTGGCGCTACCTGCACAAGTTGCTGGCGGTGGTGTACCTGGTGCTGGCCTTCCATGCAGTGGTGCTGGTGCCGCCCGACTGGTGGGTCCAACCTGCCGGTGCGCTGGTGGCTGTGTGCACGCTGGCAGGTGTGGTGTGCGCCGTGCGTTCGCTGGGCGGGCGCATCGGGCGCAGCCGCCGCCACCCTGCGCGGGTGGTGGATGTGCAGGTGCATGCCAGCGGGGTGGTCGAGCTGGAGTGCCAGGTGGAAGGCACATGGAGCCACCGGGCCGGGCAGTTTGCGTTTTTGACGGTGAGCCAGGCCGAGGGGCATCACCCCTTCACCCTGGTCAATGCCGACCAGCGCGACGGGCGGGTGCGGTTCGCCATCAAGCCGCTGGGCGATTACACGGCCCGGCTGGCCCAGCGCGTCTCTGTGGGCCAGGCGGTGTGGGTGGAGGGGCCCTATGGCCGGTTTGACTTCCGCCGCGACAAGGCCCCCGAGCAGGTGTGGGTGGCTGCGGGCATTGGGGCCACACCTTTTGTGGCGTGGCTGGAGTCGCTTCAGGCCGCGCCTGAGCAGGCCCCGGTGGTGCAGTTGCACTACTGCGTGCGCAATGAGAACGAGGCGGTGTTTGCGCGCCGCATGCAGCAGCTGTGCGCATCGCTGCCCCGCGTGACCCTGCACATCCACTACAGCGACACCCAAGGCCCCGTGGCGGCAGACGCCCTGCTGGCCAGCGCAAGCCCGCGCGCCAGCGTGTGGTTTTGCGGGCCGCAAGGGTTTGGGCAGGCACTGCGCTCTGCCATGCAGCGCCTGGGGCGCAGGCCCCGCAGCTTTCATCAGGAGCTGTTTCAGATGCGATGAGTGGGCGGGGCTCTGCGCAGGGGCTCAGGCCACGGGGGTGAGGTAGGCGATGAGCCGGCCCATGCGGCGAATCCACTCGGACGTGACGATGAACTGCGGCTTCTCACGCTTCACGTAGGGCTCGATTTCGGGCGGGTTGTCGGCGGGGTAGGGCGAGGTGTCGTACACATCACCCACATGCTTGCTGCGGTAGGCCGTGCCCGTGTAGGCGGTGCTTGGCCCGTCGCCCTTGTAGGGGTTGACGATTTCTGGCACGGGCGAAGTCCAGTAGCTTTTGCTGCCCAGCTCTGCCAGCAGGGTTTGCGCTTCGCTGTCGGGCACGGTGGGCGTGGTCATCACGGCCCCTGCAAACAGGTCGGGGAAGTCCACCTCACGGATCGAGAAGTACTTGGGCAGCTCACGGGTGCCGCTGGTCTTGAGTGGTGACTTGGCCACCATGGCGGCAATCTCTGCGCTGGTCATGCTGTTGAGCTTGTTGTAGGTGCTCTCCAGTGCAGCGATGTTGATCGTGCGGCCTGCCGAGTAGTGGCTGATGGTGTTGGTGTAGTCCTTGTCGGCGTAGTAGGCACCGTTGTGGATGTTGGAGCCATAGCGGTGCATGTACAGCCCGTCGTTGGTGCCCAGCTCGATGAAGGTGGGGTGGGTGCGGCCACCGCCGAGCAGCGGGTTCTTGGTGGCTGCGTCGGCGGGCAGGGGGCAGCTCTTGAGCCAGGCAATCGCCTCGGGGATGCGGGCCAGGTACTTCTTGTCGCCCGTGAGCTGGAAGTAGTTGAACAGCTGGTTGATGTTGGTCTGCGTGGTATGCGTGGCCAGCGAGCGGGGCTCGTAACTGCGTGCCCCCGCGGGCGCGCCAGCGGGGCGGCCATCCGTGGGGCGCGAGAGGTGCTGCAGGCTCCAGCCTGCCTGGGGGCCGGGCTGCTGCATCAGGCGCATGCATTCCATCGCGCGCTCGATGTTGCCGATCAGGCGCGTCTCGCCCAGGGCAATCACGCACAGGGTCAGGAACTTGATGTTCTCGCCCATCACGTCATCGTTGAAGGTGACGTGCAGGGTGTAGTCGCCATCGGCCATGCCCGCAATGCCGCCGGGCGGAATCTGCCCTGCATTGGGCAGCGGCATGCTGCTGACCGAGCCGGGGAAGTGCGGAAAGCGCTGCGGCCAGCCACCGTTGGCAATACCGTACTCGGGGCCAAACTGGGCCTTCACCACAAAGTCGATGGCTTTTTGCAGTGGGGCCAGAAAGCGGGCGTCGCGCTTTTCCACATACATGCGCAGCAGCAGTTGCGATGCCACTGCCGTGCCAGCATCGTCAAACGTGGCGTTGCCGTAGTAGTGCTGGAACTCTTCCAGCCGCCAGCCGTTCTTGCCAATGGTGTCGTACCACTTCTTGAGCGAGTCTTCGCCCGCAAAGTCGTGGATGTAGTTCCAGCCGCCCGAGCTGTGCTGGGCCGCGATGATGGCCAGGGTGGTGCGCTCAGCCGCCTGGTAGTAGCGCTCGTCACCGGTAGCGTGGTAGGCGTCCAGATACACATGGCCCACCGAGGGCGTGCCGGGTGGCTGAATCCAGCACATGGTGCGGTAGGCCTCCATTTCGCCAAAGGTCTGCTTCAGGTCAGGCGAGTAAGACCACACGTAGCCGCCCTGGTACGACACCACCTCGTCCATGTACTGCGCAGCGCGCTTGAGGCCCGCGGCCGCCTCGGCCTTGGCTCCTGTGAAATTGATGGGCTCCACGCCGCCACTGCTGCCGCCCCCTCCGCCGCAGGCTGTCATCAGCAGGGGTGACAGGGCGGCGGTCAGGGCAAAGTCTCTGCGTTTCATGTTTTTCAGTCTCCTCGGTGAATGGATATGTGACAGCACAGGCGCGCAGCGCCCGCTGGCCGGTCTGTCTGCCGGCAGAGTTGTCTAGCCAAGAAAAATGACGTCGTACAACTACGTGTATTCTGAGGAGATGAAACAGAAGGGCGGGATGGCGTTTACCCGGATGGCTGGTTAGTAAATGTTGCAGAAAATCAAGACGTATTGACGATCAAAGCCTCTGATTTTCATGATTTTTGTAGTCTCTTCGAGTTGCTTGCGCGTGAATTGTCAACTGACAACGGGGCGAGTTGATGGTCATCAAGAGTGGATGAGATATGTATGAATTGATCGGATGTCGTATCAATAAGTGATAACCGAGGCTGGGGGTGGGCCGCCATGAAAAAAGGAGTGAGGAGATGACAAACACCGCAAAACGGTATTGGGGGTACGTCTGCCGGGGCATCGCAATGCTTGCGTTGGGTGGGGTTCTGGCTGCGCCCGCTGTGGCGCAGACCACGCTGAGGGCGTGGAACATCCACCCCGATGGCTACCCAGTGACCGAGGCCATGAAGAGCTTTGCCGACCAGGTGGGCAAGGCCACGCAAGGGCGCTACAAGGTTGAGGTGTTCTCCAACGCCGTGCTGGGCGATCAGCCCAAGGCGGTGCAGATGCTCAAGACTGGCGAGCTGGACATTGCGGAGTTCAGCTCGGGCCCACTGTCAGACGCCGTGCCCGGCATCAAGGTGCTGAACCTGCCCTTCCTCTTTACCGACTCGGCCCACATGTTCCGCCACCTGGACGGCAAGCTGGGGGAGCGCTTTGCGTCCAACCTCAAGACCGCGGGCTTCGTGGTGCTGGGCTGGTACGACGGGGGTGCGCGGTCGTTCTACTGCGCGGGGCGCAGCCCCTCCAGTCTGCGGGATCTGGCGGGCGCATCCATCCGGGTGCAGCAGTCTGAAATCTATGTGGAAATGGTCAAGCTGCTGGACGCCAAGCCCGTGCCGCTGCCTTTCAAGGAGGTGATGGCGGGCTTTGAAAAAGGCGCGATCGACTGTGCCGAGAACAACATGCCCTCGTACGAGGCCACAGGCCACTACAAAGTCGCCAAGAGCGTGTTTGTGACCAACCATGTGGTGTCGCCCGAAGCGCTGGTGGTTTCATCTGCCCTGTGGGCCAAGCTGTCTGAGGCAGACAAGACCGCGTTTCAGGAGGCGGGTGCGCGCTCTGCGTTGCTGATGCGGGAGCTGTGGAACAAGCGCGTAGCCCAGGCGCAGGACACCACCGCCAAGCAGGGGGCCCAGTTTGTGCGGGTGAAGGATGTGTCGCCCTTCGTGCGGCGCATGTCCCCGCTGTACGCCAAATACATGAACGACCCCACCACGCGCGAGGAGCTGCTCAGCATCATTGCCAACAAGTGAGGGAAAACTCCCGCAGCCAATCAGGCAAAGTGGTCAAACGATGCGAAGCGGTTCTCCACGGGTTGGCCCTGCGCATCCTGTAGGCGCAGGCCGGGGGGCGCCTCCACCTGCCCAATGCGCGTCACGCGTGTCTGGGCTTGGGTGGATGCGGCTTGCACGGCCTCGCGTCGGTGCGGTGGGGCGGTAAAGATCAGTTCGTAATCGTCCCCCCCCGCCAGGGTGCACTGGTGCAGGAGTGATTCGGGGAGGTTTTGATAAAAAGAGGCTCCAGCGCTTGCTGTATCAGCGCAGGAAGCTATCAATTTGATAGTTTCGTGGGTGTGGATGCTGGCCCCCACACCCGAGGCCTTGAGGATGTGCCCAAAGTCCCCCAGCAGGCCATCGCTCACATCCATGGCGCTGCTGGCAATACCGCGCAGCGCCATGCCCAGGGCCACGCGTGGGGTGGGTTGCTCCAGCCGCTGGCGTGTCTGGGCCAGCACGGGGGCGGGTAGCTGGACATGGCCCAGCAGCGCCTCCAGCGCCAGGCGCGCATCGCCCAGCGTGCCGCTTACGTAGATGTCATCCCCTGCCCGTGCGCCGCTGCGCAGCAGGGCTTGCCCGGTGGGCACTTCACCAAACACGGTAATGCAGATGTTGAGCGGGCCCTGCGTGGTGTCGCCGCCGATCAGCTCGCAGCCATGGGCGTCGGCCAGCGCCAGCAGGCCCCGCGAGAAGCCCGCCAGCCAGGGCTCATCCACGCGCGGCAGGGCCAGCGCCAGCGTAAAGGCCAGCGGCCGAGCCCCGCAGGCCGCCAAGTCAGACAGGTTGACCGCCAGTGCCTTGTGCCCCAGGGTGACCGGTTCCACATCGGCAAAAAAATGGCGGCCCTCTACCAGCATGTCGCTGCTGATGGCCAGTTGCATGCCTGCGCGCGGAGCCAGCAGCGCACAGTCGTCGCCCACGCCCAAAGCGGCGTGGCGCACAGGGCGTGTGAAGTAGCGTGCAATCAGGTCGAATTCACCCATGGTGTGGTCCATAGTCCAAAAAGGGCCGAAGCCATTACGTGCGGCTTGGGGCTGGAGAAAACCACTTCGCCCAGTGGTCGATGCAGGCCTGTATTTTGGGGAGCCGATGCCGACGGGAGAGTGTGATGGCGTAAATGGGGGTGGGCTGTAGGTCAACGCAACCAGCCAGCACCGGAGCCAGTAGCCCTTGGTGCACCAGGGGCTCGGCCACCACCGTGGCCAGCCGCGCAATGCCCAAACCTTGCAGGGCCAGGCGCGCCGTGATGGCCGTGCTATCAGAGCGCCAATGCCCCTCAGCCACCAGTTCCTGGGGCTGGCCGTCGACCAGAAAGGGCCAGTGGTTCAAAAAGGCCACGGCGCTGTTGGTGATGAGCCGGTGTTTGCGCAGGTCGCCGGGCTGCTGCGGCACACCGTGGGCCTGCAGGTAGCCAGGGGTGGCGTACAGCGCGCGGGCCAGCGTGCCTAGCGGGCGTGCCACCACGGTGTCGGTCAGCGGCGGGCCAGTGCGAATGGCGATGTCGATGCCATCGCGCGCCATGTCGGCCATGCGGTCGTCCACCACCAGTTCCATACGCAGTTGGGGGTGCTGTTGCTGCAGGCTCTCGAAGCTGGGAATCAGAAGGTACTCTGCCACGACCGAACTGGAGGCCACGCGCACCCAGCCGCCGGGCTGGCCGCTGTGCGCTGCGAACTCGCCTTCGAGTTCATCGAGCGCACCAGTGATGCGGCGGCAGTAATCCAGAAAGGTCTGCCCCTCGGCCGTGAGCGTGAGGCCGTGGGTGCTGCGGTGCACGAGCCGCGCACCGCAGGACTGTTCAATGCGCGCCAGCGTGCGCGAGACCTGGCTCACCGGCGCATCGCGCTCGCGCGCCACGGCCGACAGCGAGCCCAGGTCGGCCACGCGGGCAAACAGGTGCATGTCTTCAAAGCGGATGTCGCGCATCGGGCAATGGTAACTGCGGGCCTTTGCATGCCGCGCAAAACGGTATTGCCCTTCGGGCCGTTTCCACTGCGTGTTGCGCTGCCTACAGTGGCTCCCACCTGAAAGGAATGCCATGCCCACCCTTGTCCTGAAACTGACCCCCTTGCAAAACCCCGAGCGCTATCGGCAACTGGCCGTGGCGCTCACCGATCTGACCGTGCGCGTGCTGGGTAAACGCCGTGAGGTGACTGCTGTGGTGATCGATGATCTTCCTGCGGCGCGCTGGCACATTGGCGCAGAGTCCGTGCAGCAGCCCACCGCGTTGCTGGAGATCAGCATCACGGCAGGCACGAACACTGCAGAGGAAAAAGCCGCCTATGTGCAAGCTGCCTACGCAGAGCTGGAGCGGCAACTGACGGCGGGAGGCACCCTGGCGCAAGCCAGTTACGTGATCGTGCGTGAACTGCCTGCCAGCGACTGGGGCTACGGTGGCCGCACGCAACTGGCCCGCAAGCAAGCGCTGCAAGTGGCTTAGGGCGCCGCCAGGTCAATGACTCAGGCAGGCGTTCCGCGAAAGCGCTGCGCCGCCTGCCTGCTGACTTCGGCTAGTAGTTGCTCCTGCCGCTGCCGCTCGCGCAGCCAGCGTGCATCGTTCTGGCCCGCTTCGGTCTCGCGCCGCAGCAGATGCATGGCGTTGGAGGCACCCTGCGCAGCAGCGTGGCCCGCAATGCGGTCCATGGTCATGAGGATGTGCTCGCGCAGCGGCATGTGCTCGCCCGTGGCGGGGTCTACATAGACCGCGTCCATGCCAAAGCGGCAGGCCTGAAAGCGGTTGTAGGTGTAGACCAGATAGTCATCTTCCTGCGGAGTGAAAGGCTGGTCTGCCAGAAACCATGCCCCCAGCGACTGCACATAGCCCGCCAGTGCGGCAGCACGTTCAATGGTCAAGGGCGTATCGAACACTCGGATCTCGATGGTGCCGAACTCGGGCTTGGGGCGGATGTCCCAGTAGAAGTCCTTCATGCTGCGCACCACGCCCGTGCGGGTCATCTTGTCGAAGTACTTGCCAAAATCGTCCCAGGTCAGCACAAAGGGAGCTCTGCCCGACAGCGGAAATGCAAACACCGAGTTCAGCCGCGCGGAGTCAAAAGCGGTGTCCTGCCCCTGCACGTAGGGGCTGGACGCCGACAGCGCAATGAAGTGCGGGATGTAGCGGCTCATGCGGTGCAGCATGAGCAGCGCAGCGTTCGCATCGGGGCAGCCAATGTGCACGTGCTGGCCGAAGATGGTGAACTGCTTGGACAGGTAGCCATACAACTCGGACAGCTCACGAAAGCGGGGCTTGTCGTAAATGCGGCGCTCATGCCACTGCTGGAAGGGATGGGTGCCACCTCCCACGACGGCGATGTTGAGCTTGTCGGCACTCTTGACCAGCGCATCACGGATGGGCGTGAGTTGCCCCAGCACCTCGCTGGCCGAATGGCACACGGCGGTGGAGATTTCGATCATGCTGTTCGTCATCTCGGGCACCACGCTGCCGGGCAGGGGTACCTTCTTCATCAGGCGCAGCATGTCTTCTGCATACGGTGCCAGGTCATAGTCGTGGGTGTTGACGAGTTGCAGTTCCAGCTCGACGCCCAGTGTCAGCGGTTCGGAATGGGAGAAGGCTTCAAGACTCATTGGATTCTCCGGCACGGCCACGCTGCAGCGGGGCCCAGGGTTTGGAACTTTCGCCTGCGCGGTAGATGGCCACAGTGGCAATCACGGCCCCCAGAATCTCCATCAGCAAGATGGCAGGCAGTGCGATGCTGGCAATACGGTAGCCCGTGGACGGCGAGGCCACCACGAACTGCGATGCAATCAGCAAGGCAATGGAAGACATGGGCGTCATGGCGCAACCGACCCACAGGGCCTGGCGCCAGCTGGCACCGCTACCCACGTTGCCAATGGCCACGCCCAGCGCCTTGGCCACCAGCCGCACGCCAATAAGGGCCAGCACAGCGCCTGCCACCGGCCCGCTCCAGTCGGCCTGCGCGGCCACGGTGGAAACCAGCACAAACATCAGCATGGTGAGCAGCGAGGATGCGTTGCCCAGCTGCCGTGGCCAAGCCCAGGGGCGCGGATTGAGCTGCTTGAGCAGAATGCCTGCCAGCAGCGCAGCCAGCGGGGCCGATCCACCCATGTGGGAAGCCACTGTAGACCCTGCGGCAATCAGCGCCAGCAGCAGCATGGAGGTGTTTTCGCTGGTGGGGCTCATGAACCGCAGCGCCATGCGCAGCACCAGCGTTAGCACGGCTGCTACCAGGATGGAGACACCCAGCACGACCACTGCGGGAGAGATCGCATCCAGCAGGGTGGCCGCATGCCGGTTCATCTGCTCGGACCAGGCCGAGCCCAGCGTCAGTGCGTACAGGGTGGACAGCGTGGCCAGCACCACCGCCCGCTCCGTCACCGGGCCTGCGGCCCGCGTATCGGCCACCACGCGCGTCAGCACCGCGGGTGATGCTGCCAGGGCCACCAGGGCCAATGGGCCAGCCACCTGCGTGGGCTGGTCCAGCCACACCAGCGTCCAGTACACGGCAAAGTAGGTCAGGGCCGATTCGGCAATGCTCTGCACCAGGACCATGGGGTTGTGCCGGAACCAGCGCAGTGAAATGCGCCCCCCGCACTCAAACAGCACGATGGCAATGCCCAGCTCCACCAGGAACAGGCCAATGCCCTGCAAGGGCCAGACGGCACCGTTGAAGCCCGCCAGGCCTGCCAGCGTGCCCACCAGCGTATAACCCACCACTTTGGGCAACCCGGTGTGCCGCTGGCACAGGTAACCCACGACGGCGGCAGCCGCCAGCAGCAGCGACCATTGCACCGTGGGAAGGCCCGCCGATGGCCGCAGCCATTGCGACCAGAAACCAAAAAGTTCATTCATGTCATGCGACCTCGTGTGACAAAGGGCAGGGCCCTGAGGTTGAGAAACGATGCGCTGTTGAAGGCGGCAAGCCACCTGCCTCAACGCACCATGGCCCCGGTGCATGCCATGGCATCCACATGCGGTAATCGCCTGAGGGAGCGTTCGCGAAGGGAGAAGGAGGCGCACAGCGCCACTGCGCGCCCGCTGGAGGCCGGTCCATGAAGCATGGCAGGCTGCAGCAGGGCTACAGGTTGCAGGAGCAGAGGGAGCGCAGATCTTCTCCTTGTCTCCTTGAATTGATTCCCCTCGTGAATTTCAACAGGCGATTGAGGCCACGCCTCAATTTACCTGCTGAAACATGATGGCTGTGTAGGACAGACCCGGGAATTGAGCCAACGATGTCTATCGAGCTACGGAGCTGTGGGGCGTGCGGGCACAAAGAAGCTCAGGGGGGCCGTGCGCAGGCGCTTGCGAATGGCGGCGTAAATCAGCGAACGATCCACTCCACTGACATTGCGCGCACGCATGGCCACGCTGAAAGCGAAATAGAAGCTCACCCCCACATTGAACGCGCCCAGCAAGGGCAACGTAGCCACGGCCCACCAGAAGGCGGGCATGTGCAGCACGGCGGGCCCCAGCGCGGCGCTGGCTGCACCGATCTGGCCCGCGGACAGGGTGACGTGCCGCACATCCAGCCCCAGGCCGAAGAAGGTGGCAATGACGGGCACCAGCCCCAGCATGAAGCCCAGGGAAATATTGGCCGCAAAGCCCGAGATGTTGTCCCGCAGGAATTGGGCCCAGCGGGCGGCGCGGGGCTCGCCCAGCAGGTGGGTCAGCCGTGGGTTGTACTGGATGGCCGAGTCCAGCCGGGCCAGCACAAACCAGTTCTCAGCCCAGCCCGCAATGATGCTGGAGGCGAACAGCAGCACGCCGGTGAACGCTGCAAAAAACACGGACGGACCAAGCAGGTGCAGGGACTCCAGCACATGCAAGGCCTGCTTTTCGCCGATGGGTGTCTGCCCAAAGGTATGGAGCATCAGCAGCGAGATGCCCAGCACGACCGGATACACCACCAGCACATTGCCCAGCACCGCTGCGACCTGCGAGCGCACCAGATGGGTGATCTCGTCCACAAAGGACTCGATGGCTTCTCCTGAGCCCAGCTCCTTGAGCTTGGCGGCCATGGCGGGTGCCGTCATGGCTGGTTGCTTAGTGGCTACGGTGAAGTGCAGCAACTGCACCAGCACAAAGCTCACGGCGTAGTTGAACCCCGCCCAAAAGCCTGCCCAGAATGCAGAGAGCGCCAGCGCATACAGCGCAAACTTGGCCAGCGTTGTGAAGGCAATCACCAGCCCCCCGCCTGCCGCCTTGCGGACCATGGACCGGTACTCTGCCGGGGTGCGGGTGATGTAGTGCTCACCCGTTTCTGCGCTGCGCTCGGCCACCTTGGCGGCCACCAGCGACGAGTTGGACGCCAGCAGCGCCCGCAGGCTGCGGCGCTCTTGCCCCACCTGTACCAGGGTAGTCATCAGCCGGGCCGCGGCGAGCGCGGGCTTGGGCGACAGCAGGCAGTCCAGCAGCAGCCGCACCCGCAGGATGCGCTCACGCAGCTGCCTCAGGCGAAAGACCAGTCCCACCGAGATACCGTTGTCCTCAAAATGGGTGTAGACCGTGGAGGCTGCGGCGCGGCAGGCTTCCAGACGTTCGCGCAGGCGCTGTGCTGCATCGTTCAAGCGGTCTGGCGTGCGCAGGGCATGCTGCACCTCTATCCGCAGGCTCTCCACGTCGCGGATGAGGGCGTGGAACGGCTGGGCATCGCGGGCGGCTTCGCTCATGCGCAGGCGCAGTTCGGGCGCGAAGCCGGTGGAGAGAATCTGCCCAGCGCAATAGGTCATGGCGTTGAGCAGTGCCTTGTGCCAGGGGGAGAGGCCGCCTTCTTCCATGGGCTCCAGCAGCCGCGCCAGTCGGTCAAGCTGCGATTCGTCCAGCGCCCCCACCCACTGCGCGTCGAACGCGTGGGGCATGGCCAGTACGAACAGTTCTGAGGCGTCAATGGTGTCAGGCGTGCCAGGCAGCCACTTGGTGCGCAGGCGTGCGGCCAGTTCGCTCATCAGCGCTGTGCGAGGCGCAAATCCAAAATCTGCGAGCAAGGTGGTGATGTCCACCGTATGCATGAGCTGGGCCCACCACGCTCTCAATCTGGCTTGCAGCTCTGGTCGCGCTTCGACCGCGTCCAGAAAGAGCTGGAATCGGGCTACCGCTGCAGGCACTGAATCGCGCTTGCCCCGCACCCAGTCCAGCAAATGAATCAGCCACAGGTGGCGGCGGGCCAGGTCTGCCTGCGGCTGCAGTGCCGTCAGGATTTCTGCGAGATCGGTCGGTCGGCTCAATGCAGAACCCTTCCACCCAAGGGTTGGCCGGAAGGGCCGTGGTGGATGGCCTCCAGCACGAACAGGGGCACGGGGGTGTCAAACGGCTCCCCGTCTTCAGCCACGCAGTGGAATGTGCCGTGCATGGTGCCGCTGGCCGTGCGCAGGCGGCACCCGCTGGTGTACTGGAACGACTCGCCCGGCTTGAGCAGGGGCTGGTGCCCCACCACGCCCAGACCTTTGACTTCCTCGGTATGGCCCCGCGCGTCGCTGATGATCCAGTGGCGCGAAATGAGCTGTCCGGGCGCATCGCCGGTGTTGGTGATCGTGATGGTGTAGGCGAAGCTGAAAACCTCCTGCTCGGGCTCGGATTGCTCGGGCAGGTATTCGGGCACAACTTCTACCGCAAACTGGTACTTTGGCATGGGGCGGATGGTAACCGTGCAGTCAGGTTTTGTGGCGGCGGGTCACCCCGAAAACCCCATGCAGGCCGAGCTTTGAGACAATCGGGGGTATGAGCCCCACATACCGCATCGCCCCTTCCATCCTTTCTGCCGACTTTGCCCGTCTGGGCGAAGAGGTGCGCAACGTGATTGCCGCTGGCGCCGACTGGATCCATTTCGACGTGATGGACAACCATTACGTGCCCAACCTCACCTTTGGCCCCATGGTGTGCCAGGCGCTGAAGCCCCACGCCAAAACCCCTGCGGGTGTGGCCGTGCCGATTGATGTGCACTTGATGATCCAGCCCGTGGATGCACTGGCCGCCGCGTTTGCCGAAGCGGGTGCGGATTACATCAGCTTTCACCCTGACGCCTCGGGCCACGTGCACCGCAGCATCCAGGCCATCCGCTCCAAGGGCGTGAAGCCCGGTCTGGTGTTCAACCCCGCAGAGCCGCTGGATGTGCTGGACTGGGTGATCGAGGACATCGACCTCATCCTCATCATGAGCGTGAACCCCGGTTTTGGCGGCCAGAGCTTCATTGACTCTGCCTTGCGCAAGATCGAAGCCGTGCGCAAGCGCATCGACGCCTCGGGCAAGGACATTCGCCTGGAAGTGGACGGCGGTATCAAGGCCGACAACATCCGCCGCGTGGCCGATGCCGGTGCCGACACCTTCGTGGCGGGCAGCGCCATCTTCGGCAAACCGGACTACAAGGGCGTGATCGACGCCATGCGTGCCCAGCTGGCCGCCTGAGCCTTTCAGGGAGTGGCGCCTCGGGAAGCGTTCCCCCCTTCGGTGGGGCTTACCCGAGCCGCTGAAAGGTCAGCACGAACGCCACGCCATCGTCGGTGTTGCGGGCGTTGATCGTGCCCCCCATCTTGGCCATATAGGTTTTGGCCACAAAAAGGCCTTGGCCTCTGTGCTCTCCTTCTCCGGCAGGAAGGGGCAGGCTGGGGTCTGACACCCCCAGTTCAAAAATCCGCTCCAGCAGGTCTTCCGCGATGGTGGAGCCCTGGTTGTGCAGGGTAGCGCTGGCGGTGGATTCCGATGCAGTCAGGCTGAGCGTGATGGGCGTGCCTGCAGGCCGGTAGCGGTCTGCATTGCGCAGGATGTGCGTCACCACATCCTCCAGCGCAAACTCGTCCGCCCGCACGATGACTGCTCCTGCTGTGTGGTTCGGTGGCACGTACCGCACATCCAGAATCCCCGCAAAGTGGGCGTTGTCGGCCACGTTGCGCAGAAAGTCGTGCAGATCCAGCCGACCTTCAGGTACGTTGGCGGCCTGCAATGCCTCTGCTGGCGAGGCGGTGCCGTACAGCACATGAATGGCTTGCTGCATGCGCTGGACATAGCGGTGGCCTGGGGTCTCCGGGCCGTGCAGGGCCATCAGCGATTGCAGGGGCGACATGATCTCGTGGCCCACGGCATGCCACATGTCACGTTCCTGCTGGGCGCGTAGCTGTTCTCGCTGCAGATCGTCTTTGACCCGCTGCAGCAGGTCGGCCAAGCCTCCGGCCAGAATGCCCAGCTCATCGGAGCCTCGCAGGTCGGACACATCCAAATCTCCGAGCCGGGGTCCGATGTGCCCCGGTTGCACGTTGTACGACACAGCAGCCGCGCGGCGCGTGAGGGCTGTCACCCGGCGTATCAACCCCACCTCCACGATCAACCACGCAAGAGCGATGGCCCCCAGCATGGCCATCAGGTACCACGACATGCGCGTGGCCACCGCCGCCAGGCCATGTTCCACGCCGCGCAGGTTGCCCGTGAACTTCACCACGTAGTTGCCGGTGGGGGTGTCCAGAATGTCGAGTCCTTCAGGGGCCGCGGGCAGGGGCTCGGTGCTGTCCAGTGGCAGCCAGCCAATCAGGCGAATCAGCCAGGGCGAGGAAGGTTCCGCATGCACGTCCGAACCCTTGAGGGTGAGTGCGGTAGCCTCATCCGCTCCCATCTTGCGGATCTGCACCCGCTCCCCCTGCAGCAGACTGCGGGAAACCTCGGTCAGCGATGCCGTCAGTTGCGCGCCCGAAGTGTTGCTGTCAAACAGCACGGGAGACGACTCCCCGGCACCCAGCATTTGCACGTGCAGGCGCATGTGCCCCAGGTCTTCGGGGGGCCAGATCAGCTTCTCGTCCTTGCGAAAGAGGGCTTCCCGAAACACTTCCACTGGAAGGCGGACGGAGTAGAAGGTCCGCCGCAGGCAGTCGGGCCGCACGGTGCTGCCATCGCGGCATTGTCCGTTTTGCCAGAGCCAGCCGCGAAAGTCACGCACCGGGCGGGCGCGAACGTCCAGCTGAGGGGCTCCGGTATCCACAAACCCGGTCAACCGGCCGCGGGCTCCGCCGGGGCTCCCAAGGCTGGACATGGCCTCGAACGGTGCGACCCACTGGTAGCTGGTGCCCCGTATGTCCAGCGAGATGCGGGCGCGGTGGGCCTCTGCCAGCACCAATGCCCCGCGCTCGCGCGGCACCAGCTCACCCGCATAGAAGCTGCCCACGATGTAAATGAAGCCCCCGGCGTACGGGTTGTTGCCGATCGCCGCGCACACCGAAGAACCGTCGGGGTACTGCACCGAGCAGCCCGCCATCTCCACTGCCTGCTGTGATTTGTGCGGATCATCAAAATCAATGGCTGCGTAGGGCAGCAGCAAGGGCGCCAGAGGGGTGACCCCTTGGGCCTGGTGGCCGGCGTTGAGCAGTGCCAGTTGACCCGACGGATGACGCAGCCGCGCCATTACCTCCGCCTGGCTGCGTTCAAACCCATGCTGGTAGCTTTTCCAGGCTCGCTCCTTTTCCTCTCGCAGCAGCACCACGCTGAGCGCCACGGTGGCAAAAGCCAGCAACAGAAACACGCTGCGCACCAGAATACGCAGACGAAACGCCCGCAAACCCAGGCGCGGCATTTCCAGACGCGGAAGCTCCAGGCTGGAGGGCAGCAGGCGTTTCATGGCGGTGTGAATGGTCTACCCACGGGAGGCCGCCCGGCCCACCCAGCGAAAGCCCCGCATGGGCACGTTTTCAATGCCCTCAAAGCTGGGGTCCACCTCGCGCAGCGCCTCGCGGATGGTACTGACATGCTTGCGCACGTTGTCGCGGTTGCGCCCGCTTTTGACCACCTCAAACAGCTCGTCGTAAGACACCACTTCGCCCCGCCGCTGGTACAGCGTCGCCAGGATGCGCTGGGCCGTGAGGGGCAGGTTGATGCGTTCACCCTGCCAGGTGGGAGTGCGTTGCCATAGTGGGTCTAGCACCAGCGGCTCTGCGGCAGGTGCCGCTGCGGCCGCCGCCGGGGCTGTGGGGGTGCGCTGGGTAGTCCGCAGAATGTCGAGGAAGGTTTCGATGAAGTCGGCTTCTTCGAACGTCGTCTTTTGCAGGTAGTCCCAGGCGTCCAGCGCCTTCATGATGCTGCGGTAAATGGCCGCAGGCATGGCGGACACCACCAGCACCGGCGTGCCCTGGCGCAGTTTGTTGATGGCGTTGATGAGGGCCACGCCCGCATGCCGCTCGCGCCCCAGTTCAATGTCCAGTACCACCGCGTCGTAATGCTCGCGGGCCAGCGCTGCTTCGGCCTCATCGCGGGTAAACCACTGGTCAATCACGATGCCGCTGCGGGCACTGCGAATCCACCCGGCCAGCTGGTTGCTGGTGGGCAGGTCATCTTCGACGATGGCAATACGGGTCATGCAAGGCTTTGTATGCGACGGGATCGACGCATTATCCCGACCGGCAAGACCTCCTGGTGTGAGTTTTTCTTCCGGGGTCGGAACATTCGTGCTGCCAGTGTGAGCGCAATGACCGTGGTGCCGCATTGTTGCTTCCGGGGTGAATTCGAACAATCTGTCTTCAATGAGCCGCCCTTCCCGGGATGGCCAGAAACAGACAACAAACCGTCAATCACCCAAGAGAGGCCACCATGAAATTCACCTGGAACCGCATCGTGCAGACCCTGAAGGGTCGCAAATCCCCATCGCTGCAGGGCGACAGCGCGGACCCCGTTCTGGATGCCGAAACATCGGCCACGGCGCAGGATGCTTCGCCAAGCCCTTCTCACCCTGTTCCAGGCAGCGATGCGTCCGGCACCCAGCGAGCCATGCCCTCGGTCGCCCGCATCCAGTGGTCTTATCTTTTGCCTACGGCCCGCACGGTACGCTGGCTGGCCGTGGGCACGGCCATTGCGGCCGCAGGCCTCATGGTGTATCGCCACCCGCCCGTGCAACACCTCGCGCAGGGCGAGCTGGCCCTGAGGCTGAACCAGTTCACTGGCAGCGTCAGCCTGTGGCGCGATGGCTCTGTATGGGTAGTGCCTGGTTTGCACACCGTTCGCATTTACTCCCTGCGTGACCAGAGCTACCGCCCCGAGGCCATGCGGCAGGCCAATGGCAGCGCACCGTTGCAGTCTGTGGAAGGCCTGTCGTTCGGCCTGGACCTGAGCGTGCGCTATGCCCTGGACCCCGCATCGCCCGCGGTGAAGGCAGGGAACCTTCCTGAAAACGTCGGTGTGGACGTGGTGGAGCCTGCTGTGCAAGGTCTGGTCTACAAGGTGTTTGCCCGCTACACGGTACGGGAGATTTTCTCGACCAAGCGCGCAGAGATCGCCCAGACCATCGAGTCCGAACTGCGCACCCGCCTGGCTGCCGATGGTGTGACCCTGCGCAGCATCCAGATCGGCAAGGTCGATCTGCCCGCCGAGTACCGCCGGGGCATGGACAGCCTGCTGGCCGAGGAACTGGCTTCGGAAAAGATGCGCTACACCCTGGAGCTCAAGGACAAGCGCGTCAAGGAAACCGAACTGGACGCTGCCGCCGAGAAGGTGCGCCGCGAAGTAGCGGCCGAGGCCGCTGCCCGTGAACAGGTGATTGCGGCCCGCGCCCAGGAAGAGGCCATGAAGCATGTGCTGCCCTTCAAGCAGCGCCAGATCGAGCAGCGCCAGCTGGAGGCCGAAGCCGAGCGGGTAGCCCGGGTGAAGGCCGCGGAAGGTGCGGCCCAAGCGCGCCGCATTGAAGCCAACGGCGAGGCAGACGCACGTCAGAAGCTGGCCGAGGCTGAGGCCTACCGCATGGACCGGATTGGCAAGGTGAACGCCGAGCAGATGGCGCGCGAGGGCGCCCTGGTCACCAAGCATCCGCTGCTGATCCAGAAGACCCTGGCCGACAAGCTCTCGGACAAGATCCAGGTCATCATCGCGCCGCCCCCTGCCAATGGCGATTTCATCGGCGCAGCGTTGCTGGGCGGCAGCCGCAATGCTTCGGCGCAAGCCCAAACTGCCCCAAACGCAGCTGTGGCTGAAGACGCCTCTGCCAATGCCACGACGGAGCAATGACCATGCAGATCACCACGCTCACGCTCGTTGCAGCGATTGCCTGTGCTGCCGTTACCGTAGCCTCGGCGGCGACACCTCCTGCATCGGCCCCTGGCGCATCGGCACCAGTATCTGCACCGGTATCGACAACCACGTTGGGCACTGCCATCGTGGTGCAGGACCAAGCCACCCTGCGCGCCGCGCCGCGCGACGGTGCCCAGCAGCAGGCGAGCCTGTGGCAGGGCGAAGTCCTGGAAGTGCGGGCCGAGCGCCTGGACTACCTGCAGGTGTGGGACCACAAGCGGGAGCGGGGTGGTTTCATCCGCGCCAGCGATGTGCGCAGGCTGGCGTTAAATGAGGCAGAAGGCCCCGGCTTGCTGGCGGTGCTGCGCTTTGTGCAGGAAACACCGGGAGCCGAGGCTTTGGGGATTGGCCTTACCGCCGCCTATTTGCAAGCTGCGCCCGCCAAGGTATTGACGGGCATCGAAGGCGCCCAGGCCCTGGATGCCCTGGGCACCTTTGCGGATCGACTGGCGCGCCGTGCATCGGTGGCTGTGCCAGGCAAGGCGTCGGGCGCAACGCTGTCGGCCCATCTGGATGTGGCCAGCGGCTATGGCGTGCGGTTTGCCACCTACGAGGTGGAAGGGCGCATGCAGGTGTGCTACGAAGGCGAGGCCTTCCGTCGCCTGCTGGCCATGCCCGCGTCGGATGCGGAGCAACGGGCCCGCGCAGCGCTGGCGTTGACGCGCCCCGAGTGCATCAACCCCGATCTGCCCGCCCATGAACGCGCCAAGCTGACCTCCTGGCAGGCGGATGTGCTGGAGCGGGTGGATGTGGCGGGGTTGCCTGGCTACCTGCGCAACCGTGTGCAGATGCGCCGCGCCAGCGTGTGGGGGGCCATGGCCTTTCAACAGGCGCGCAAGAGTTCCGCGGGCCCCGGCGCCGACCCCGCAGTGGCGGCGGCCGCAGCGCGGGCTCTGACCGAGCTTTCCGGGGTGAGTAAGGTGGACCTGCCGGATGACGACCAGAGCACCTACAACGATGCCGCCATGCGCGTGAGTGCCGTACGCTTGGCCCTGATTCCCCCGGTGACTTCCCAGGCTGCAATCGGCGCTCGCCCCACGGTGCTGACGGAACCTGGAGCACCCGGCGAAACCTGTGTACTGCTGGTAGACGCCCTGCATGGTGCCAAGGCCCCCCTGCTGCGCCGCTGCACCTATGGGGTGGTGTGGACCGCTTCGGCAAGCACCAACCGGGAGGGCACCGCCGTGGCGTTGGCAGTGCAACCCATGGAGGGATGGCGCGAGTTGTGGGTGCTGCGCAAGAGCGAAGGTGGCTGGGTAGCCGACGTGTTGCCGCCCGCCGCCACCACCCCCGAAACGGGTGTGTCTGAATGGGCGGGCTGGGTGCCGGGCGGTCAGCAGATGCTGGTGTCCAAGGAGGCCCGCGCCCAAGGGCGTTACCGCAAGAGCTTTGAAGTGGTGCGACTGGACGGATTGACCACGGAGCGCGTCACGGGTGATGTGGCTGCCTTGCCGCTCTTTCAGCGCTGGCAGGACCCTGCCTGGAAGCGGCAGACCCTGAGCCTGCGATAAGAAAGGCTGTTCCGTCACGGGCCTTGCACCCAGAGTGCAGGGCCCGTTTGTTTTTGGGCTGTTTGAACACGGATGCCCGCTGCGTTCTCACTGTCCAGGTAGGCATGCACCTACAGGTTGTTTGTGTAAATCCCTGCAACCAGGTGTACAGGCGCGGCAGACCATGGGGCTCCTTTCGGGTCCTGTCCATGCCAAATTCCTGCATCTCACCCTCTTGCTCCACCTGCGCCCGTCGCATGGCGCAGTCGTCCTCCGATCTCTCCAATGCAGACCTTGAATCTCGGGGTTGCAAAGGCCATGGAGTCGCCCGTTCAGACGAAGACGCGTCCGCAGGCCGCGTGCAGATGGACGTACCCACACACGTCGTCTCTTTTCCCGGTTCTTCCCCGGCTGCCTCCTCGGGCAGCTCCACCTGACCTCAGCACTGGAGTCCCCCATGTCACGCACCCGCAACGTACTTGCCATCGTCATGGCCGGAGGAGAAGGTTCCCGCCTTCACCCATTGACGGCTGAGCGCTGCAAACCTGCAGTCCCCTTCAATGGAAAGCACCGGATCGTCGACTTTGTGCTGTCGAACCTGGTCAATTCAGAGATTTATTCCATCTACCTGCTGGTGCAGTACAAATCGCAATCGCTCATTGAGCACATTCGCCAGTCCTGGACCATGACCCGGTTCATTCCCGAGCACTTCGTGACGGTGGTGCCTCCGCAAATGCGCAATGGGCCGGAATGGTTTCAGGGTACGGCCGACTCGGTTTACCAGAACATCCACCTCATCGAGAACTTTCAGCCCGACATCGTGGCCGTGTTTGGAGCCGATCACATCTACCGCATGGATGTGCGCCAGATGGTGGACTTCCACATCAGCAGCAAGGCCCATGTGAGCGTGGCTACCTTGCCCGTGCCGCTGGCGCAATGCAGCCAGGTCGGCATTGTGGACATTGATGCGCAGCACCGCATACGGCAGTTTGTGGAAAAGCCTGCGACCACCCAGCCCATGCCGGGCAGCTCTACCCATGCGCTGGCCTCCATGGGGAATTACCTTTTCAATGCAGATGTGCTGCTGGACGCCCTTCACAAGGCGCATGCCGCGGGGCACAGCGATTTTGGGCGCGACATTCTTCCGCGCATGCTGCAGTCGCACCGCCTGATGGCTTATGACTTTCACACCAACAGCATCCCGGGCGTCGCCCCGTATGAGGAACATGGTTACTGGCGCGACGTGGGCACCATAGACGCCTATTACCAGGCCCACTTTGACACCCTGGGTGCTGCGCCGCGCTTTCGCATGACCAACCGGCAGTGGCCTATTTATGCCAGCCCCGACCAGGCCGAGTCGGCACAGATCGAAAACGGGGTGCTGCACCGCTCGGTGGTCGGGTCAGGCAGCATCGTGGATGGCGCATCACTGGACCACGCCATGCTGCGGCGCTCGGTACTGGTGGAGCGGGGGGCCCAGCTGGAGCACTGCATCGTGATGGAGCGGTCCCGCATCGGCGCCGGGGCACGGGTGCGCAGGGCCATCGTGGACCAGGATAACGACATTCCGGGAGACGAGCGCATCGGCTTCGACCTCATGGCCGACCGCAAGCGTTTCCACGTCACGCCCAGCGGAATCGTTGTGGTGCCGCGCGGCTATTTTCCGGCTCGCACGGCCGCAAGCCGCTTGCCCAGTGCCAGGCCGCGTCTTGCGTTGCAGGCAGGGAGTCCGGCAGAGTTGTACCCGAGCGAGTTGCAGGCCGCCGCATGAATGTTGCTGTGCAGACATCACAGGCGCCTGGCTTACCCCCCAAGCGTTCGCGTACCGTTCGCCACCGTGTGAGTGAAGGGCGGTCTCTTCCGTTGGGTGCCGTTTATGAAAACCGGGGCATCAACTTTGCAGTGCATTCACGCATTGCCGAGCGTGTGGAGGTGTGCCTTTTCGACGCCGACGGCAGGGAAACGGCGCGCATCGCCTTGCCAGGCTTTACCGACGATATCTGGCACGGCTTTGTGCATGGCCTGCGACCCGGTCAGCGTTACGGGCTCAGGGTGCATGGCCCCTACGAGCCGACTGCGGGTTTGCGTTGCAACCCGGCGCTGTTGTTGCTCGACCCCTATGCACGTGCGCTGGCTGCGCCGGTGAAGGGGGCTCCAGACCAGTTTGCCTATGTGCTGGGAGCACCCGAAGAAGACCTGCAACTCACGGACCGCGACAACGGTCACTCGGCACCACAGTGCCGGGTGGTCCGGTCGCAGTTTGACTGGGGTGACGACAAGCCACCTCGTGTGTCAGCCGCAGAGACCGTGTTTTACGAGGTCCACGTCAAGGGCTTTACCCAGGCCATGGACGCGGTACCCGAGGCGCTGCGTGGCACTTACGCAGGGCTGGCCAGCGCGCCGGCAATCGGGCACCTGTTGCGCCTGGGCGTTACCAGTGTCGAGCTGCTGCCCGTGCAGGCCTTCATGGACGACCTGCGGCTGGTGGAGCAGGGCCTGAGCAACTACTGGGGGTACAACACGATCGCCTTCTTCGCGCCAGAGCCGCGCTATGCCACCCGCGCATCCCAGGCCCAGGATGGCGGTGTGGACGAGTTCAAGGCCATGGTCAAGGCACTGCACGAAGCGGGGCTGGAAGTCATTCTGGACGTGGTCTACAACCACACCGGAGAAGGCAATCACCTCGGTCCCACCCTCAGCCTCAAGGGGATAGACCATGCCGCCTATTACCGGCTGGCCGACGACGTGCGGTATTGCAGCGACGTGACCGGGACCGGCAACACGCTCGACACCAGCAGCCCGCCCGCGTTGCGCTTGGTGCTGGACAGTCTGCGTTACTGGGTGCAGGAAATGCATGTGGATGGGTTTCGCTTTGATCTGGCATCAGCCCTGGGGCGCGATGCGGCAGGAGACTTTTCGTGGCGCTCCCCCTTTTTTGCAGCCATTGCGCAGGACCCGGTGCTCTCGCGTGTGAAGCTGATTGCCGAGCCCTGGGATCTGGGCCACAACGGTTACCAACTGGGTGGGTTCCCGGCGGGCTGGATGGAATGGAATGGCCGCTACCGGGATACCGTGCGTGACTACTGGGCCAATGCAGACGGCAGTCTGTCTGGCTTTGCCGCCAGCCTGTGTGGTTCTGCAGACCTGCTGGAGCCTCGGCGGCGCAGGCCTACAGCCAGCGTCAACCTCGTCACGGTGCATGACGGGTTCACTCTGGCGGATCTGGTCAGCTACAACCATAAGCACAACGAGGCCAACGGCGAAGACAACCGCGATGGAGAAAACCACAACCGTGGCTGGAACTGCGGCGCAGAGGGCGACACGGATGACCCGGCCATCCTGGCATTGCGCGAGCGACAGGTGTGCAACCTGCTGGCGACGCTTTTCCTTTCTCACGGTACTCCGCTGCTTTTGGGCGGGGATGAACTGGGGCGCACCCAGCGGGGCAACAACAACGGTTACTGCCAGGACAACGAGATTTCCTGGTTTGACTGGGAGCGTGCTGCCCGGCACCAGCCGTTGCAGGACTTTGTGCGAGACCTGATTGCCCTGCGCTGCCATCTGCCCGTAGTGCGCCCCATAGCCTGGCAGCGGCATCCTGCGGGCACCACTGCGCAGGTCACTGTGCACTGGTACAGCGTGTGGGGCCTGGCCATGAATGTGGACGAGTGGAACGACCCTGCTGTACGGTGCGTGGCCGCATGGATGCAAAGTGCCAGCCCCACGGATGCTTCGGTGCTGCTGCTGTTCAACAGCTCTGCGGACGAAGTAACGTTCACGCTACCTACTGACGCAACGGAAAACTGGGTGTTGCGGCTGGATACCCGCGACTGGCAGGTGTGGCTTACCGGGGACAGCCCCTTCGAGGCCACGCCAACGGATGGGGCAGCGAATGCTGAGGGCGACGACGCTGAAGGCCCACCCGCTGTGGAAGGTGAAATCGAAGGCCGGACCTACACCTTGCTTGCGCATTCCATGGCCATGTTCACTTCACAGGGGCCTCGGGCACAAGAAGGTCAGCCATGAGCACCACCCCGGTAGCAGCCCTTACGGAGCATTCATCGCCCCTGCGGGGACACTGCATGCCTTTTGGCGCCCAGTTGCTCGCGCAAGGCGGCGTGGAATTCCGGCTGTGGGCTCCCGCAGCGCAAAAGGCAGGTTTACGCCTGGTCGATGCAAGGATGGATTCCGGCGAACAAACGCTTGCAGCGCAGCAGACGCCCGGGGGCTGGTGGCAGCTGCAGGTTGCGCAGGCCACGCCAGACACTCTCTACCAGTGGGTGGTGGACGTGAAGGGTCAGCACCAGCATGTTCCCGACCCCGCAGCCCGTCATGCCCCAGAAGGCCCGCACGGGCTGTGCGCAGTGGGAGACCCGGCCCGCTACAGCTGGCATCGCAAGGACTGGCAGGGGCGGTCCTGGTGCGAGCTGGTGTTCTATGAATTGCATGTAGGCACCTTCACTTCGGCAGGCACGTACACCGCAGCGGCGGCGGAGTTGCCGCGCCTGGCAGCACTGGGCTTCACCGCCATTGAACTGATGCCGCTGGCCACCTTCGGCGGCGCGTGGGGGTGGGGCTACGACGGAGTATTGCCTTTTGCTCCGCATCCTCGCTACGGAACGCCCGAGGAACTGAAATATCTGGTGGATGCCGCGCACGCACTGGGGCTGTGCGTATTTCTGGATGTGGTCTACAACCACTTTGGGCCAGATGGCAATTACCTGCCCCTGTATGCCCCCTCGTTTTTTTCAACCCGCCACGACAGTCCCTGGGGGCCAGCCATCAACTTCGACCGAGAAGGGTGCGAGGTGGTGCGCGAGTTCTTCATACACAACGCTCTGTACTGGCTGGAGGAGTTTCACATGGATGGGCTGCGTCTGGACGCGGTGCACGCGATTGCAGACGAAAGCCAGCCGGACATATTGCAGGAGCTGCACAGCCGCGTGAGCCAATGGGCGCAGGCGGCGGGTCGGCGCGTCCATCTGGTGCTGGAGAACGAAAAGAACCAGACTACCCGGCTACTGCCCGACGAAGCTGCTGCCTCTCCTTCGCAGGTGGGGCGTTATGACGCGCAGTGGAATGATGACTTTCACCACGCCCTGCACGTGGCCCTGACGGGGGAATCACAGACCTATTACGCGAGGTTTTCTGCAGACCCTGTCGGGCTGCTGGCCCGGGTCTTTACCCACGGATTTGCGTTTCCCGAGGGCCAGGCGGCAGACATTGCACAGCGGCCGGTACCGCTGACTTCGCTGGTGCATTTTGTGGGCAACCATGACCAGATTGGCAACCGCGCACAGGGCGAGCGGCTATCGGCCCTGGTGGATGAGCCTGTGGCAGAGCTGGCCCTGCTGCTGGCTCTTTTGACACCGGCGACACCGCTTGTCTTCATGGGCGATGAGTTTGGTGCCACCACCCCATTTCTGTACTTTGCAGGCTGGGAAGGTGAACTGCGCGAAGCGGTCCGGGCCGGGCGGCAGCGGGAGTTCGGGCTCGTGGCCGCAGACGGGCAATCCCTGCCTGACCCCTGCAGTGAATCCACGCTGCTGACCAGCCGCCTCGACTGGGTACAGGCGGAGCTACCCGAAGGCCGCCGCCGCAGCGAGTTGTTGCGTCAGGCCCTGGACGTGCGCAGGCAGTGCCTGCAGCCCTATGCCCATCGGCTGCAAACCCATGGTCACATGGCAGAGCGCGTGGGAGAGCGCGGCCTGCGGGTGGGGTGGCGCTACCAGCAGGGCAGATGCTGGTGGCTGGAGATGAACCTGGGGCCTGTGCCCATCGCATTGGTGCCTCCGCAACCCGAAGGAACCACCGTCTTCCAGCACGGCTGGGCTTCTTTGCCGGACGGCGCCCCGGCGGTCTGGCAACCCTGGTCAGCCCGTTGGACATGCACAGAAGGAACTCCATGAGTGTTGGTGACGACAAGGAAGCAGGTTTGCCTGTAGATGGGCCACAGCGTGCCCGTCGCGCAGGTATTGCGGACCACTACGCAGGCTTCTGGGGCGAAAGGGTCGAGGTCAGCCCGCAGGTCATGGATATGGCCCTTCAGGCCATGGGCCAGCATGCCGACGCCTCGCAGCATGCTGCCATGCATATCGTGACCCAAGGTGAGGAGTACAGCCAGCCTTTGCTGGCGGCAGGATCTTGGGCGCTGTACGACCTGGAGCAGGCTGATGCGCCCCCTGCACTATCAGGCCACGGCGATGCGGCCTTGCTGCCGTCCACTGTGCGCGCGGGCTATTACCGGCTGCGTGCTGCATCCATGAACAGGCTGGTGCTGGTGGCACCGGCCCAGTGCTGGCTTCCTGCCGAACTGCAGCAGGGCCAGCGCTGGTGGGGCATCACCACGCAGATGTATGCGCTGCGGTCTGAACACAGCTGGGGCATTGGCGACTTTAGCGACCTGAGGCAGTGCATCGTTTTGGCCGCCGCGCAAGGCGCCGCATTTGTGGGCGTGAGCCCGCTCCATGCGCTGCGCCCGTGGCAGCCTGAGGCGGCCAGCCCCTACAGCCCCAGCAGTCGTCTGGCGCTCAATGTGCTGCATATTGATGTGACGGCCGTGCCGGAATACCTTCAATGCCCTGACACGGCACAGCTGCGTGAGGAGCCAGGCTTTCGCGCCCAGCTGCAGGCGGTCCAGGCCAGTGCTGCGGTGGATTACGCGGCGGTTGCCCACCTCAAGAAGGCGGTGCTGGAGCGGCTCTGGAAGACCTTCCGGCGCACAGCATGGCAAGGGGAAGGCCTGCGTGGCACCGCGTTTGATGCCTTTTGTGCGATGCATGAGAAAACGCTTGCGGGGCACGCACGCTTTGAAGCCATTCAGGGCGTCCTGCACGCGGCGGACCCGTCTGTGTGGGGCTGGCCAGCGTGGCCCCCCGAACTGCAGGACCCGCACGGCGCTGCCACCAAGGCCTTTGTGCGTGAACATGCCGACAGCGTGGCATTTCAGTTCTGGCTTCAGTGGATCGCGCATGAGCAGCTCGCTCAGGCTGCAGCAAAAGCCCGTGAGCTCATGCCTATCGGTCTCTACTGCGACCTGGCGGTAGGGGCTGCAGATGGTGGTGCCGACACATGGGTGGAGCCTTCGCTCTATGCCCGGGGCATGAACATCGGTGCGCCCCCGGATCCGCTCAGCCCGCAGGGGCAGGACTGGGGATTGCCTCCGCTCAACCCCGTCGCCCTGGCTGCGGCAGACTTTCTTCCGTTCCAGCAGCTGCTGTCCGCCGTGATGGCCCCGGCGGGCGCCTTGCGCATGGACCATGTGATGGCGCTCATGCGCCTGTTCTGGACGGGACCACAGGGGGGCACCTATGTGGACTACCCCCTGCAGGCCCTGCTGGCCGTCATGACCATAGAGAGCCACCGACACCAGTGCATGGTCATTGGTGAAGACCTGGGTAATGTGGCCCCTGCCATGCGCGAGGCCATGGGCGCGCGGTCCATGCTCTCTTACCGTCCCCTCATTTTTGAGCGCCAGGACGGCGGCGCCTTTCGTCCTCCAGAGCAATGGCCGCCTCTCGCACTGGCCGTGGTCAGCACGCATGACTTGCCCACCCTGACCGGCTACTGGGCTGGGGCGGACTTGGCCGTGCACGTCGCGCTGGGCTGGCTGAAGGGTGATGCCCATCTGCAGGCCCAGCTGGCGCGGGCGCACGACAGAACCCACCTGCTGGCCGCGCTGGACGCCCAAGGGCTTTTGCCGCAGGGCATGGCCCTGGATGCGCACTCCGTGCCCGAGATGACCCCTGCGCTGGCCGCCGCAGTGCACCGCTTGCTGGCCCGCACCCCCTGCATGCTGATGGGCGTGCAACTGGAAGACCTGCTGGGTCAGCGCGAGCAGGCCAACGTGCCCGGAACCACCGAAGCCATTCACCCCAACTGGCGACATCGCATGGGCTGTACGCTGGAGGTATTGGCTGCCAACCCCTTCTTTGCGGAGATCACTTCCGCCATACGCCAGGAGCGGGAGCTGGCTCCACGCCAAGGGCCCGCAGGCGGGCTGCCAGACCTTGCGACGGCCAATGTCCCGTGGGCTACCTACCGTGTGCAGTTCAACAGGCAGTTCACTTTTGATCAGGCGCGGGCTGCCGTGCCGTACCTGCATGCTTTGGGCATCAGCCATCTGTACGCATCGCCCTATCTGAAAGCCGTGCCCGGCAGCAACCATGGCTACGACGGTATTGACCCCACGAGTCTGAACCCCGAAATCGGCACAGCCGAGCAGCACGCAGCCTTGTGCGAGGCCCTGCAGCGCCATGGCATGGGCCAATTGCTGGATACCGTGCCCAACCACCTGGGCATTGACGATGCAGGAAACCGCTGGTGGTTTGACGTGCTGGAGCACGGCATGTCGTCCCCGCACGCGCAGACCTTCGATATCGAATGGCATCCCGCCAGCGCGCAGACAGGGACGCGGGTGTTGCTGCCGGTGCTGGGCGACCACTACGGCCGGGTGCTGGAATCTGGCGAACTGCAGGTGCGCTTTGCCCATGAAACCGGACGCTTTGAGGTCAATTACTGGCAGAGGGCGTTCCCGCTGGATCCGCGCAGTTATGCGCAGATGCTCAGTGCAGTGCCTTTGCCCGCGGTGGCGGCAGGTGGGGTGGAGCCTGCCGACCTCGCGGGGCTGCAGTCGCTCACCAACGCTTTTGCAAGCCTGCCCCGGCACGATGACCCTGACACGGAGGCTCGTGCCACGCGCCTCAGGGACGCCGCAGTGCACCAGCAGCGGCTGGGTGAATATGCCGCGCGGCTGGCCTGGGTGCAGGACTGGATCGCCTCTGTGCTGCGGGTGGTCAACGGCAATCCACAGGACGCGGCGAGCTTCGCGTTGCTGGACGGACTGCTGCAGTCCCAGGCGTACCGCTTGGCTGACTGGCGTGTGGCGGGGGATGACATCAACTACCGCCGTTTTTTTGATGTGAATGGCCTGGCCGCCATCCGCACCGACAGGCCTGAGGTGTTTGACGCGGTGCATGCCCTCCCGTTCCGCTGGCTGGCGGAAGGCAAGATCTCGGGTCTGCGCATCGACCACCCTGACGGGCTTGCCGACCCTGCGCAGTACTTTGAGCGGCTTCAGCAGCGCTATGCCACATTGCAGCAGGCACAGGGGATAGAACCCCGCGCCTTGTACTTGGTGGTGGAGAAGATCATGGCCGAGCATGAGCCGCTGCCTGCGGGCTGGCAGGTGCATGGCGGCACGGGCTACCGGTTTGCGCGCCTGGTGAATGCGGTGCTGATCGATTCGGAGGCCCAGGATGCATTCGATGCGGTGTACTCCGGCTTCACGGGCGATGCGTTGCCTTTTGAAGAAGCCGCCCGGGAATGCAAGCGGCTCATCATTGAAACCTCGCTGTATAGCGACCTGGCGTGGCTGGTGAATACGCTTGGCCAGATCAGTCAGGCAGATCGGCGGGTGTGCGACTTCACCCGCAACCAGTTGCGCATTGCGCTGGTGGAAATTGCCACGCAGTTCCCCGTGTACCGCACCTATGTGGTTGCCGGCAGTGCTCCCGGCGCGCTGGATGTGCAGCACATTGACTGGGCCATTGCTGCCGCGCGCAGGCGGCTGGGCAGTGCAGAGGGCGGTGTGCTGGCCTTTGTGCGCGGGGTGCTGCTGGGCGAGCCGGGGCCTGCGCCAGAACTGCGGGCGCGCTTTGTCTGCCGGTGGCAGCAGTTCACCGCACCGGTCATGGCCAAGGCCGTGGAAGACACGCTGTTCTACCGCTATGTGCGCCTGGTCTCGCTGAACGATGTGGGCGCGGAGCCGCGGCGTTTTGGCATGACGGTTGCCGCGTTTCACCATGCCAATGCCCAGCGGGCGCGCCATGCGCCCCATGGCCTGCTGGCCACTTCCACGCACGACAGCAAGCGCTCGGAAGACGTGCGAGCGCGGCTCAATGTGCTGTCTGAAATGGTGGACGATTGGGCAGCCACGGTGCAGGTGCTCGAATACACCGCCAGACCCTTTCAGCTGGTGGTGGACGACATGCCTGCGCCCAGCGCGCACGACCAGTGGGCCTTTTTCCAGGCGCTGGTGGGCATCTGGCCTGCGCAGGGTTGCGAGGGCGAGGCCTTGCAGTCCATTCGCGAGCGGGTGCTGCGCTACATGGTCAAGGCCATGCGCGAGGCCAAGCTGCAGACGCACTGGCTGTTTCCCAACGAAACCTACGAAAGCGCTGTTTTGCGTTATGTCGGGCAGTCGCTGGACAGCGACCGGTTTCGCCAGGTGCTGCACTACTGGGTGCAGCGGATTGCGCCTTATGGCTTTCGCAACAGCCTCTGTCAGGTCGCCATCAAGCTCACGGCACCTGGCGTGCCTGACATCTATCAAGGGTACGAGCAGTGGAATTTCACGCTGGTGGACCCGGACAACCGCAATCCGGTGGACTTTGAAGCACTGCATGCCGCGTTGAAACCCTTGCAGTCCTTGTACGCAGAAGGGCGATATCCCGGCGAGGAAGATTGGAAACGCGTGCTGGGCTCCACTGGGGCCATGCCCGATGCCGCCAAGCAGCTGGTGACCTGGCGGCTGTTGCAGCTCAGGGCCCAGTGTGCAGAGTGGCTGCGCGATGCCATGTACCTGCCCCTGGCGGTGGAGGGCAGCGCGGCCCGCCATGTGCTGGCCTATGCCCGTATCCAGGGAGGGCAAGCGGTGGTGCTGGTGTGTGCCAGGCTGCTGGCGGAGTGGGACGAGCGTTGCAAGGGTGAATGGGGTGATACCCAGGTGTCGTTGGCCGAAGCGCACCCGGCCTTGGCCAAGGCCGAGGGCTGGAGTGACTGGATGACAGGTGCCAGGTTGCCCAGCGCACCCCGCCTGTTGCTGGACGAAGTGCTGGGCCCGGTGGGGCTGATGGGGCCAATGGGGCAGTGCGGTGGTCGCCTGCCCTTTGCGTTGCTGGTGATGCAGTCCTCGTTATGAAAATTCTGTTTGTGACGCCCGAGTGCGCGCCCTTGGTCAAGACGGGTGGTTTGGGGGACGTGAGTGCGGCCCTGCCCGCTGCCCTTGCCTCGCTGGGGTGCGATGTGATGACCCTGATGCCTGCCTACGCAGGGATGCAGGTGCATGGGGTGCTGGAGCGCACTGTGGATGTGCCACCGCAGGGGCCTTGGCCCGCGGCGCAGTTGCTGCAGGTAAGGCGCTCTGGCGGGGTTCTGTTGCTGCTGTCCTGCCCTGCGCTGTACAGCCGGGCGACGACCCCTTACGCCCATCCTGCCGGAGCCAGCCCGCATGTCCAGGCGCAGCAGTTTGGGTTGCTGGCGCATGCGGCAGCGCTGCTAGGTTCTGCGGCATCACCGCTGGGCTGGCAGGCAGATATCGTGCACGCCAATGACTGGCCCGGCGGCCTGGCGCCGCTGTACCTCCATCAACGCCGCGAGGCTGATGCATCGTGCGCGCGAAGTGTCATCACCATTCACAACCTGGCTTTCCAGGGCGTGTTTCCCATGGATGTGGCCGATGCGGTGGATGTGTTGCCACCCCACCGGTCCATGCATGGGGCGGAGTTCTGGGGACGCATTTCCATGCTGAAGGCGGGCCTGCAGTATGCCGATGCCATCACCACCGTCAGCCCGACCTACGCCCGCGAAATCCTGGAGCCTGCGCATGGCTGCGGGCTGGAGGGGGTGCTGCATGAGCGTCGCGGCCAGTTGCTCGGCATCCTCAATGGCATCGATACGCAGGTATGGAACCCGTCCACAGACCCGTTCATTGTGGCGCATTACAGCGCAGACCATCTGACCCCCAAGGCCCTGAACAAGGCTGCGCTGCGCGAGCGCTGTGGCCTGCAGTCGGCCCCCGGGCCCCTGCTGGGGCTGGTGGGGCGATTGACCGAGCAAAAGGGCGTGGACCTGGTGCTGGCAGGCGCAGAGGGCTGTCTGAGCCGTGGTGCGCAACTGGTGGTGCTGGGGCAGGGGGATGCAGCGCTGGAGCAGGCATTGGCAGCGTTGGCGGCGGCGCATCCAGGCCAGGTGCATTGCACTGCGGGCTTTGATGAGGGCCTTGCGCACCAGATCGAGGCGGGGGCGGACTGCTTTCTCATGCCGTCCCGGTTTGAACCCTGCGGCCTGAACCAGATGTACAGCCAGACGTATGGAACCCCTCCTGTCGTCACCCGCACAGGGGGCTTGGCGGACACGGTGCAGGACGTGAATGCGCGGCTCACGGTCGGCACGGGTTTTGTCATGCCGCAGGCTACGCAGCAGGACTTTGATGCTGCGATGGACCGGGTGCTGACGGCCTGGCGCAAGCCGCTGCAGTGGGCCGCATTGCAAAAGCGCTGCATGGTGCAGGACTTTGGCTGGATGCACGCAGCGCAGCCCTATGTGCGGCTCTACGCGGATGTGCTGGCCGGGCAGTGCCGTGCGCCCGTGCGTGGGTAAGCAAATGTCTCATCGCTGCTGTCCTACCCGGTGTCCTGGACGCAGACCCTAGCTTCAAAGGGTGGCCATGTGGCCATGCCATTCAGGAGGAAACCATGCACATGAAGACACCCCCTTTCCTGCGTTCCAGAATCTGGACCGTACCTTTGCTGGCCGGGTCTTTGCTGGCGCTTGCGGCGTGTGACCGCATGGGCAACAAGCCCCCGCCGGTCGGTTCGTCACCCACGCCTTCCGTTGAAAGCGGATCGCCCAATTCCACAGGGGCTGGCAGCTCTAGCAGCGGAACGTCGTCCGGCAGCAGCACGATGGGCGGTGGCACAACGGGCAGTGGCACCGGCTCCGGAGGCACCGGGACAGGCTCGGGAATGAGCGGATCGGGAACCGGCAGCGGAAGCAGCGGTGCAGGCATGGGCTCCGGCGCTGGCGGCACGGGGAGCGGCGGCACAGGCAGCGGAACGGGTAGTGGCACAAGTAGTGGTACAGGCAGCAGTGGCTCGGGCAGCTCCACGTCGGGCAGCTCGTCTACAGGCACTGCTCCGAGCAGTGGCTCTCCCGCTGCGGGCAGTGGCAGTACTTCTGGGTCCACCAACACCACGCCCAACAGCAGCACCGGCAATGCCACCAAGTGATCACAGTGCCAGGGGCACAACCGGGCCTGAAGTGGCCGAACGCTTCGAGGCCCGAAGTGCTGCAGGGCGCGTGGTGGTGATTGAGCAATTGGCCACCCAGGCCCTGGAAGATGGCATGGGGGGCCTGCATTGGGATGGGGGCGGTGCGCGCTACCGCCTCGCATCTGGAGAGCCGGTGGAGCGACTGGGCGAATCAGTGTTCCAGCTGGCGATCACCGGCGAAACCTTTCGACGCGAGGAAGGGCACGACGGCGGGCACGGTGGGCAGCTGCCGGGGTAGCGCGGCTTACCGCCAGCATTTGCTTTTATAGTCGGCAGGCCCGCGCTTTGCGGGCGTTTTTGAATGCTGCTTTGCCGTGAACCTTCTTCCCCTGCAACCTGATGCTTTCGATGCGGTGATCGTGGACCTGGACGGAACCATGGTGGACACCATGGGTGATTTCAACGAGGCGCTGAACCGCATGCTGCAGGAGCTTGAGCTGCCTGGCATTGCCGCCGCGCAGATCGAAAACATGGTGGGCAAGGGTTCGGAGCACCTCTTGCGGTCCGTGCTCAGTTTTGTGCTGCAGCCCATGGATAAAGCGCAGGCAGCTATCAAAATAGAAGCGCTATTTCCTTCCGCATGGGAGAGCTACCAGCGCCACTATCTGGCCATCAATGGGGGTTACTCTGCCGTGTACCCCGGCGTGGTGGAAGGCTTGCAGAAATTGCAACGTGCGGGATGGCCCATGGCCTGCCTCACCAACAAACCCTTGTCGTTTGCCTTGCCGCTGCTCAAGGCCAAGGGGCTGGACGGGTACTTTGCCAAGGTGTTTGGTGGGGACAGCTTTGAGCGCAAGAAGCCCGATCCGCTTCCGTTGCTCAAGACCTGTGAGGCCCTGGGCACGGCCCCCGCGCGGACCTTGATGCTGGGTGATTCCAGCAATGACGCGCAGGCTGCACGCGCTGCAGGTTGCCCGGTGGTACTGGTCACCTACGGCTACAACCATGGGCAGCCGGTGCAGAGCGTGGACGCCAACGGTTATGTGGATTCTCTGGCTGAGCTTGTCTGACCCAGTCCGAGAGACTGACATTGCCAGGCACCGCGCCCGGTATAGACGCAGTCAGGCAGGCTTGCCCAGCAGGGCTTCCTTGAGCTTCCAATCCGCAGGCTGATTGCCCAGCCAGATGCCCATCAAGGCGTTGAAGAATTCCGGCTCCTTGAAGGGCTCGCCCTGCGGCTTGCCCTTGACGGTGATGACCGTGCCTGTGCCAGGAATCCAGTCGATGGTGAACTGATCGCCCGCCTGCAGTTTTTTGTGGTCAGAGAAGATCTGGCTCATGCGCAGCACCCCCGGGGCCACGCGGGAGAAGGCGGCGCGGTCCATGTTGTCTTCCATGCCGCGCGAGAACAGCTTGCCAAGTTCGGTGGAATCGATTTCGCGCAGCATGGTGATGCTCATGCGCTTGGGGCCCCGCAGCGCCGTCACTTCCTGGGGCGTAGCAGCCTTCTTCTCCAGGTACAGCCCAGCGGTGTAGACCTTGAACACAGCCTTGTAGCGCACGCCTGCGCCATTGAGTTGCAAGGGGGTGTCGCCCAGTGTGCTGGTGGGCTCGTACTTCACATCGGCCACCGTCACGGTCTGGCTCCATACGCTGCCTGCCAAGACGCAGGCGCACACACCCAGAGCCCATCGCTCCCACAGTTTCATGTACAGCTCCCTGAAAAAAAGAACGGTCGTTCGTTTCAAATTGTTGCCGTTTGCGCATGGCTCTGGCAACAGGGTTTTCGATGGGTTGATGCGTGTACGAAGCGGCATCCAAAAACTGCGATGGGCTTTTTGCGTCCGGGGCGTCGGCGCCTTTGCTACACTTTGGCCCATGTTCATTCACCACGTGTTCATCACAGGTTGCAGCGACCGGGGAGCCTGGCCCTGGCGCAAGCCTGCATTTCTGAACGCCTGATGGCACCGGGGCTTGCAGCCCTTGCGTGCACCCCTCTCGTGGCTTCCCTCTTCCCTTGCGGAAGCCTTTTGAATGAACCGCAGCGCACACCCCCTGGCAGAAGATTGCACAGGCCTGCAGCGCTGCCCTACGTTGGGAGCCCTCCCCCGTGATCACTGAACTTGAATTCAAGAGCCTGGCCAGCGAAGGCTACAACCGCATCCCGCTCATGGTTGAGGCCTTTGCGGACCTGGAAACCCCGCTCTCGCTCTATTTGAAGCTGGCGCACACCAAGGACGGCGGCAAGCACAGCTTCCTGCTCGAATCGGTGGTGGGTGGCGAGCGCTTCGGGCGCTACAGCTTTATCGGCCTGCCCGCGCGCACCCTGCTGCGCGCCAGTGGCTTTGGGGCCGATGCGCGCACCGAGGTCGTGACCGACGGCCAGGTGGTGGAGACCGCTGCGGGCAATCCGCTGGACTTCATCGCGGAGTACCAGAAGCGCTTCAAGGTGGCTCTGCGGCCCGGCCTGCCGCGCTTTTGCGGTGGTCTGGCGGGCTACTTTGGCTATGACGCGGTGCGCTACATCGAGAAAAAGCTCGAATCCACCTGCCCCCCCGACACCCTGGGCTGCCCTGACATCCTGCTGCTGCAGTGCGAAGAGCTGGCCGTTATCGACAACCTCTCGGGCAAGCTCTACCTCATCGTCTACGCCGACCCCGCCCAGCCCGAGGCCTACACCCGTGCCAAGAAGCGCCTGCGTGACCTGAAGGAGCAACTCAAGTACTCGGTGAGCGCGCCGGTCGTGAAGGCCACCGAGAGCCATCCAGCCCAGCGCGACTTTGCCAAGGCCGATTACTTGGCCGCCGTAGAGCGCGCCAAGGAGCTGATCGCTGCGGGCGACTTCATGCAAGTGCAGGTGGGCCAGCGCATTCACAAGCGTTACACCGAAAGTCCTCTGTCTCTGTACCGTGCACTGCGTTCGCTGAACCCGTCACCGTACATGTACTTCTACGACTTTGGCGACTTCCATGTGGTGGGCGCCAGCCCCGAAATCCTGGTGCGTCAGGAGAAGACGGAAGAGGGCACCAAGGTCACGATCCGCCCCCTGGCGGGAACCCGCCCACGCGGCGCGACGCCTGAGAAAGACAAGGCCGCCGAGGTGGAACTCATCAACGACCCCAAGGAACGTGCCGAGCACGTGATGCTGATCGACCTGGCGCGCAACGACATCGGTCGCATCGCCAAGACGGGCAGCGTGAAGGTGACGGAAGCCTTTGTGGTGGAGCGCTACAGCCATGTGATGCACATCGTGAGCAACGTGGAAGGCATCCTGCACGACGGCATGACCAGCATGGACGTGCTCAAGGCCACCTTCCCTGCGGGCACGCTGACCGGCGCGCCCAAGGTGCACGCCATGGAGTTGATTGACCAGCTGGAACCCACCAAGCGCGGCCTGTACGGCGGCGCCTGCGGGTACCTGAGCTACGCGGGCGACATGGATGTGGCCATTGCCATCCGCACGGGCATCATCAAGAACGGCACGCTGTATGTGCAGGCGGCTGCTGGTGTGGTGGCTGACTCGGTGCCCGAGCTGGAGTGGAAGGAAACCGAGCACAAGGCTCGCGCGCTGTTGCGCGCCGCCGAGCTGGTGGAGGAGGGCCTCGAATGACGACCCGCACCCCCCAGGCCATCGACAAAGTCAAACCCTGCACCACCATGCAGGACGTGCGCCGCGAAGTGAATGCGCTGGACGACGTACTCGTGCCCCTGCTGGTGGAACGCGTGGGCTACATGACCCAGGCCGCGCGCATCAAGCAAGGTGTGGAGCAGGTGCGCGACGAAGCCCGCATCGAAGCCATCGTGGCCCGCGTACGCGAACGCGCCTTGGCCGAGGGCGGCGATGCCGATGTCATGGAAACCATCTACCGCAGCCTCATGGAGGCCTGCATTGCCTATGAACACCGCGAGTTCGCCCGTCTGCGCGAACCCGCCACAGCCGGGAGCGCCGCATGAAACTCTTGATGGTCGACAACTACGACAGCTTCACCTACAACATCGTCCAGTACTTTGGTGAGCTGGGTGCTGAGGTGGAGGTGTTCCGCAACGACGAGATCACCGTGGCCGAGATCGAGGCGCGGCTGAACGCGGGCCAGCTGGATCGGCTGGTCATCTCGCCCGGCCCTTGCTCGCCGGCCGAGGCGGGCATCTCGGTGGCTGCGATCCGGCACTTTGCGGGCAAGCTGCCCATTCTGGGTGTGTGCCTGGGGCACCAGAGCATCGGCGCAGCCTTTGGCGGCAACATCATCCGCGCACAGGAGCTGATGCATGGCAAGACCAGCGTCATCACCACCACGCAAAAGGGTGTGTTTGCCGGGCTGCCCGAGAAGTTCACCGTCAACCGCTACCACTCGCTCGCCATCGAGCGCGCCACCTGCCCCGACGTGCTGGAGGTAACAGCCTGGACGGAAGATGGCGAAATCATGGGCGTGCGCCACAAGACACTGCCGATTGAAGGCGTGCAGTTCCATCCTGAAAGCATCCTCACCGAACACGGCCACGCCATGCTCAAGAACTTTCTGGAGCAACGCACATGATCATCGACAGCCACCAACTGGTGATGTTCATCGCCGCAGGCTGGCTGCTGAACCTGACCCCTGGCCCCGATGTGCTCTACATCGTGACCAACGCGCTGCGCTCAGGCACCCGCGCAGGCATCGTGGCGGGGTTGGGCATTACGGCCGGTTGCTTCGTGCACATCTTTGCGGCCGCCGTGGGCGTGGGCGCATTGCTGGCGGCATCCGCCACCGCGTTTACCGTGCTCAAGTGGATCGGTGCTGCGTATCTGATGTGGATGGGGGGGCGCATGCTGCTGGCCAAACCTTCCGCTGACGGTGGCAACAGCTCCGCTCTGGCGGCGGCGCAAGCGGCCCCTGCCCAGCACATGCCGCTCTCCAAGGTGTTCCTCGGTGGCTTCTGGACCAATGTGCTCAACCCCAAGGTGGCCATCTTCTTCCTGGCCTTTGTGCCGCAGTTCATCGCTCCAGGCACCGACAACAAGGCGCTGGCCTTTGTGCTGCTGGGTGTGCTGTTCAACGTGAATGCCATCCCGGTCAACGTAGGCTGGGCGCTGGCTGCATCGTGGATGGCGCGCCGCGCCACGGCTATCCAGCGCAGCATGCACTGGCTGGACCGCGTGGCAGGTGCCATGTTCATTGGCTTCGGGCTCAAGCTGGCCCTCACAGACCAACCCTCAGCTTAAAACGCCGGGAGATATTTCATGCCTATTACCCCCCAGGAAGCGCTGCAGCGCACCATTGAGCATCGCGAAATCTTCCACGACGAGATGCTGCACCTGATGCGGCTCATCATGAGTGGCGAGCTCTCGCCGGTCATGACAGCGGCCATCGTCACCGGCCTGCGCGTGAAGAAGGAAACCATTGGCGAGATCACTGCCGCTGCCCAGGTGATGCGGGAGTTCAGCACCAAGGTTCACGTCAAGGACACCACGCACATGGTGGACATTGTGGGCACGGGTGGTGACGGAGCCAACACCTTCAACATCTCCACCTGCTCCATGTTTGTGGCAGCAGCGGCTGGGGCCAAGGTCAGCAAGCACGGTGGGCGCAGCGTCTCCAGCAAAAGCGGCAGTGCCGATGTGATGGAAGCGCTGGGCATCCACATCAACCTCAAGCCCGAGCAGATCGCGCAGTGCATTGCTGAAGTCGGCATTGGCTTCATGTTTGCGCCCAACCACCACCCGGCCATGAAGAACGTGGCCCCGGTGCGCAAGGAACTGGGCGTGCGCACCATCTTCAACATCCTGGGTCCGCTCACCAACCCGGCAGGGGCCCCGAACATCCTCATGGGGGTGTTCCACCCGGATCTGGTCGGTATCCAGGTGCGTGCCCTGCAGCGCCTGGGGGCCGAACATGCCGTGGTGGTCTATGGTCGCGATGGCATGGATGAGGTGAGTCTGGGCGCATCCACCCTGGTGGGTGAGCTGAAAAACGGCCAGATCACCGAATACGAAATCCACCCCGAAGACTTTGGCCTGCCCATGGTGAGCAACCGCGCGCTCAAGGTGGAGACCCCAGAACAGTCACGCCAGATGCTGCTGGATGTGCTGGCAGGTACCCCGGGGCCTGCGCACGATATCGTGTGCCTGAACGCAGGTGCAGCCTTGTACGCAGGCAATGTGGTTGCGTCGATCCAGGAAGGGATTGCCCAGGCCCGGGCAGCCATCGCCAGCGGTGCCGCCAAGGCCAAGCTGGAGGCGCTGGTCACCCGCACGCACGCGCCGGCGGGCTGAGGCAGCCATGTGGCGCGACCCCGGTACCTGGATTGCCTTGGGCGTCTCGGCGCTGTTCATCGTGGCGGGCGTGGTCATGCTCCGCGTCTTCACCAAAATACTCAAACAGGGATCGGAAGACCCCGACAAGAAGGCTGCAAACCATGAGTGACATCCTGAACAAAATCGTCGCCGTCAAACACGAAGAAGTGGCGGCTGCCAAAAAGCGCCTGCCATTTGACGTGATTCGTGCCGATGCTGAGAGCCGCGTGCTCACGCGGGACTTTGAAGGCGCGCTGCGCGCCAAGATCGCCAAGGGGCAGGCGGCGGTGATTGCCGAGATCAAGAAGGCCAGCCCCAGCAAGGGCGTGTTGCGCGCCGACTTCATTCCTGCAGACATTGCCCAGAGCTATGCCGATGGGGATGGCAAGGTGAGTGCGGCCTGCCTGTCGGTGCTGACGGACAAGCAGTTCTTCCAGGGCGGTGTGGACTACCTCAAGCAGGCGCGCGCCAGCTGCCAGCTGCCCGTACTGCGCAAGGACTTTCTGGTGGACCCGTACCAGGTCTACGAAGCCCGGGCCATGGGGGCGGACGCCATCTTGCTGATTGCGGCCTGCCTGGATGATGTGCAGATGGCTGACTTTGAAGCCATTGCCCGCAGCCTGGACATGGCGGTACTGGTGGAGGTGCACGACCGCCCCGAGCTGGAGCGCGCACTGAAGCTCAAGACGCCGCTGGTCGGCATCAACAACCGCAACCTGCGCACGTTTGAAGTCACGCTGGACACGACCCTGGGCATGCTCAAAGACGTGCCGCAAGACCGCCTGCTGGTGACCGAGTCAGGCATCCTGACCCCTGCCGATGTGAAGACCATGCGCGACGCTGGCGTACATGCTTTCCTGGTGGGTGAGGCTTTCATGCGGGCTGATGACCCGGGGCTGGCGCTGGCCAAACTCTTTCGGTCCTGATTTTGCTATTTAATTGATAGCTGCTTGCGCTTGATTGAAAAGCGCTGGAGGCAGATTTGACTATGAGTTTCAACGCCCAGGGCGCAGATCCCACCCAGCTGCAGGATGCCAATCCCGCCCATTGGCCTGTCGCTGCTGGCTGGCAACCGCTGGTGGATGAATTCTTCGCCGGATCTATCGGTCAGAAGCTGCTGGCCTTTCTGCAAGCCCGCATCGATGCGGGTGCCAGCATCTTCCCTCCGCGTCCGCTGCGGGCGCTGGAGCTGACACCGCCCGAAGCCGTGCGTGTGGTGATCCTCGGGCAGGACCCGTACCACGGGCGTGGGCAGGCCGAAGGACTGGCGTTTTCAGTCGCGCCGGGCGTGCGCCTGCCGCCCTCGCTGCAAAACATCTTCAAGGAAATGCAGCGCGATCTGGGCGTGCCTTTTCCGCCCTTTCCGAACCCCGGCGGCAGCCTGGTGAAATGGGCTACGAGCGGGGTGCTGCTGCTCAACACCTGCCTCACGGTAGAAGAGGGCCAGGCCGCAAGCCATGCAGGCAAGGGATGGGAGCAACTGACCGACGCGGTCATCCGCCACGTCGCCGAGGGCGACCGCCCCGTGGTCTTCATGCTGTGGGGCAGCCATGCCCAGTCCAAGCGCGCCTTCATTCCGCAGGATCGGGGGCATCTGGTGCTGACCTCCAATCACCCCTCCCCCTTGTCCGCCCTGCGGCCACCGGTGCCTTTCATTGGCAATGGTCATTTCGGCAAGGCGCGGGAATTCAGGGATGCACAGATAGCTCGCGGTAACTAGCCCCCGCAGCCTCAGCAGAGACCAGACATCTCGTCGCCGTATTTTGGCCATTTTTGGTCACATGCAGTGACCTACATTTGCCGAAATACTGGCTGGACATGTCAGGGATCAATCAACTGCACAGAGGCTGTTGCTTGTCCGCCTTTGCCATCGCTAATGGTGTAGGTGAACGAGTCATTGAAGAAGGGGCCTCTGGGTGTGTACAGCACTTGCGTTCCCTCTATCTTTAAAGTCCCTGTGTTTTTGACCAGCGGGCTCACGCTAATGATGCTTAACGTATCTCCGTCAGGATCTGAGTCGTTGGACAAGACGGACAACAAGACAGGCTCACGCCCGCTAACCCAGAAACTATCTCCATTCGCAATCGGAGGCTTGTTGGATGAGCTTCCCCCTGTCACCGTCACAGTCACGCGGGCAGATGCCGTCAGACCTTGCAGGTCTTTCGCTGTGTACGTGAACTGATCGGTGCCGTTGAAATTGGCTGGTGCTGTATAGCTGATTTGCTGCCCATCAATCCGTACAGAGCCTTTAAGTGGCTGACCTACGGACGCAATAGCTAAAACGTCACCCGCATCTGGATCTGTGTCGTTGGCCAATACGGCCATGCTCAACGTTGAGCCTGCTGTGACTTGGTACGCGTCATCGTTAGCGACAGGAGCTCTGTTTGCCGTAGTGTTGCCAGTGACCGTGACGGAAACTTGTGCTGTCGAAGTCAAACCTTGGCGGTCGCGGATGGAGTACGTAAATCGGTCGATCCCCACAAAATTGGCAGGCGCGGCGTACACTATTCGCGCCCCTTCTAGGCGGACCCTACCTTGGGCTGGCTGTCCAACAGAAACCAAGGTCAGTTGATCGCCTTCGTCTGGATCCGTGTCGTTAGCGAGCACGGCCAGGCTGGTGCTTGTTCCTTGCGCTACTTGATACGCATCGTCGTTCGCGGTAGGTGCTCGGTTGACCCACGTACGTGTCCTGCTTTCCGTCTGTGTCTCTTCCTTTGTACGGTACACATCTACTGTGCGCTTGTGCAGCGCTGGCGTACGCAGCGCCTGACGAACCCAAGCTGGTGGTTGGTCCACCAGTTCGCGCTCGTAGGTGACTGCGGGGGGCTGAGGGGCGGCAGTAGCGGTTGTCGTGGATGCAGGGGGGGGTGCAGGGGCCACCTCTTGCTCTTCGTCCACAAAGCTGTAGAACTCCAATTCCACGCGGCGGTTCTTCTCGCGGGTGGCTGGCTCCGCAGGGTACTTGGGGTCGCGCTTGCCGCGACCTTCGGCCAGAGCCTCGGTCGCACCAAACGCACCAGCTGCAACCAGGTAGTCACGCACGGCCGTGGCGCGCTGCAAGGAAAGCTTATCGTTTGCGGCGTCGCTGCCCAGGTCGCAGGTGTGACCAATAATGAGTACGTTGCCTTCGTGCCCTTGGGTTTTGAGCTGCTGGGCCACGCGGTCCAACTCAGCTTTGGCTGAAGGGGTCAGGCGTGCGCTGTTGAACGCGAAGAACGCCTCGGCCATCATGTTGGCCTTGGTTTTCACCCACTGTTTCACGGGCTCTTGCGGTGCTTGGTGTGCCACAGCCGGCTCTGCAGAGGTGGGTATCGCTGCGGGCGTCGTAACGGGGGTGACGCGGAACAGGCGCTCTGGTTGGCTGTTGTTGCCCCCCAGGGCATAGCGGTACACCACCATCGCTCGGGTTTCATTGCGGGTGGTGTCCAGGTCTCCGCTTTTGAAGATGCGATCCACCTGCAGTGCGACGCTGTGAGGGGTTCCCGCAAACGCCTTTTCCGCCATCAGCGATACCGTGTGCTGATGGGCATTGCTGCGGCCCCATTCGTAGTCGTACCCCGCAGTGATGCGGACCTGGCGGTTGTCAAAGGTGCGACCAGCTCGAACTCCCACGCCGTAGTCATAGGCTTTTTCGTAAAACCGGGTGTTCAGCGTGCGGGTGATGCTGTCGATATAAGGGCGCCCATCCGCGACTCCTGCTTCTTCCTGTGTCGTCGTGCTCGACGTCGTACCCATAAGTCGGCGTCCTGTGGTGGCCCTGCTCAGGTTCAGATTACCAAACCAGTCGCTTTCTTCGCGGCCATATCCCAGCGTGATTTTTCGGTCGCGGGTCTGGTTCTGGTCATGGGCCAGGAAGTACTTGTGGACCGTAGCGCCTTGCAGCCGGTGATAGCTGAGCTTGAGGCCTCCTGAAGACTGGGCCACCCAGCCTTCGCCAAGCCAAGTGCTGTCTGCCTGTTCATACAACACGCTGGAAAGTTCTCCCTGGAACTTGCCACCCTTGGCGTAACCAATAGAGAAGCGGGCAGAATCGCCTGAATACAGCAAACTTCCGTCAGGCTGGAGTGTGACCGCGCCTTGGGCGTGCGCTGGTTGCACACAAAAAGGTGCAATCAATGACAGCAATAGCAAGGAAGTGCGTGATGGGCGATGCTTGCGTGGCATAGATCAGCTTTAAAAGTGTCGGGTCAACTCAGATTGACTTAGTCCCATTGGCATAGGCAGCTCAAGCCGCAAAAGGTCCGTGCGCAACAGGCAAAATGAAGCACAGCCCATTCCACGGGCTGTGCTTCTGAGTTGGTTGATGCTGGATTCTAAAAGCCTAGTGCACAAACCCTGTCCCGGGGCTTGAAGTGTTGTGAATGCACCATACCTCTGCCCCGGGCCCCGGGGGCACTGAGCCCTGCCCTACTCCGGCTCGCCTTACTCCGCGACTTGTTGCCGCGGTGCCGCAGGCGTCTCGCACCCCGCAGCCTGACCTAACCCTTTGAGGTAACTGCGCCGGATGGTGCCTGCCGTGATGGAGGCCTCGACCTCGCGGCTGTACTTTTCTGCGCCGGTGAGCTTGCGCACCCAGCTGCGCATGGGCACCACGCCTTCTGCAGCACCTCTGACGGCCCCGATGGCACCCTTCTTTGCAGCACCTGCCCCGCGCTCTATCAGGCTGGGGTTGGCATCGGTGGATGGTGTGTCCAAGTCTGCGCCCAATACGGCATCCAGCGCCTGAACCTGTTCAGCCAGTGCAGGGCAGCTGCGATCGGCGGGCAGAGCGTAGGGGGCCTGCCGGGCGGCGGCGAGCAGCGGGGGAATGTCTGCCTTGACCAGGTTCAGGTCTGACAAAGGCGATGTGATGGCACGACCGACTTCGGTTGCGGTGTCGGGCGACTGTGATGCCGTCTGGGTGCTACCTGAAGCCGCCTTGGTGTTCCTGTCGGCAGGAGCCGCGGCGCAACCGCCAAGCAGCAGAACGCAGGAGAGGGCAACGGGGTGGAGGGACAGTGCTTTTCTCATGAACTTTTCTCGAAACAAGGACATGGCAGCGCGCAGCCCTTCAGGGGGCGCGCTGCGTGCAAGCTGGGCTTGCGGTCATTTGTAACGAGTGTAGGGCGGGGTCATGCCGCGCAGACCTCTACCCTGCATCCATTGGTAAGCAGGTGTGACGTTTTGCTGCTTTTGCCGTGGATTTGCGCCCCCTTCAGGGGGCGGGGCGTGCGCGCTCTAGCAGCATGGCGTCGCCGTAGCTGAAGAAGCGGTATCCCTCGGCGATGGCGTGTCGGTACAGCCCCATGATGTGGGCATATCCCGCGAAGGCGCTCACCAGCATCATCAGCGTGCTCTTGGGCAGGTGGAAATTGGTGATGAGCACATCCACCACGGCGAACTCAAAGCCCGGGGTGATGAAGATATTGGTGTCTCCGGTGGCCTGCCCTGTGCGTGCCCAGGATTCCAGTGTGCGCACGGTGGTGGTGCCCACCGCCACCACCCGCCCGCCGCGCTGGCGGCAGCGCTCCAGTGCGGCCAAGGTGGCGAGCGGTATTTCATACCACTCGCTATGCATCTGGTGCTCTGCCAGGTTTTCGGTCTTGCAGGGCTGGAAGGTGCCCGCGCCTACGTGCAGTGTGACGTTGGCGCGCTCGATGCCCTGGGCGCTCAGGCCTTGCAGCACCGTCTCATCAAAGTGCAGGGCGGCAGTGGGAGCGGCCACGGCACCGGGCGCGCGTGCAAACACGGTTTGATAGCGCTGGCTGTCTTCGGCTTCGTCGGGGTCGTGTTCTGCGTTTTGCTGGCGCTCGATGTAGGGGGGCAGGGGCAGGTGGCCGTGCTGCTCCATCAGTTCCCACGGGGATTCGCCGCGGGGACCGTGCAGCGCAAACCGGAACAGTGGGCCATCTTCCGTGGGCCAGCGGCCCAGCAGCGTGGCATCAAAGCCGCCAGCATGGCGGCCACCGGCCATGTGCACGGTGCTGCCCGGCAGGGGCTTTTTGCTGACCTTCATATGGGCCACGACTTCGTTGCCGGGGTTCCCGGCTTCTGCGGGCAGTACCCGCTCAATCAGCAGTTCCAGCTTTCCGCCGCTGGCCTTTTCGCCAAAGATGCGGGCCTTGACCACGCGGGTGTCGTTGAAGACCAGCAGATCGCCCGCTCGCAGCAGTCCGGGTAACTCCCGGAAGATGCGGTCTATCGGTTGCATGGCCCGGCCGTCCAGCAGGCGCGATGCGCTGCGTTCTGCGGCGGGATGCTGTGCGATCAGTTCAGGGGGCAGCGCAAAGTCAAAGTCGCTGAGGGTGTAGGTGCGGCTGGCGCTGGGAGAGGGGGAGGAAACAGTCATGTGCTTGAGGGCTGAACGGGCCCGTACCAAGGGTGAAACAAGGGGCGCGATTGTGACATGCCCCTGACGAGGAAGTCTGGGTGGGGTGTTTTGCCTTCAACCTGTGCAGGGCGCGCGATTCAGCCGGCAGTGATGATGAGGGTTGGCACCGGCGCGGACGCATGCAGGCGATGGATGTCTTCGGCCTGCGCCAGCGTGGTGCCAGGGGCCAGCAGCGCAGCAGCCCCTGCGGCCACACCCCAGCGCAATGCTTCTGGCGCAGGTTGGCCAGAGTCCAGCGCCCACAGCAAAGTGGCCAGAAAGCAGTCCCCGGCTCCCGTGGTGCCTGTGCTTGCAGGCACCTGCAGCGCCGGGGCATGCCAGGCACCCAGGCGGGTGGCCAGCACGGCACCTTGCTCTCCCATCGACAGGGCCACGGTCTCAGCCTGCCCATGGAGGACCAGCGAGCGCGCTGCAGTGCAGGCGGCCGTGATGTCTTCCAGGGGTTGCTGCAGCAGTTCGCGCAACTCGCGCAGGCTGGGTTTGACCACCTGCACCCCCGTGCGGAGTGCGGCCGCAAGGGCTTTTCCCGAAGTGTCCAGTGCCATGCCCACGCCATGCTGGCGGGCGATGGTGGCGGCCTGCGCGTAGAAATCATCCGGCACCCCAGGCGGCAGGCTGCCGCTGCCTACCAGCCAGCGCAGGCCAGACCGTGCTTCGCGCAGGTGCTGACCCAGTTGGGTCAATGCCGTAGTCCATTCGTCATGTGTCCAGGTGGGGCCAGGCAGCACAAAACGGAATTCGCGACCCGTCTCAGTCTCCAGCACCGCAATGTTTTCCCGGGTGTCTCCATGCACGGGGTAGGCCTGGGTGGGAACACCCTCTGCTTGCAGTAAAGCCACCAATTGCGCACCTGCAGGGCCGCCGGTCGCTGCCCAGGCCTGCACGTCTGCACCCAGCCGGTGCAACACCCGCGCCACGTTGACCCCACCTCCACCGGGAAACCGCTGCACGGTATCGCAGCGCAGTTTGTGCGTGGGCTCCACCCGTTCGGTACGGGTGGCTATGTCGAGTGCAGGATTGGGGGTGAGCGTCAGAAATGCAGTCATGCGAGCGGCACCCCGCAGGGCACAAAGGTCAGCGGTCACCCGCCGTGGTCAACGGCTGCGGATTACCAGGGCCGCTCCGAGAGGCCGGACCAAAGTTCGTTGAGGTCTGGAAAGCGCCACTTGTCGGGGTCCTCGCGGGCCACGATTTTTTCGGTGCAGCCGGGTTCGGCCAGGTCCACAACCTCGGGCGGAATGCGCAGGTCGGACTTGGTAGAGAAGAACACCTTGACCTTGGGCGTGGTCAGCGTCTGGCCGCCTTGTTCTGTCACCACACCGATGCGTCCTGAGGTGAGGCGCACCAGCGAGCCCACCGGATAGATGCCAATGCTTTTGACGAATGCCTGAAAGAGGCGGGGATCGAAGTGGCCCTTGGTCCACTCGGCCATGCGCCGCAGCGATTCGGACGGGTCCCAGCCGCGCTTGTAGGGGCGGTCGGAGGTGATGGCGTCGTACACATCACAGATGGCAGTCATGCGGGCGATGAGGCTGATCTCTTCGCCCTTGAGCTTGTCCGGGTAGCCGGTGCCGTCCATTTTTTCGTGGTGGTGCAGGCAGGCGTCCATCACGGAGCCTTCCACGCTGCCGCCTTCCTTGAGCATGTTGTAGCCCTCTACAGGGTGGCTCTGGATCACCACAAACTCTGCGTCGGTGAGCTTGCCCGGCTTGTTCAGCACCGCCAGCGGAATGGCGGCTTTGCCCAAGTCGTGCAGCAGCCCGGCCATGCCTGCGCTGCGTGTGTGTTCTTCACTCAGCCCGATCTGCTTGGCCAAGGCCACCATCATGGCGCACACGGCGACCGAATGCATGTATGTGTAGTCGTCCGCCGTTTTCAGGCGTGCCAGGCTGATGAGGGCACCCGGATTGCGTGTGACGGAATCCGAGATCTCCTCCACCAGGCTTTGGGCGTTGGCTGAATCCACAGCCTTGCCCAGGCGCGCTTCGTTGAACATGGAGACCACGGCGCGCTTGGATTCGTTGCAGATGGAGGCCGCCACTTTCAGCTCGTTCTGGAAGCTGGCTGGTGCACGACCCCGCGGCGCAGGCGGGGGCGGCGGGGGTGGAGGAGGCATCTCGATCACCAGTGGCGGCATGTCCTCCAGCAGGGCGAAGTCGGAGTCGATCTGGGAATCCGCCTCTTCGCGGGAGACAGACGAGACCCCCACGGCCACATCCAGTCCCTTGGATGTGTCAATCCATACCTCGTGAATGGCGGTGGACTTGATCCGCTCCAGATCCTTGGGGTCTTTCAGGACGAATTTGGCCCGCCAGAAGGGATGGTCCATCCACGAGCCGCAAAATTCGTGCAGGTACATGCCCAGGGTAAGGTGTTCGGTACTGATTCGCTTGAGCATGACAACTATTCTCGACACAAGCCCACGCAAAGCGCGGACTCACAAACACTAACCATGTTAGCCTTTTTAGACCATAGTTTGCTCACGATATTTTCCCTTGCCGAAAAGCCCTGAATCTGCGAAGGCGTCTTCGCCCGCAACCCAGAGTCCTGCGCAAAAAGCGCTTCAGAAACTCGGCTTGCGCCGCGACATTGATCTGGCTTTGCATCTGCCCCTGCGTTACGAGGATGAAACGCGTATCACTCCGCTTGCAAACGCCCGGGACGGTCAGACCGTGCAGATCGAGGCCACGGTGACGGCGTGTGAGGTGCAGTTGCGCCCCCGCCGCCAGTTGCTGGTGCAGGTGGAAGATGACACGGGCAGTTGTGAGCTGCGGTTTTTCAGCTTCTACCCCTCCCACCAGAAGACCCTGGCCGTGGGCAACCGGCTGCGCATTCGCGGGGAGGTCAAAGGGGGCTTCTGGGGGCGGCAGATGATGCATCCCGCGTTTCGGCAGGCTGGTGGTGAGTTGCCCGCGGCCCTCACACCGGTTTACCCCACTACGGCGGGATTGCCCCAGCCTTACCTGCGCCGGGCCGTCGTCAGCGCCTTGGCGCGGGTGGACCTGACGGATACTCTGCCGCCGGGCGCAGCGCCGCCGTATGCCATTTACAGAGATCAAAATGGCCTGCAGCGCTCGTGGAATCTGCGCGAGGCGCTCACTTTTTTGCACCACCCCACGCCCGATGTCGCGCTGTCCACACTGGAGGACCACAGCCACCCCGCATGGCAGTGCCTGAAAGCGGAGGAGTTGCTGGCGCAGCAGCTGTCCCAATACCAGTCGCGGCGTGAACGCGACCGGTTGCGCGCCCCCGTGCTGCGCCCGCAGCGGGGCGGCGATGGGGCGCTGCCCTTGCACGAACAGCTGCTGGCGACCCTACCGTTTGACCTGACAGCGGCCCAGCGCCGGGTGGGAGAAGAAATTGCCGCCGACCTGGCCCGCCGCGTGCCCATGCACCGCCTGCTGCAGGGCGATGTGGGGTCGGGCAAAACCGTGGTGTCGGCCCTGGCTGCCTGTGTGGCCATGGATGCAGGCTGGCAGTGCGCGCTGATGGCCCCCACCGAAATCCTGGCCGAGCAGCACTTCGCCAAGATGATTGGCTGGCTGGAGCCCCTGCTGGCCCAGCGCGGCCGCAAGGTCGCCTGGCTGGTGGGCGGGCAGAAAAAGAAGGACCGCGCGGCCATGCTGGAGCTGATTGCCAGTGGCGAGGCGGCCCTGGTGGTGGGCACCCATGCAGTCATCCAGGAGCAGGTGCAGTTCAAGAACCTGGCGCTCGCCATCATCGACGAGCAGCACCGCTTTGGCGTGGCCCAGCGGCTGGAATTGCGCCGCAAGCTGGCCCATCAGGGCATGGAGCCGCACATGCTCATGATGAGCGCCACGCCCATTCCACGCACCCTGGCCATGAGCTACTACGCCGACCTCGATGTCTCGGTGATTGACGAGCTGCCGCCGGGGCGCACGCCCATCGTGACCAAGCTGATCGCCGACAGCCGCAAGGACGAGGTCATCGAACGCATTGGCGCGCAGGTGGCTGCCGGGCGGCAGGTGTACTGGGTGTGCCCGCTGATTGAGGAGAGCGAGGCACTGGACCTGAGCAACGCCACGGCCACCCACGCCGACCTGAGCGAAGCCTTGCCCGGTGTGATGGTGGGCCTGCTGCATTCGCGCATGCCAGCGGCGGAGAAAAAGGCGGTGATGCAGCTCTTCTCCAGCGGGCAGATGGGCGTGCTGGTCAGCACCACCGTCATCGAGGTGGGCGTGGATGTGCCCAACGCTTCACTCATGGTCATTGAGCACGCCGAGCGTTTTGGCCTGTCGCAGTTGCACCAGCTGCGTGGCCGCGTGGGGCGGGGGGCGGCGGCATCGGCCTGTGTGCTGCTGTACTCCACCAACGAAAGCGGCCGCGTGGGCGAGACCGCCAAGGAGCGCCTGCGCGCCATGGCCGAAACCAATGACGGCTTTGAAATTGCCCGGCGCGACCTGGAAATCCGCGGCCCGGGCGAGTTCCTGGGGGCTCGCCAGTCGGGCGATGCGCTGCTGCGCTTTGCCGATCTGGCCACCGACACCCATCTGCTGGAATGGGCCCGGGAGATGGCTCCCCTGATGCTTGACCGCCACCCTGAACTGGCCGCCCGACACATTACCCGCTGGTTGGGTGGAAAATCCGACTATCTCAAGGCGTGACGCACCATGACCCTCACCGAACTCAAATACATCGTCGCCGTGGCCCGCGAAAAGCACTTTGGCCATGCGGCCGATGCCTGCTATGTCTCGCAGCCCACTTTGTCGGTAGCCATCAAGAAGCTGGAAGAAGAACTGGATGTAAAGCTGTTCGAGCGCAGCGCGGGCGAAGTCACGGTCACGCCGCTGGGTGAGGAAATCGTGCGGCAGGCGCAGAGCGTGCTGGAGCAGGCCGCCGCCATCAAAGAGATTGCCAAGCGCGGGAAGGACCCATTGGCGGGGCCTCTCACTCTGGGTGTGATCTACACCATCGGCCCCTATCTTCTGCCCGAGCTGGTGCGCCAGTCCATCAGTCGCACGCCGCAGATGCCACTCATGCTGCAGGAGAACTTCACCGTGAAGCTGCTGGAGATGCTGCGCACCGGAGAGATCGATTGCGCCATCCTGGCAGAGCCCTTCCCCGATACCGGGCTGGCCATGGCCCCTCTGTACGACGAGCCTTTCATGGCAGCCGTGCCCAGCACCCACCCCTTGGCTGAAAGCAAATCCATCACTGCGGCAGAACTCAAAAGCGAAACCATGCTGTTGCTGGGAGCGGGCCACTGCTTCCGCGACCATGTGCTGGAGGTATGCCCCGAGTTCGCCCGCTTTGCCTCCAATGCCGAAGGCATCCGCAAGTCGTTCGAGGGCTCGTCGCTGGAGACCATCAAGCACATGGTGGCTGCAGGCATGGGCGTCACGCTGGTGCCCAGGCTTTCCGTGCCGCGCGATGCGCTGGCCGTCACGGCACGCCGTCGCAAGAGTGATGAGAGCTACATCCGCTACCTGCCCATCCAGGAAAAAGACGGCAGCCCACCGCCCATGCGCCGTGTGGTGCTGGCCTGGCGCCGCAGCTTTACGCGCTATGAAGCCATTGCTGCCTTGCGCAATGCCATCTACGCTTGCGAACTGCCCGGCGTGACGCGTCTGTCCTGAGAACCTGTTCCAAGTCTTTTTGGAGATTGAATTGGAGTGCAATCGGGATGAGTGGATGCTTCGGATGCGCTGCATGGGCTCATGCCCATGCAAGCAGCCGGGGCGTCCAATCGCCCGATTTCACTCCAACCCTTCGGGCAAGTGTCTTGCCGGGCGGTCTGCGTTGTTGCACCGCTTGCCAATAGCACGAGCTATTGGCCGCGCGCTGCGCCTAGCAGCCCATCCCGGCAAGACACTTGTGCAACTCCAAAAAGACTTGGAACAGGTTCTGACCCAGGGCAAACCAGCGCGGTCGGATACCTTTCGTTTCCTTCCGCATGTCATGCCCCACAGCTACACTGCCGCAGCGCGGGTTCTGAGCCGGGAGCAACTGATCTTGCGCCCTCTCTGCGTCCCGTCTGCGTATATCCCCCCGCTGCTGCATTGCCGGCCACATGGCAAGCACAGCCATTGAATCCATCAAGAGAGAGGTTCCCATGAAGAAGCTTTGGCTGACGGCAACGCTGGTTGCCGCCCTGACGGCCTGTTCCACCGTCCCTACCGTGCCGCAGGCCGCAGGTCCCATCAAAAAGACGGAACTGGACCGCATTGCTGCGTCGCCAGCGGCCATGTCGGCCACTGCAGCTACTGGCAGTTTTGGTCAGTTCCTGGCGCTGTCTGTGCAGATGCAGCCTGAACTGGCGCCTGCCGTGGCTGCCTACGAAAGCAAAGCCGTGCTGCAGGGCGAAGACCTGGTGAACATCAGCCGTCTGCTGGGCCTGTACAACCGCCTGAAGAACCAGGCCGCCGTGATCGATGCGACCGCCAAGATGGTGGCCATTCCTACCGTGCGCTCGGCCCAGGTGCCCCCGCATGAAGACCCCGCCATCATTGCCTTTGGCAAGCTGGTCGAGGGCATGGCCCGGGACTTTGGCCTGGAATACCGCAACGTGGACAACCGCGTTTTTGAGGTGAAGCTGCCAGGCAGCGGCACACAGGAGTTCGGCATCCTCACCCATGCCGATGTGGTGCCTGTGGTGGCGGATGAATGGGTGCTGGACGACGGCACCAAGCTCGACCCCTTCAAGCTCACGCGCGTCGGCGGCAATCTGTATGGTCGGGGCTCCATTGACGACAAGGGCTCCATCGCCACCGTGCTGTACGCCATGAAGGCCGTGAAGGAAAGCGGTCTGCCCTTGGCGCGCACCATCCGCCTCATGATCGAGACGACGGAAGAAACGGGCGGCGATGCAATGAAGTACTACCGCACCAAGACCACGCTGCCCGAATACAACGTGGTGCTGGACAGCAAGTACCCCGCCGTGGTGGCCGAGAAGGGATCGGGTGCGTTGCGCACCACCTTCGCCACCGGCACGGCTGCTGCAGGCCAGACGGCGATCGTCGCCATGGCAGGTGCAGCATCGGCCAATGCCGTGCCCCAAACCGCTACTGCCCGCCTGCGCGGTGGCAATGCTGATGCCGTGGCAAGCCAGCTCAGCGCTGCCAAGGACGCTTTTGTCGGCAAGTACGCCAGCCAGGGCGGCAAGTTCAGCGTGGATGTGACGCGTGAAGGAGCGGACGTGCTGGTCAAGGTGACAGGCGTCTCGGCCCACGGCTCGCGCCCCGAAGAGGGCGTCAACCCACTGCCGCGTCTGGCCCTGTTCCTGCAGCAGTCGGGCGTGCCACTGGCCTCCAACGGGTTTGCCCATGCCGTGCGCTATATCGCTGACCTGTATGGCGTGGACTATCTGGGGCGCACCATGGGCCTGGCCTACAGTGACGACTTCATGGGCCCGCTGACCATGTCGCCCAACCTCATCCGCGAAAAGGATGGCAAGGTGGATGTGCTGGTGAACGTGCGCATGCCCCGCGGCAACACGCCCGAGGCGCTGGCGCAGGCCACCTCCGAACGCATCAAGGACTGGGGTAGCAAGGCGGGCGTGGCGGTGGAAGTGGACCACCAGCAAGGCAACTGGATGGCGCGTGACCCCAAGGGAGCCTGGCTGTCCACCCTGCTCAACATCTTTGGCGACACCACCGGCCTGCCCGCGCAGCCCGTGCCCACGGCTGGCAGCACCACTGCCAAGCTGATGCCCAATGCCATCAACTTTGGCCCTGCCATGCCGGGCAAGAAGTACACCGCCCACAACGCTAAGGAGTTCAAGGAAGTGGTGGACTTGGACGCGGATATGCAGATGTTCACCGAAATGCTGGTGCGCATCGGCAATCTGCAGCAGATGCAGTAAGCCTGCGGGTAGCGTCCGCCCGCGTGTTTTCTTGACCCAAGTACAAGGCATCGGCTCTGACTGACAGTCACCGCCGATGCCTTGCGCTACAGTGTTTGTGGCTTCCGTAGGGTGCGCAGGCGAGGCCGGCGCCCTGCGGGTCGTTTCAAGTGTTCAGCACGGAAGGAAAATCCCATGGCCAAAGCCCCCGGTAAAGCCGCTAGCGGCAAATCCGCAGCTCCCTCCATCAACATCGGCATCAGCGAAAAAGACCGCGCAGCCATTGCCCAGGGCCTGTCGCGCCTGTTGGCCGATACGTACACGCTCTATCTCACCACCCACAACTTCCACTGGAATGTGACGGGCCCCATGTTCAACACGCTGCACACCATGTTCATGGCGCAGTACACCGAGCTGTGGAACGCGGTGGACCCGATTGCCGAGCGTATCCGCTCGCTGGGCCATGTGGCCCCCGGCTCGTATGCCGAGTTTGGGAAGCTGGCCACCGTGGCCGACGCCCCCGCCAAGCCCCCCAAGGCACTGGACATGGTGCGCGTGCTGGTGGAAGGCCACGAGGCCGTGGCCCGCACGGCCCGCAGCCTGTTCCCCCTGGCCGACAAGGCCAGCGATGAGCCTACGGCAGATCTGCTGACCCAGCGCCTCACGGTGCACGAGCAGACGGCATGGATGCTGCGTTCGCTGCTGGAAGAATAAAAAGAAAAGGCCAGTTGCACCCGCCTGCGTCGCCCGAAGTCTGACGCGGCCAACGCTGGCGCAGGGGGGGCCGGGATGCAAAAGGGCGTCTTGTCCTACAAGGCGCGGCACGGCCGCCTGCACATGATGCGGGTTTGGGCTATGTCCTCTCTTCGCTGGGTGGCATGGCGGATCAACCCCCCTCTGATGTATGCGAATCCTGTACGTTGAAGACCATCCGGAGCTGCGCGAGACGATTGGCATGCTCATGGAATGTGAAGGCCGGACGGTCATGCCCTGCGCCTCTGCCGAGGAGGCGCTGGCTTTGGATGCTGGCGATCCCTTTGACGTGCTGGTGACCGATGTCAGTCTGCCCGGCCTCTCGGGCACGGACCTGGCCCGCCAGCTGCTGGCGGACGACCCGCAGCGCTGGGTGGTGCTGTGCTCCGGCTACGAACTGGGCAGCCATCCAACCCAATGGGGTCCGAATGTGCGCGTCTTGCTTAAGCCTTTCGAGTTGGAAGAGCTCGAACAGCTCCTGACTTCCATTCATACCGCGCTGGCTGCAGCCGCCGGTTAAGAGCGGCTCACAAAACTCTTCTGGCGTCTTCTCTGTGTCTTGTCGTACTGCTCGTACTGCCTGCGGCACAGCGCCTGGCCAGAATCGCTTCGCTGAGTTTTGTTAGCCGCTATGAATCTGACGGGCGGCCACCGCTCGCGTTTCCTGCCGTCCTCTTTCCTTCTGCCCCCACCGCGCCTCCCTAGACCCTGAGGGGCTGGGGCGTGGGATGGGGCTGCGCTGTGTCAGCTGCGGGGGCTGCGTGCGGGCGCGTGGCGTGGCGTGGCAACGTTACCCGAAAGCTCGTCACATCGTTGTGTGACCGGGCCTCGATGGTTCCATGGTGGGCCCGCACGATCTGGTGCGCAATGAACAACCCTAGCCCCAGCCCCTGGTGGCGGCCCGGCTCGCGCTCACCGCCCCGGAACGGGTCAAACAGATGTGGCAGCAGCCCCGGGGGAATGGTGCCACCGTTGGACACCGTGATGCTCACCTCCTCGGGGCGGGTGCCGTCCACCGCAATGCGTACTGGGTGGTCGGCGCTGCCGTGGTGCAGGGCGTTGCCCACCAGGTTGGTGACCACCTGACACAGGCGCTCAGCGTCCCAGGTGCCGTCCAGGTCCCCGGCGAGCGTGGAATCGATGGGGCGCTCCGGGTGGCTGGTCGCCACCTCGTCCAGCGTGCGCTGCACCAGCGTTTGCATGTGGGCGGGGCCTAGTTGCAGGGCCAGCCCGCCCGCCTGGCGGATGCGGGTCACGTCCAGCAGGTCTTCGATCATGTGGCCCATGCGTTGGCTGGCGCCCAGCACCCGGTCGGCCATCAGTACGGCTTTGTCGGGGGGCGGCAGGCGCTTGAGCACGGTGGCTGCTGCGACGATGGACTGCAGGGGGGTGCGCAGGTCATGGCTCAGCACGGCCATGAACATCTCGTTGATGCGCAACGCCTCGGTGCGGGCGCGCAGCTCGTGCGCCAGCGCCTGCTTGCGCCGGTGCAGTTCAAAGAACACGCTCGCCTTGTTGGTGAGCATGTGCGGGTCAATGGGCTTGTACAGAAAGTCCACCGCCCCGCTCTCGTACCCCCGGAACTGCCAGTTCTGCTCGCGCGAGCCCGCCGTCATGAAGATGAGCGGAATGTGCCGGGTGCGTTCGCTGCCCCGGATTAGCTCCGCCAGCTCAAAGCCGTTCATCTCGGGCATCTGCACGTCCAGCAAGGCCAGGGCCACATCGTCGTGGGCCAGCAGCAGTTCCAGGGCCTCGGGGCCCGACTGGGCCTTGAGGATGTCCACCCCGTCACGCTGCAGCAGCGCCTCCAGGGCGATGAGGTTTTCCTCGACATCGTCAACGAGCAGGCATTTGGTGCGGTCGGTCTGGGGCATGGGCGGTGGGGAGGGTGGGTGGGGTTCTCAAAAAGGGACGCATGCGCCCGGATCAAAGCTGCTGGCGCTGGTGCAGGTCCGCCAGCAGCCTTGCAATGCCTTCAGGGGGCAGGACGTGGTCCACCGCCAGGGCCGCGATGGCCGCCTGCGGCATGGTGGGCATGCTGGCGCTGACAGGGTGTTGCACGATGGTGAGGCCGCCCGCTGCCTGAATGGCCTGCAGGCCGTGCACGCCGTCTTCGTTGGCGCCCGACAGCAGAATGCCCACCAGCCGGGGTCCGTAGTGGTCTGCCGCCGACTCGAACAGCACGTCGATAGACGGGCGCGAAAAATGCACGGGCGCGTCCAGCGACAGCCCTACATGCGGGCCCTGGGCCCCGGTATCGACCAGCAGGTGGTAATCCGGTGGCGCAAAGCTCACCGATCCTGGCGTGATGCCGTCCTTGTCCTGCGCCTCGCGCAGCGGCAGGGCGCAGCGGGGTTGAAAAATCTCCACCAGCAGGCTGCGCCGGTCCCGGGGCAGATGCAGCACCACCAGCACCGCCGCCTGGAGCGTGGCGGGCAGTGCTGGCAGCAGCTCCAGCAAGGCATCGATACCGCCCGAGGACCCGCCCACCACGATGGCGGCGTAGCCCCCGGGGGGAATCGGTCTGGGTGCTTGATCGGCACTGGTCACAGCCCGGCCTTCTTGCGGTAGATGCGGTCCTCCAGGACGAAGTCGTCGAACGCATCGGTGTGCGCCGAAAACCGCAGCGACTCCTTGGAGCCCAGGCCCAGAAATCCCCGGTGGCACAGCGACTCGCGGAACAGCCCCAGGGCGCGGTCCTGCAGGTCGCGCTCGAAGTAGATGAGCACATTGCGGCACGACACCAGATGGACTTCGGCGAACACGCTGTCGGTGGCCAGGCTGTGGTCGGAGAACACCATGTGCTCACGCAGCCCCTTGTCGAACACCACGCGGCCATAGGCGGCCGCGTAGTAGTCCGACAACGAGCTGCGGGCGCCGGAGCGCGCATGGTTCTCGGTAAAAGCCGCCACCCGCGACACGTCGAACACGCCCGACTCGGCGGCGCGCAGCGCGTGCGGGTTGATGTCGGTGGCGTAGATCAGCGTGCGGTCCAGCAGGCCTTCTTCCTGCAGCAGGATGGCCAGCGAATACACCTCCTCCCCCGCGCTGCACCCGGCCACCCAGACCTTGAGCGACGGGTAGGTGCGTAGCAGCGGCACCACCTCCTGGCGCAGCGCCTGGAAGTAACTCGGGTCGCGGAACATGTCGCTCACCTGCACGGTGAGGTATTCGAGCAGTGCAGGGAACACGGCGGGTTCGTGCAGCACGCGGTCCTGCAGCTGCGACAGCGTCTTGCAGTCAAACTGCACCAGCGCCGATGCCAGCCGCCGCTTGAGCGACGCCTGCGCGTAGCCCCGGAAGTCGTAGTGGTAGCGGTGGTAGATCGCGTCGATCAGCAGGCGCTGCTCGATGTCTGCGGTGCGGGCCTTGCGGTGCGGCATGGCGGGGCCTACTTGGGCATCCACACCCGCACCAGGGACAGCAGCTTCTCCACGTCCAGCGGCTTGGCGATGTAGTCGTTGGCCCCGGCGGCCAGGCATTTTTCCTGGTCGTCTTTCATGGCCTTGGCGGTCAGCGCGATGATGGGCAGGCGGCGCCATTCGGGGCGGCTGCGGATCTCGCGCATGGCGGTGTAGCCGTCCATCTCCGGCATCATGATGTCCATCAGCACCAGGTCGATGGCGGGCTGGCCGCCGCTGCCGGCGCGCTCCAGCGCCTGCAGGGCCTCCAGGCCGTTGCGCGCAATCTCCACGCGGATGCCGGTGGGCTCCAGGATGCTGGAGAGCGCAAACACGTTGCGCACATCGTCTTCCACCACCAGCACGTTGCGGCCTTCCAGGGCGGTCTCGCGGTTGCGGGCCACCTGCAGCATCTGGCGGTGCTCGGCCGACAGCTCCGACTCCACCTGGTGCAGAAACAGTGTGACTTCATCCAGCAGCCGCTCGGGGGAGCGCGCGTCCTTGATGATGATGGACTTGGAGAACCGGCGCAGTTGCTGCTCCTCGTCGCGCGACAGGGCACGGCCCGTGTACACGATGACGGGCGGGAAGGAGACGCCGTCCTGCTCGGTCATCTGCTGCAGCAGCTCGTAGCCGCTCAGGTCGGGCAGGTTCAGGTCCATCACCATGCAGTCGAAGGTGGAGCCGCGCAGGTGCGCCAGCGCCTCGGCCGCCGTGCCGGCACCCACGATCTCCACATCGTCGTTGGTGAGCAGGTGGCGCACGCTCTCGCGCTGGCGCTCGTCGTCTTCCACCACCAGCACGCGCCGCAGGTTCTGGGTGAACTTGGCCTCCAGCCGCTGCAGGGCATGCACCAGCTCGTCGCGCTTGACGGGTTTGAGGGCGTAGCCCACGGCGCCCCGGCCCAGGGCCTCTTGGGAGTAGTCGGCCACCGAGACCACGTGCACAGGGATGTGGCGCGTGGCCGGGTTGCGCTTGAGTTGGTCGAGCACGCCCAGGCCCGAGAAGTCGGGCAGGTTCACGTCCAGCACGATGGCGCTGGGCAGGCTGTGCATTGCATAGGCCAGGCCGTCGGCCGCGTTGTGGGCCAGGTGGCAGTCAAAGTCCATCTCCCGCGCCAGGTCGCTCAGGATCTGCGCAAAGCGCACGTCGTCCTCGATCACCAGGATGCTGCGCGCGCCCGCACGGCGGGGGGCTGCGGGTGCAACTGGTACAGCCACAGGCGGCAAAGCCGGGGCCGAAGGAGCCGGTGCGACGACCGGTGCCGCCGCGTGGGCTGGAGCAGGCGCCGCTTCCGGCGACGGTGGCACCAGCTTCTGGGGCAGCACCAGGGTGAAGACGCTGCCTTCGCCCGGCGTGCTGTGCACGTGGATCGATCCGCCCAGCAGCTGCGCCAGGTCGCGCGAGATCGACAGGCCTAAGCCTGTGCCCCCGTATTTGCGGTGCGTGCTGCCATCGGCCTGGTGGAAGGCCTCGAAGATCAGTTCCTGCTGGTGCGCCGGGATGCCGATGCCCGTGTCCTTCACGGCAAACGACAGGGTGTCGTCCGGGTTGTGCGACACATGCAGCGCCACCGAGCCCTTTTCGGTGAACTTGAGCGCGTTGGACAGCAGGTTCTTCAGCACCTGCCCCAGGCGCTGCGGGTCGGTGTCCAGCGTAGCGGGGGCGTCGGGCGCAACGGTGGCCGTGAGCGTCAGTCCCTTCTCCTGCGCCAGCGGGCGCAGCGGGTCGATCAGGGTTTGCAGCGCCTTGGACAGCGTCACCGTTTCCACCGACACGGTGGCCTGGCCGGCCTCGATCTTGGCCAGATCCAGAATGTCGTTGATCAGGGCCAGCAGGTCATTGCCCGCAGCGTAAATGGTCTGCGCGTACTTCACCTGCTCGGCGCTCAGGTTGCCCGGCTTGTTGTCAGACAGCAGCTTGGCGAGGATCAGGGTGGAGTTGAGCGGTGTGCGCAGCTCGTGGCTCATGTTGGCCAGGAACTCGCTCTTGTACTGGCTGGCCAGCTCCAGCTCGCGGGCCTTGTCCGTCATGGCGCTTTGGGCACGCAACAGTTGCTCGCGCTGGTATTCCAGTTGCTGTGTCTGCGCCTCCAGGTGGGCGTTGGTCTGCTCCAGCTCGGTCTGCTGCACCTCCATCTGGGCCTGCGACTCTTGCAGGATGCGGCTTTGCTGCTCCAGCTCCTCGTTGCTCACGCGCAGCTCCTCTTGCTGGGTCTGCAGCTCTTCGGACTGGCGCTGGGTTTCTTCCAGCAAGGCCTCCAGGCGGTTGCGGTCAATACCCGCGCGGATCGCCACCGCCAGGATGCCCGAGGCACGTTCCATCAGGGTGCGCTCGGGCTCCGTCAGCGGGCGATGAAAGCCCAGCTCGATCACCGCAAAGACTTCGCCGTTCTCGATGGCGGGTGCCAGCAGCAGCTCGGTGGGTGCGGACTGGCCGGTGCTGGACGACACCATCAGGTGCCCGGCGGGCACATCGCGCACATGCAGCATCTGGCGCGAGCGTGCCGCCTGGCCCACCAGACCCTCGCCGGGCAGCAGGCGCTGCTCCAGCCGCTCGCGGGGCAGGGCGTAGCCCCCAAACAGGGTGAGTGCGCCATTGCAGTCGGCCACGTAGCCCGCCCCCACGGCGGCGCGCAGGTACTGCGCCAGGTATTCGAGTGTGAGCTGGCCCAGGTCTTCCAGCCGGTGGTCGCCCTGGATGCGCTGGCTCAGTCCGTTGAGGCCGGCCGCCACCCAGGACTGCTGCGCCTTGAGACGGTACTCCCGCGCATTGGCGGCGGCCGACAGGCAGATGAGCACCAGCAGCACGAACGAGCCGCCCCAGGAGTAGTAGGTGGACATGGCCGCAGCCTCCACCCATTGCTTGCGGTCGTTCTCCAGCTGCTGGTTCAGCAGCGTGGACAGGTCCGACGCCAGGTCGCGGATGCGGTCCATCATCACCCGCCCCGAGTCGTTGCGCGTCACGGCTACTGCTGCTTCCTGGCCCTTCGAGCGGCGCAGTTCAATGGTTTCGCCCAGCTCGCGCAGCTTTTCGTGGCGCAGGTCATCGATCTGCAGTACTAGGCGGCGCTGCACGGCGTTATCGTCCGTCAGCTCTTTGAGGCGCACCATGTTGCGCTCCATGGCGCTCAGCGACAGGTTGTAGGGCTGCAGGTAGGTGTCGTCCCCCGTCAGGAGGTAGCCGCGCTGCCCGGTCTCGGCGTCCTTTAGCGAGGACAAGAACAGGTTGAGGTGGCGCATGGTCACCGTGGTTTCGTCCATGGCTTCCACAGCGTGCGCACGCACCTGGGCGGTGCGGAAATTCACCAGCGCGATCAGTACCGTGGCGAGGGCAGCAATCAGGAAGCCCGCCAGCACTCCGCGAGGGACGGTAAAGCGCGTAGAGGACTGAGAGGTCAAGGTGTGCGGCATGCATAGAGGCCGCCAGGGGCGGGCGCTGCAGAGGGAGGACGGCAGACTGTACCGGGTTTTGTGCTGGCGCAGGGGGTGTTACTTAGCCTGCGCGACACACGCCAACGATTGCGGTGCTGCTGCTACATTCGGGTCGCCCGTGGTTCGCTACTCTCCGAAGCCATCGACGGCCAAGCCAGCCCTCCGTCGTTCCATCATGTCGCCGCACACTGTCTCTACACGCAGCCGTTTTTCGCTCTACCTCGATCTGATCCGCTGGGACCGCCCCGCAGGCTGGCTGGTGTGCCTGTGGCCCACGCTCAGCGCGCTGTGGATTGCGGCCGATGGCTTTCCAGGCTGGCACCTGCTCATCGTGTTTGTGCTGGGCACCATCCTCATGCGCAGCGCGGGCTGCTGCGTGAACGACGTGGCCGACCGTGACTTTGACAAACACGTCAAGCGCACGGCGCAGCGGCCGGTGACCACCGGCGCCGTGAGCGTGAAGGAGGCGCTGGGCCTCGGCGCGGTGCTCGCGCTGGTGTCGTTTGGCCTGGTGCTCACCACCAACACGGCCGCCATCCTCTGGTCGGTGCCTGCCGTGCTGGTGGCCATTGCCTACCCGTTCACCAAGCGCATCATTGCCATGCCGCAGGCGGTGCTGGGCATTGCATTCAACTTTGGCATCGTCATCGCGTTTGCCGCCGTGCAGGGCACCGTGCCTGCCGTGGCGTGGTGGATGTGGCTGGGCAACCTGTTCTGGGTGCTGGCCTATGACACCGAATACGCCATGGTGGACCGCGACGACGACCTCAAGATCGGCATCAAGACCTCGGCCATCACCCTGGGGCGTTTTGATGTGGCAGGCATCGTGCTGTTCTACCTGCTTTTCATAGGTATTTGGGCTGTAGCGCTTGCTGATAAAGCGCTGGGTGCTATTTTTTATATAGCAATAGCTGCGGCGCTGGCCCAGGCCGCGTGGCACTTCACATTGATCCGTACCCGCACCCGTGAAGGCTGTTTCAAAGCATTCCGTATCAACCACTGGCTGGGTGCGACGGTGTTTGCCGGCATTACGGGCAGCTACCTGCTGCGCCAGTAAACTGGCAGGCCCTTCTTCGAACCTGGGACACGCATGACGACCCCATCCCCCCGGACCGTGACCGTGATTGGCGGCAGCGCTGTAGCGCCCCAATCCTTTGTCGTGGATGCGGCTGTACCGCAATCCGCACCGCAGACCCTGGCCACGGTCCCGACTGTGGCGACCTTGCCTGCGGGCTTTCCTGCCACGCTCAATGCTGAGCAACAGCAGTTGGTGCAGCAAAACCTGGCGCAGGTGGATTTTCTGACCCTGCCTACGCGCGAGATCGTCACCCTGGGTGGTGATGTGGAAACGGCCCTGCACCGCACGCTCGATGGCTTTCTCTCGCGCATCGACCAGAGCAACGACCCCAAAATTTTCAGGCTGATCGCAAACCTGAAAGAGGCGGTGGACAAGGAAGACCTGCCCGCACTGGCCCAGCGCATCCTGAACCCCGAACCCACCTTGCTCTCGCGCATTGGTGGCCTGTTCAACAAGGCGGCGGCTGCCAAGGCACTGGCGGCCGTGTGGGAGGAAACCCGCCGCATTGCCCTGGGCAAGACCAAGACGCTGGTCGATGTGGTGCAGAAGATGGATGGCGAGCTGCGCCAGGAGCAGCACAAGCTGGACACCGAAATCCGTGCGCTGGAGCAGCTCAAGGAGTCGTACCGCGACCGCTACAGCGACTTTGTGGTGGTGGTGGCCTTCCTGTCGCTGTTTCTGGCGCGGGCGCGGGAGCAGGTGGCGCAGGCCGAGTTGAGCGCCCAGCCTGGCAACCCGCAAGACACGGCCCATGTCACTGAACTCAAGGACAAGCTGCAGGCGCTGGAATCGCGTGCCCTGGCGCTCGAAGGCACGCTCAGCCGCCTGCCCGCTGATCAGCTGGTGATCCGTCAACTGCAAAACGCGGCCATTGCCACGCTGCAAGAGACTACCACCACCGCCTCCAGCCGCTTTGCCAGCATCAAGATGACGCTGCTCACGCTGCACGGCGCGCTGGTCACCCAGTCGGTGCAGCAACTGGCCGACCAGGGCGCTGCGCTGGACCAGAACCTGGCGGGCGTGCGCTCGGTGCTGATGAAAGACGTGGTGACCAAGGCCGCCAACGCGCCGGGCGACAACCGCCTGGCCCAGGCGCAGCAACTGCAGGCCATCGTGGCCGACACTGCGCAGCTGGTGGGCGTGGTGGAGCAGGCCCGCGCTGCCAATCAGCAAAAGTTTGCCCAGGCGCGTGAGATGTTTGCCCAGGCACGTCAAGACATGCTGGCCGTGGGCCAACAGTTGCGCCCCGACCAAGCCCTGAAATACTGACCCCCTTGCTGCGCCCTGCAATGGCTGTGCGTGTACGCATGGCGGCGCGGGGCGGTGCAGATATTCCCCTGACATTGCTTCGAAGGAACCTGACATGGCCCTGGAACTCAAGCTCTCCAAGCCCGGCGATGCCGCCCCCAAACTGTCGCTGAACCTGGCCAAGCCTGCGCGCTTCACGGTGGAGCTGTCCTGGGATTCGGCGCACGACCTGGACACCCACGCGCTGCTGGCCACCAACGGCGGCAGTGGTGCCAAGGTCACCAGTTTTGACCAGGTGCTGAGCACCTACAACGCCAAAAAGACCAATCCCCAAGGCGTGTTGACCACCAACGCCGACGGCTCGTTCTCGACGCCTGAGGGCGGCATCACCCACTCGGGCGATGCGCGCACTGGCGTGAACCTGGATGTGGACGAAACCCTGTCGATTGACGGCAGCAAGATCCCTGCAGGGGTGAACGAGATTCCGATCTTTGTGACCATCCACGCGGCGGGTGCGGCCAATTTTTCGTCGGTGAAAAATGCCGGAATCCGCATCAAGAACGACCAGGGCCTGGTGCTGGGCGAGTACCTGCTGTCCAACGAATTTGGTCCCTTCAATGCCGTGCAGATGGGCAGCCTGCTGCTGGATGGCAGCGGCTGGCATTACCTGGCCGCAGGCAGCGGCTTCAATGGCGATTTCAACTTCATCCTGTCGCACTTTTCCTGAGCCGCAAGGCGGGGCTCGGCACAGGTTCTGCCTTCGTGTTCTGCGCCGCCGCTTGTGAATCCCTGTCCCTTGCCGGATGAAGCCCAAAGTCATCACCCAAGCCCCTGCCAGCCCGCAGGCGGATGCTGCCCCAGCCACGGGGGCTGCCACCGCAGGTGGTGCCGGTCTGCGGGCCACCGTCATTGCGCCGGGTATGGCGCCCGCTGCTGCGCCAGCAGCCCCGCGCCCAGCACCCACCACGGTGGTCGCGCAGTCGGGGGGCGCACCCATGGCCTCGCCCAGTGCGTCTTCAGGTGGGCTCAAAGCACCGCCTTCGGTGGTACCAGGCACGATTCGCCGGGGGGTGGAGGTCAGCCTGCCTGCGCTGGCCCAGCGTTTTCCTGCCGCGATGCCCGAGGCACTGCAGCAAGCCCAGCGCCTGCTGCAGGCCACCATTGTGGACACCCTGAGCGCCTCGCAGGCCGCCCGCTGGGGCGAAGAGGCGCAGCAGCGCTATGGCGTGCTGGTCGATGCCTCGCTGCAGATCACCCAGGCCACCACCGTGCAAACCAGCCTGCGCCATGTGGCGCGGCTGCATGCGCTGCTGCAAGGCATTGCCGATGAATGGGTGGCGCCCGCCAAGTCGCCGCTGCTGTTCTGGAAGAGCAACGCCGGGCCTGCCGCACAGTTGCAGGCCAGTCAGGGCGAGCTGGCGCAGTTGCGCCAGCACCTGGCCGAGGCCTTGCCCGCCCTGCGCGGCCTGCAGGCCGATCTGCAAGGCATTGGCAGCGAGCTGGCGCCCCTGGCCGTGCAGCTGGAGGCGCTGAGCCTGGCCGCACACTACTTGGCAGATACCCTGGACTCTGCTGCCGACCCGCGTGCCCATGCCCTGATGCAGCGCGCCAGTGCGCTGGCGCAGACCGTGCTGCACATCCAGGGGGGGCTGCAGTTGCGCCAGGGCAGCCAGCACAGCCTGGACGGGTTGATCCACCGCATCCAGGACACCGTGTTGCTGGCCCTGCCCGCGTGGATGGAAAAAGTGGCCCTGGTCACCCAGGCACGGCAGCTGAACGACACCGAACGCTACGCCCTGGCGCAGCAACTGCAAGGCCTGCTGGGCCTGCTCCACCTCTCTTAACTTGACGGACAACCGAACATGGCGCTCACCCTGGACCTGAACAAATCACAACAAGCCCTGGTGCTCAACCTGACCAAGGCGGGCGTCACTGAACTGCCCAAAGTGGACGTGGCGTTTGTGATGGATGTGTCGGGATCGTTTGACGACGAGCACCGCCAAGGCGTGACCAACGACCTGCTCACGCGCTTGATTCCCTGGGCTGCGCTGTTTGACCCGGACCAGAAGATGGAGGTCTACACCTTCTCCAACGGCCCGCGCAACGTGCACCACGCCGCCGATGTGAGCGCCAAGAACTACGCGGGCTACGTGCAGCGCGAAATCATTGGCTGCCCCGGCTACATGGGCGCGACCGACTACTCCTACGTGCTGGAGCGGGTGTTGACCGACTTCGGGTGGATGACGGAAAAGCCCAAGAGCTTTCTGAGCCGCTTGTTCGGCGGCGGCGGTGAAACCCCGGCACCTGCCGCCAAGCCCCGCCAGACGCTGATTTTCTTTGTGACCGACGGCGAAAGCGCTGACGAGGCCCGAACCACCGCGCTGCTGTCTGCATCGCAGGCGCGGGGGGACGGGGTGTACTTCCACTTCCTGGGGGTGAGCAACCAGTCCGCCCAGTTCCCCTACATCCAGGGCCTGGGGGACAAGTTCAGCAACGTGGGTTTCACGGCGGTGAACAAGGTGCGCCAGTGGGTGCAGCAATCGGACGATGCCATCAACCAGTCGCTCATCAGCGATGAACTGGTGGCCTGGCTGAAGGCCGGGCGGTGAGGGGTTGGGCTTCTCTTGTTTGATTTGCTATTGAAAATATAGCTGCCTGCGCTTTATTTACGGGCGCAGGCGGCTTATTGGAAGCATATTTTTGCTGGCTTATTTGCCAAACTCGTTGCCCAGTTCGTCGGCGCGTTGGCAGGCGGCCTGCATGGCGCGCTCGAATGCGGTTGCCACGCCATCCCCCTCCATGGACTGCAGCGCCGCATAGGTGGTGCCGCCCTTGGACGTGACACGCTGGCGCAGCACGGCTGGGGGCTCGTCGGAGCGGCGGGCCAGTTCGGAGGCCCCCACGAACGTGCCCACGGCCAGTTGGTGCGCCTGCTGCTCGCTCAGGCCCAGGCCCACGCCTGCGCGGGTCATGGCTTCCAGGAAGTAAAAGACATAGGCCGGGCCGGAGCCGGAGAGGGCCGTCACTGCGTCGAGCTGTTTCTCCTCTTCCACCCACAAAAACTCGCCTGTGGACGCCATGATGGCTTCCACGCTTTGGCGCTCAGCCGGTGTGACGGCAGGGCGGGCGTAGAGCGCGCTCATGCCCTTGCCCACCAGGGCGGGCGTGTTGGGCATGGTGCGCACGATGCGCTCGGTGGCCAGCCACTGTGCGATGCTGTCAGAGCGGATGCCTGCGGCTACGCTCAGGTGCAGCGCTTGCTGCGTGTGCGCTTTGGCCTGGGCAGCAGCGTCCTTGAAGGTTTGGGGCTTGACGGCCCAGACCACGATGCCTGCGCGCTGCAGGGCGGGGCCCGCCTCGGCTTGGGCTTCAATGCCGTAGTGCTTGCGCAGCGCCTCGCGTGCTTCGGCCCAAGGCTCTACCACCTCAATCTGGCTGGCAGGCAGCCCTTGGTGGATCAGCCCACCAATGATGGCGCTGGCCATGTTGCCGCCGCCGATGAAGGCGATGACGGGCAGGGTGGATGCAGAAGCGGGTGCAGAAGCGGGTGCAGAGGTGGTGCTCATGGTCGGTCAACAGTCTGGAAGGGCCATGATGGTAGCGCGAGCGGTGCAGGCACATGCGCTGCAAACCTGGTCATGCGTGCAGCCTTCATGGCGGTGAAGCGCGGCTACTGCTACGCGCTTCCCGCCTCGCCCACGCTCAGCTTGCCGTGGTTTGTCTCACCGCGTGTTCCCAGTTCGCCATCAGTTCCTGCGCGCGGCCGTTGCTGAGGGTGGGCACAAAGCGCCGGTCGGCGCGCCACAGGTGGGAGAGTTCGCTGGTGCTGGCGTACACGCCGCTCGACAGGCCCGCCAGATAGGCCGCGCCCAGGGCGGTGGTTTCGATCACGGCGGGGCGCACCACCGGGATGCCCAGCAGGTCGGCCTGGAACTGCATCAGCAAATCGTTCACGCAGGCACCGCCGTCCACGCGCAGTTCGCTCACCGGGGCGCCACCGGCGGCCACGGCGTCGCGACTCATGGCTTGCAGCAGGGCTGCGCTTTGGTAGGCAATGCTTTCGAGTGCCGCGCGGGCAATGTGGGCAATGGTGGTGCCGCGTGTCAGGCCGGTGATGGTGCCGCGTGCGTCGGGTTTCCAGTAGGGGGCGCCCAGGCCGGTGAAGGCGGGCACCATCATCACTCCACCCGAGTCGGGCACGCTTTGCGCCAGCGACTCGACCTCGCTGCTGTTGGTGATGGCGCGCAGGCCATCGCGCAGCCACTGCACCACCGCGCCGCCCACAAACACGCTGCCTTCCATGGCGAATTCGGGTTGGGTCGATGCTTGTGCCGCGCTGGTGGTGAGCAGGCCGTTCTGGCTGGTCTGGAAGGTGTTGCCCGTGTGCATCAGCATGAAGCAACCCGTGCCATAGGTGTTCTTGGCCATGCCCGCCGTGAAGCAGGCCTGGCCGAACAGTGCGCTTTGCTGGTCGCCCGCCACGCCACCGATGCGGATGGAATGGCCCAGCAGGTCGGCGGCTGTGTCCCCAAAGTGGGCGGCTGACGGCAGCACCTCAGGCAGCAGTGCCTTGGGGATGCGCAGCAGCGCCAGCAGTTCGTCGTCCCACTGATTGGTGTGCACATTGAACAGCATGGTGCGTGCGGCATTGCTCACGTCCGTCACATGCACCTGGCCGTGGGTCAGCTTCCACATCAGCCAGCTGTCCACCGTGCCAAAGGCCAGCTCGCCGCGCTCGGCTGCTTCGCGGGCACCGGGCACGTTGTCCAGCATCCATTGCAGCTTGGTGCCGGAGAAGTAGGCGTCTACCAGCAGGCCTGTTTTGGCCTGGATGGTGGCGGCGTGGCCCTGTTCGCGCAGCTGGGCGCAGGCGGGCTCGGCGCGGCGGTCTTGCCACACGATGGCGTGGTGCACGGGCTGGCCGGTCTCGCGGTTCCACAGCACCGTGGTTTCGCGCTGGTTGGTGATGCCCACGGCGCGTACAGCATTGGCGGCAATGCCCGCCTTGGCCAGCGCATCGCGCGCGGTGGCCAGTTGGGTTCGCCAGATTTCCAGCGGGTCATGCTCCACCCAGCCGGGCTGGGGGTAGATCTGCGGCAGTTCCAGCTGCGCCTGCGCCACGATGTGGCCGCGTTCGTCAAAGACGATGCTGCGGGAGCTGGAGGTGCCTTGGTCGAGTGCGAGCAGGTAGGTCATGGTCAAAGAATCCAGAGGGTCAGGCGGCTACGGTGCAGATGACGCCAGCATCTTGCAACAGGGCAGGGAAGGGCTCAGGCGGCGGCGCATCCGTGAACAGCCGCCCGATCTGATTGAGTGTTGCCAATTGCACCATGGCCGGGCGGTTGAACTTGCTGTGGTCCGCGGCCAGCCAGACCTCACGGGCCTGTTCGATGATGGTTTGCGCCACCTTCACCTCGCGGTAGTCAAAGTCGCGCAGCGATCCATCGGGCTCGATGCCCGAGATGCCGATGAGAGCGATGTCCACCTTGAACTGGCGGATGAAGTCCACCGCCGCCTCGCCCACGATGCCCCGGTCGCGCCCACGCACCACGCCCCCGGCCACGATGACTTCGCACTCGGGGTTGCTGCTGAGGATGGCGGCCACGTTCAGGTTGTTGGTGATGACGCGCAGGCCCCGGTGGTGCAGCAGCGCCTTGGCAATGGCTTCGGTGGTGGTGCCGATGTTCAGGATGAGCGAGCAGTTGTGCGGGACCTCGGCCGCAACGGCCCGGGCAATGCGCGCCTTGCCTTCGGCGTGCAGCGTTTCGCGCTGGGTGTGGCCCAGGTTCTCCACCGTAGAGCTGGGCACGCGCACGCCCCCATGAAAGCGGGTGAGCAGGCCGGACTCCGCCAGACGCTGCACATCGCGGCGCACGGTCTGCAAGGTGACGCCCAAGGTCTCGGCGAGCTGTTCCACCGTGGCGGACTTGCGCGTGCGCACTTCTTCAAGCAGTTGGAGTTGGCGGGGATTGGTGTTCACGGTGGGGTGTTCTGCACGAGGTTTGTCACCGAATCGTAACGAATCTGAAATATTCGCTTTGACGCGCCGATGGTGCGATAAGGACTGTAAATCGAACAAAAACGAATTGTTTAAGGGTAAACCTTGATTCGAATCGAACAAAAAGGAACAAAAATGAAAAAGTTCGAAAGTTATGGGCTGCCACCTCTGTGCGCAGCCCTTTCACACAGGCCCCAGGGCCGGAAGAGGATGCTTCATGCAGCTGGCGTTGGACAGCATCAGCAAGAAAGTCGGGGCGCAAACCTGGCTGTATGACATGAGCCTGGCGCTGCAAAGCAATGCCGTGACGGTGTTGTTGGGCGCAACCCAGGCGGGCAAGACGAGCCTGATGCGCATCATGGCGGGGCTGGACGTGCCCACCCACGGGCGCGTGCTGGTGGATGGCAAGGACGTGACGGGCACCCCCGTGCGCGACCGCAATGTGGCCATGGTGTACCAGCAGTTCATCAACTACCCTTCGATGAAGGTGTTTGACAACATCGCCTCGCCCCTGAAGCTGCGCGGCGAGAAAAACATCGACGCCCGTGTGCGCGAGCTGGCCAGCCGCCTGCACATCGAGATGTTTCTGGACCGCCTGCCCGCCGAGCTGTCGGGCGGCCAGCAGCAGCGCGTGGCACTGGCCCGTGCGCTGGCCAAGGGCGCGCCGCTGATGCTGCTGGACGAACCCCTGGTGAACCTGGACTACAAGCTGCGCGAGGAACTGCGCGAAGAGCTGACCCAGCTGTTTGCCGCCGGGCAATCCACCGTGGTGTATGCCACCACCGAGCCGGGCGAGGCCCTGCTGCTGGGTGGCTACACCGCTGTGATGGATGAAGGCCGCCTGCTGCAATACGGCCCCACGGCCGAGGTGTTCCACGCGCCCAATTCGCTGAGCGTGGCACGCGCCTTCAGCGACCCGCCGATGAATCTGATGACCGCTACCCGGCAGGACGGCGGCGTGCGGCTGAGCGACGGCACGGTGCTGCCACTGCCTTTGCCCCCCACGGCCAGCGCCTCGCTCACCGTGGGCGTGCGCGCCAGTGCGCTGCGGGTGCAGGCCCGCCCGGGCGATGTGGAAGTGCAGGGCGTGGTGGAGCTGGCCGAGATTTCGGGCTCCGACACCTTTGTGCATGTGGACACGCCTTGGGGCGAACTGGTGGCCCAGCTCACCGGTGTGCATTACTTTGAACTGGGCGCACAGGTTCGCCTGCACCTGAACCCGGCCCAGGCCTATGTGTTCGGTGCGGACGAGGCTCTGGTGCTGGCCCCCCAGCGCGCGGGAGGACGCTGAACCATGGCACATATCCAGCTGGATCTGGCCCATTCCTACCGGCCCAACCCGCAGCAGGACAGCGACTACGCGCTGCTGCCGCTCAAGATGGACTTTGAAGACGGTGGTGCCTACGCGCTGCTCGGCCCCTCGGGCTGCGGCAAGACCACCATGCTCAACATCATGTCGGGCCTGCTGGTGCCTTCGCACGGCAAGGTGCTGTTCGATGGCCGCGATGTGACGCGCGCCACGCCGCAGGACCGCAACATTGCCCAGGTGTTCCAGTTCCCGGTGATCTACGACACCATGACGGTAGCCGAGAACCTGGCCTTCCCGCTCAAGAACCGCAAGGTGCCCGAGGCGCAGATCAAGCAGCGCGTGGGCCAGATTGCCGAAATGCTGGAGATGAGCCACCAGCTCGACATGCGTGCGGCGGGCCTGTCGGCCGACCAGAAGCAGAAGATCTCGCTGGGCCGTGGCCTGGTGCGCTCGGACGTGGCAGCGGTGCTGTTTGACGAGCCGCTCACCGTGATCGATCCGCACCTCAAGTGGCAGCTGCGCCGCAAGCTCAAGCAGATTCACCACGAGCTCAAGCTCACGCTGATTTACGTGACGCACGACCAGGTGGAAGCGCTGACCTTCGCCGACAAGGTGGTGGTGATGAGTCGTGGCCGCGTGATGCAGCTGGGCACGCCCGATGCGCTGTTTGAAAAGCCCGCGCACACCTTTGTGGGCCACTTCATCGGTTCACCCGGCATGAACTTTTTGCCCGCCGTGGTGGAAGGCACTGCGCTGCAGGTGGCGGGCCAGCGCATGGCATTGCCCGCCCGCAGCCTGCCCGCAGGCTCTTTGCAAGTGGGGGTGCGGCCTGAATACCTGGCGCTGGTTGCGGCGGAGGCCGCAGGCGCATTGCAGTGCCGCGTAGCGCAGGTGCAGGACATTGGCACCTACCAGATGCTCACCGCCCAGGTGGGTGATCACACCCTCAAGGCCCGCGTGGCCCCCGAAGTGGCCTTGCCCGCGGTGGGCAACAACGTCTGGCTGCAGGTGCTGGGTGAGCACACCTGCTTCTACCAAAACGAGGAGTTGTTGGCATGAGTACAACGACCAAACCCGTCAACCAGAAAGCCTGGTTCCTGATCCTTCCCGTCATCCTGTGCGTGGCCTTCTCAGCCATCCTGCCGCTGATGACGGTGGTGAACTACTCGGTGCAGGACATCATCAGCCCCGAGCGCCGCGTGTTTGTGGGCACCGAGTGGTTCGTGCAGATCATGCGCGACGAGGAGCTGCACGCTGCGCTCTTGCGGCAGATCACCTTCTCGCTGGCGGTGCTGGCGGTGGAGATTCCGCTGGGCATCCTGCTGGCGCTGTCCATGCCTGCGCAAGGCTGGAAGTCGTCCGCCGTGCTGGTGGTGGTGGCGCTGTCGCTGCTGATTCCGTGGAACGTGGTGGGCACCATCTGGCAGATCTATGGCCGTGCCGACATCGGCCTGATGGGTCGCCTGCTGCAGGAGATGGGCATTGATTACAGCTACACCGGCAACGCCACGCAGGCGTGGCTCACGGTGCTGCTGATGGACGTGTGGCATTGGACGCCGCTGGTGGCGCTGCTGGCGTTTGCCGGGCTGCGGTCCATTCCGGATGCGTACTACCAGGCCGCCCGCATTGACGGTGCCAGCAAGCTGGCGGTGTTCCGCTACATCCAGCTGCCCAAGATGCGTGGCGTGCTGATGATTGCCGTGCTGCTGCGCTTCATGGACAGCTTCATGATCTACACCGAGCCCTTCGTGCTGACGGGCGGCGGGCCGGGCAACGCCACTACGTTCCTGAGCCAATACCTCACGACCAAGGCCGTGGGCCAGTTTGACCTAGGGCCTGCGGCGGCGTTCTCGCTGATCTATTTCTTCATCATCCTGCTGCTGTGCTTCATCCTCTACAACTGGATGCAGCGCGTGGGCACCGTCAGCGACGAAGGGGCTGGCCATGAATGAAAAGCGCTTCCAGAAGCGGACGCTGTTCCTGTTCGCGTACCTGCTGTTTGCCGTGTTGCCCATCTACTGGATGGTGAACATGAGCTTCAAGACGAACGAGGAGATCCTCTCGACCTTCACGTTCTTCCCGCAGCACTTCACCTGGGCCAACTACAAGACCATCTTCACCGATGCGAGCTGGTACTCGGGTTACATCAACAGCCTGATCTACGTGAGCATCAACATGGTGATTACGCTCACCGTGGCACTGCCTGCGGCCTATGCGTTCTCGCGCTACAGCTTTCTGGGTGACAAACATGTGTTCTTCTGGCTGCTGACCAACCGCATGACGCCGCCTGCCGTGTTCCTGCTGCCGTTCTTCCAGCTCTACACCACCGTGGGGCTCATGGACACACACATTGCCGTGGCGCTGGCGCACTTGCTGTTCAGCGTGCCACTGGCGGTATGGATTCTGGAAGGCTTCATGAGCGGCATCCCGCGTGAGATTGACGAGACGGCGTACATCGACGGCTACAGCTTTCCGCGCTTCTTCCTCACCATCTTCCTGCCGCTCATCAAGGCGGGCGTGGGGGTGGCCGCGTTCTTCTGCTTCATGTTCAGTTGGGTGGAGTTGCTCCTGGCCCGCACGCTGACCAGCGTGAACGCCAAGCCCATCGTCGCCACGATGACGCGCACGGTGAGTGCCAGCGGCATGGACTGGGCCACGCTGGCCGCCGCCGGGGTGCTGACCATCGTGCCCGGCGCGATCGTGATCTGGTTTGTGCGCCACTACATCGCAAAAGGCTTTGCGATGGGCAGAGTGTGATGCTCCCCCTGAGTCGCCTGCGGCGCCTTCCCCCTCCAGGGGGACGACGCCCTCGCTGCGGGGCGGCCCTTGCTAGGCGTCCCTGGCTTGGGTCGCGCTCGTGCAGACGGGCTATGGCGGTATCTGACGCCACGCTAATGGAAAGGAATGCTTCAAATGTTTGACTGGATGGCCTGGACCACGCCCGTGGCCGTGTTCTTCACCTGCATCGTGCTCATGCTCATCGGCATGACGGTGTGGGAAATCAAGTCGCCCACCGTGATGCGCAAAGGCTTCCTGCCCATCGCCACCACGCGGGGAGACCGTCTCTTCATCGGTCTGCTCACAGCCGCCTATGTGAACCTGATTTTTGTGGGCATGAGCGGGCGCATGGTCCAGTGGTTCAGCCTGGAGAGCGAGCCCTCGGTGTGGATCAGCTTTGTGGTGTCCATGGCCCTGCTGGCGCTGATCATGCGCAAGGGGTGAGGCTGCTATGAAAAAGTGAGCTGCTTGCGCTGATCTTGCAAATGTTCTGCGGCTGAATGACTTGCAGACGCAGCCAATAAAGCGCAGGCAGCTATGGTTTTGAGAGCGAAGTTTTGAACATTCAAGTGCCGGTCTGACTCCCCCCGGACCGGTGTCGTTCTACCCAAGGGGGTTCCATCTGAGGAGACAGCAATGAAGGTGCAGTTCAAGGCGATTGCGTTCGCCGCCGCAACCCTGGTCCTGGGGCACGCAGCCTGGGCCGGCGAGGCAGAGGCCAAGAAGTGGATCGACAGTGAGTTTCAGCCATCCACGCTGAGCAAAGACCAGCAGATGGCCGAGATGAAGTGGTTCATCGAAGCCGCCAAGAAGCTGCAGGCCAAGGGCGTGAAGGAAATCTCCGTGGTGTCCGAGACCATCACCACCCACGAGTACGAATCCAAGACCCTGGCCAAGGCGTTCTCCGAAATTACCGGCATCACCGTCAAGCACGACCTGATCCAGGAAGGCGACGTGGTCGAGAAGCTGCAGACCTCCATGCAGTCCGGCAAGTCCATCTATGACGGCTGGATTTCCGACTCCGACCTGATCGGCACCCACTACCGCTACGGCAAGATCCTGAACCTGACCGACTACATGAGCGGCGCGGGCAAGGAATGGACCAACCCCGGCATCGACCTGAAGGACTACATCGGCACCAAGTTCACCACGGCGCCCGATGGCAAGCTGTACCAGCTGCCCGACCAGCAGTTCGCCAACCTGTACTGGTTCCGCGCCGACCTGTTCGAGCGCAAGGACCTGAAGGACAAGTTCAAGGCCAAATACGGCTACGACCTGGGCGTGCCACTGAACTGGTCCGCCTACGAAGACATCGCCGAGTTCTTCACCAACGACGTCAAGCAAATCGACGGCAAGCCCATCTATGGCCACATGGACTACGGCAAGAAGGACCCATCGCTGGGCTGGCGCTTCACCGACGCATGGCTGTCCATGGCCGGTTCTGCTGATATCGGTACGCCCAACGGCCTGCCCATCGATGAGTGGGGTATCCGCGTGGCTGACGACAAGTGCACCCCTGTGGGCGCCAGCGTGGCCCGTGGCGGCGCCACCAACTCGCCTGCCGCCGTCTACGCCCTGACCAAGTACGTGGACTGGATGAAGAAGTACGCGCCCAAGGAAGCCATGGGTATGACCTTCGGCGAAGCCGGCCCCGTGCCCGCGCAAGGCCAGATCGCCCAGCAGATCTTCTGGTACACCGCGTTCACCGCTGACATGACCAAGCCTGGCCTGCCTGTGGTGAATGCCGACGGCACACCCAAGTGGCGCATGGCCCCTGGCCCCAATGGCCCCTACTGGAAGCAAGGCATGCAAAACGGCTACCAGGACGTGGGCAGCTGGACCTTCTTCAAGGACCACGACGCCAACAAGACGGCTGCCGCCTGGCTGTATGCACAGTTCGTGACGGCCAAGACCACTTCGCTCAAGAAGACATTGACTGGCCTGACGCCTATCCGCGAATCGGATATCCAGAGCAAGGCCATGACCGATGCAGCGCCCAAGCTCGGTGGTCTGGTGGAGTTCTACCGCAGCCCCGCCCGCGTGGCCTGGTCGCCCACTGGTACCAACGTGCCTGACTACCCCAAGCTGGCCCAGCTGTGGTGGAAGAACGTAGCCCAGGCGGTGACGGGTGAAAAGACGCCCCAAGGCGCCATGGACACCCTGGCCGACGAAATGGACCAGGTGATGGCCCGCCTGGAGCGCGCTGGCATGGCCAAGTGCGCGCCCAAGCTCAACCCCAAGAGCGATCCCTCGAAGTGGCTGAGCGACAAGCAAGCGCCATGGGCCAAGCTGGCCAACGAGAAGCCAAAGGGTGAAACCATCGACTACAACAAGCTGCTGCAAGCTTGGAAGGATGGCAAGGTGCGCTGACACCTGCACGGTAGATCCGATGGGGTTGCACCCCTTGGGTCTGCCAACGGCTGGTGGCCCAGGGATTGGTTTCCTGGCCGCCAGCCTTTGAGATTGGAGAAGGCCGGGGTCTTTTGCTGCAAACGCGGCATGCCATCAAAAGCCCCGTCCGTGGCATCGCCAGCCGGTGTCGGAGAAAATTAAGGGTTTACCCGTATTAATGGGCCGCGCCCCATGGACAATCAGCTCCCATGACCAACGTTTCTGCACCTTTACCCACCCGGCGTTCTGAACTTCTGGATCGTCTGGCCCAGCCGCATTTGTATGACCTCGCCGTGATCGGCGGCGGCGCGACCGGGCTGGGGGTGGCTCTGGACGCCGCGGCCCGCGGGTTCAGTGTGGTGCTGGTGGATTCGCACGACTTTGCGAAGGGCACGTCCTCCCGCGCCACCAAGCTGGTGCACGGCGGCGTGCGTTATCTTGCGCAAGGCAATATTTCCCTGGTGCGCGAGGCGCTGCACGAGCGCACCACGCTGCTCAGCAATGCCCCCCATCTGGCACAGCCTCTGGCGTTTGTCATGCCCTCGTACCGGTTCTGGGAAATGCCGTTTTATGGCATGGGCCTGATGATGTACGACGCTCTTGCTGGCAAGGCTGGCCTGGGGGCTACCAAGTTTCTGGGGCGTGACCGCACCCTGGAGTGCCTGCCCACAGCGCGGCAGGAAGGGCTCAAGGGGGGCGTCAAATATTGGGACGGCCAGTTTGATGATGCGCGTCTGGCTCTGGCGCTGGCGCGCACTGCAGCCAGCCGAGGCGCGCTGCTGGTGAACTACTGCCCAGCCAAGGCCTTGATCCACGAAAACGGCAAGGTGGCTGGATTTGAATGTGAAGACACCGAAACGGGTCGCACGTTTGCCGTCAAAGCCCGCTGTGTCGTCAATGCCACAGGGGTGTGGGTGGACGGCTTGCGGCAAATGGACGGCGAGGCCATTGGCAAACCCGTCAAACCCATCGTAGCGCCCAGCCAGGGGGTGCACATCGTGGTGGACCGCGACTTTTTGCCGTCTGACCATGCCCTGATGGTGCCCAAGACGGCCGATGGCCGCGTACTTTTTGCGGTGCCGTGGCTCGGCAAGCTTATTCTGGGCACCACGGACAGCCCGCGCCAGGATGTGGTGCGCGAGCCTCTTCCTTTCAAGGAAGAGGTGGCCTTCATATTGAGTGAGTCTGCCCGCTATCTCACCCGCGCGCCCAAAGAGGAAGACATTCGCAGCATATGGGTCGGTTTGCGCCCTTTGGTCAAGCCGCAGGACGACGATGGCGATAACACCAAGAGCCTGAGCCGCGAACACACGGTGCTCGCCAGCCGCAGCGGCTTGATCACCGTGACCGGGGGCAAGTGGACCACCTACCGTGCCATGGCGGAAGATGTGCTCCAGAAGTGCTTTGATGCCGGGGTGCTTCCGGCCAAACCGGCAGGCGCGACCAACGCCCTGCCTGTCGTGGGCACACCGGTCGAAGCGGTGCGCCACAGCATCAGCGATGCCCCCGGTATGCACTCCTATGGCTGCGAAGCGGCTGTGGTGACCAGTCTGCCCGGCGCAACGCACGAACTTGGCGGCGGCCTGACGGAGGCCATGGTGCGGTTCGCTGCCCGGTACGAATACGCCCGTACGGTGGAAGACGTTCTGGCGCGCCGCAGCCGCCTGCTGTTCCTGGATGCACGCCAGGCTCTGGCTTTGGCCCCTGCGGTGGCTGCATTGCTGCAGGAAGAGCTGGGCGCAGACCCCCAACTGCCCGCTTTCTTGGCACTGGCACAACAGTATCTGCATCCAAAAGTGTGATAGGCGCTTGACGCGCCTTGTTGGATTTGCAATAATCAAAGGCTTCGCGTTCAAAGCGTGAAGTTTCTGCCCAGCGGGAAGTGCTGCAAATGGTTTGCGGTGCGGACGACGGGCCCAAGACTGACTGGCTGATTTGCAGCCCTTGAGAAGTTCTCTGGGGCTGTTGTCTTCTGGTGCAAGTTGGGAATATTGAAATGATCCAGACAGAATCTCGGTTAGAGGTTGCCGACAACACCGGCGCTAAGTCCGTCCTTTGCATTAAGGTGCTGGGTGGTTCCAAGCGCCGTTATGCAAGCGTTGGCGACATCATCAAGGTGAGCGTTAAAGAAGCCGCCCCCCGTGGCCGCGTCAAAAAAGGCGAGGTGTACAGCGCTGTGGTGGTGCGTACGGCAAAGGGTATCCGCCGTGGCGACGGTTCGCTCGTCAAATTCGATGGCAACGCAGCAGTGTTGCTCAACTCCAAGCTGGAGCCTATTGGCACCCGCATCTTCGGCCCCGTGACGCGTGAACTGCGTACCGAGCGCTTTATGAAGATCGTGTCTCTGGCTCCTGAAGTTCTCTGAGGACGCGCCATGAACAAGATTCGCAAAGGCGACGAAGTCATCGTGCTGACAGGGCGCGATAAGGGCAAGCGCGGCACTGTGACGCTGCGCAAGGATGACTCCTATCTGGTCATCGAGGGCATCAACCTGGTCAAGAAGCACGCCAAGCCAAACCCCATGAAGGGTACGACTGGCGGCATCGTTGAAAAGGCTATGCCAATCCATCAGTCCAACGTGGCCATCTTCAATGCGGCTACCGGCAAGGCTGATCGCGTGGGTATCAAGGTGCAGGCTGATGGTTCGCGCGTTCGCGTGTTCAAGTCCAGCGGCGCTGAAATCAAGGCGGCCTAAGGGGTAAACATGGCACGACTGCAAGAAATCTACCGCGACAAGATCGCACCCGAGCTGACCAAGCAGTTCGGTTACACATCGCCCATGGAAGTCCCTCGCCTGACCAAGATCACACTGAACATGGGTGTGAGCGAGGCAGTTTCGGACAAGAAGGTGATGGACAACGCCGTGGCTGACCTGACCAAGATTGCTGGTCAAAAGCCTGTGGTGACCAAGGCCAAGAAGGCTATCGCCGGGTTCAAGATCCGTGAAGGCCAAGCCATTGGCTGCATGGTGACCCTGCGTGGCGTTCAGATGTATGAATTCCTGGATCGCTTCGTGACGATCGCACTGCCCCGCGTGCGTGACTTCCGTGGTATCTCCGGTCGTGCATTTGACGGCCGTGGCAACTACAACATCGGTGTCAAAGAACAGATCATCTTCCCCGAAATCGAATACGACAAGGTGGATGCTCTGCGTGGTTTGAACATCAGCATCACAACGACTGCCAAGACCGACGAAGAAGCCAAGGCTCTTCTGGCTGGCTTCCGTTTCCCCTTCAAGAACTGAGGTGGCGCATGGCTAAAGTAGCATTGATCCAGCGCGAACTGAAGCGCGAAAAACTGGTGGCCAAGTACGCTGCAAAGTATGCAGAACTGAAGGCCATCGCTGGTGACGCCAAGCGCACCGACGAAGAGCGTGATGCGGCCCGTCTGGCGCTGCAAAAGCTGCCTCGCAACGCGAACCCCACGCGTCAGCGCAACCGTTGCGAAATCACCGGTCGCCCACGTGGCACGTTCCGTCAATTCGGTCTGGCTCGCGCCAAGATCCGTGAACTGGCTTTCAACGGCGACATCCCTGGTGTCACCAAGGCCAGCTGGTAAGCAGGCAGGAGAGATTAAACATGAGCATGAGTGATCCCATCGCTGACTTGCTGACCCGCATCCGTAATGCACAGATGGTGTCCAAGGCTACGGTTCAAGTGCCTTCTTCCAAAGTGAAGGTGGCCATTGCCCAAGTGCTGAAGGACGAGGGTTATATCGACGGCTTCCAGGTCAAGACTGAAGCTGGCAAGTCCGAACTCGAAATCGCCCTGAAGTACTACGCAGGACGTCCAGTGATTGAGCGCATTGAGCGCGTCAGCCGCCCTGGTCTGCGTGTGTACAAAGGCCGTGATTCCATTCCACAAGTCATGAACGGCCTGGGTGTGGCAATTGTCACAACTCCAAAGGGCGTGATGACCGACCGCAAGGCGCGCGCAACCGGTGTTGGTGGCGAAGTGCTGTGCTACGTGGCCTAACCGCGGCATTTGAGGAGAAACTGAAATGTCCCGAGTAGGAAAAATGCCCGTGACCATCCCCGCAGGCGTGGATGTGTCCGTCAAAGCCGACCAGATCTCTGTCAAGGGCTCTGGTGGCACATTGTCTCTGGCCCAGCATGCGCTGGTGAAGGTGTCCAGCAACGATGGCAAGCTGAGCTTCGAACCCGTGAACGACTCGCGTGAAGCCAACGCCATGAGCGGTACCCTGCGTCAGCTGGTTAACAACATGGTTGTTGGCGTGAGCAAGGGCTTCGAGAAGAAGCTGAGCCTGGTCGGCGTGGGTTACAAGGCCACTGCCTCCGGTTCCAAGCTGAACCTGGCCGTGGGTTACTCTCACCCCGTCAACTTTGAAATGCCTGCTGGCATCACCGTCGCAACCCCTACGCCCACTGAAGTGATCGTCAAGGGTGCAGACCGTCAGCGCGTGGGTCAAATTGCTGCTGAGATTCGTGCTGTTCGTCCTCCCGAGCCTTACAAGGGCAAGGGCATCCGCTATGCGGATGAGAAGATCACGATCAAAGAGACCAAGAAGAAATAAGGAGCTGCAACATGTTGACAAAGAAAGAGCAGCGTCTTCGTCGTGCACGTCAAACGCGTATCCGCATTGCCCAGCAAGGCGTGGCACGTTTGACCGTGAACCGTACGAACCTCCATATCTACGCCAGTGTGATCTCCGGCGACGGCAGCAAGGTGCTTGCAAGTGCTTCCACAGCGGAAGCCGATGTGCGCAAGTCCTTGGGTGGTGCTGGCAAGGGCGGCAACGCCGCTGCAGCCCAGCTGATCGGCAAGCGCATCGCTGAAAAGGCGAAGGCAGCAGGTGTCGAGAAGGTTGCATTTGATCGCGCAGGCTTTGCTTACCACGGTCGCGTCAAGGCATTGGCCGATGCAGCTCGCGAAGCTGGTCTGCAGTTCTAAGCGGAGCGGAATACAAAATGGCTAAATTTCAACCCAAAGTGCAAGACGAAGGTCGTGACGACGGTCTGCGCGAAAAAATGATCGCGGTGAACCGCGTGACCAAAGTCGTGAAGGGCGGCCGTATCCTCGGTTTCGCAGCACTGACTGTGGTTGGCGACGGTGATGGCCGCGTTGGCATGGGTAAGGGCAAGTCTAAGGAAGTGCCTGCAGCTGTGCAAAAGGCAATGGAAGAAGCTCGTCGCAACATGGTGAAGGTGTCGCTGAAGGATGGCACGATCCATCACAACGTGACAGGTCACCACGGTGCCGCTGTCGTGATGATGGCTCCCGCCCCCAAGGGTACGGGCATCATCGCTGGCGGTCCTATGCGTGCCGTCTTCGAAGTGTTGGGCGTGACGGACATCGTGGCCAAGAGCCATGGATCGTCCAACCCCTACAACATGGTCCGCGCTACCTTTGATGCTCTGGTGAACTCCACCACTCCATCTCAGGTTGCTGCAAAGCGTGGCAAGACAGTTGAAGACATCTTCGCCTGATTGGAAGCACGTATATGACTACGCAACAAACCGTCAAGATTCAACTGGTGCGCAGCCCGATTGGCACCAAGGAATCGCACCGCGCCACCGTTCGTGGCCTGGGTCTGCGCAAGCTGAACAGCATCAGCGAGCTGAAAGACACGCCTGAAGTGCGCGGCATGATTAACAAGATCAGCTATCTGGTCAAAATCGTCTGAGAGATCGATCATGGAACTCAATAGCATCAAGCCCGCAGACGGTGCCAAGCATGCCAAGCGCCGCGTAGGCCGTGGTATCGGCTCCGGTCTGGGCAAGACCGCTGGCCGTGGTCACAAGGGTCAGAAATCCCGTTCCGGTGGCTATCACAAGGTAGGCTTCGAAGGCGGTCAAATGCCTTTGCAACGTCGCCTGCCAAAGCGTGGCTTCAAGTCTCACCTGCTGAAGTTCAATGCAGAAGTCACACTGACTGCCTTGGATCAGCTCGGTCTGGCTGAAGTGGACGTCTTGGCATTGAAGCAAGCTGGTCTGATCAGCGAGCTGGCCAAGGTGGTCAAGGTCATCAAGAGTGGTTCGCTGAGCAAGGCAGTCAAGCTGTCGGGTATTGGCGCAACGGCTGGTGCCAAGGCAGCTATCGAAGCTGCTGGTGGCTCCGTGGCCTGATAGCCCCCAAGGAAGGCATCTGTGGCAACTAGCGCAGCTCAAATTGCAAAAACCGGCAAGTTTGGCGACTTGCGTCGTCGGCTGGTTTTTCTGTTGCTTGCGCTGGTCGTGTATCGCATTGGGGCGCATATCCCAGTGCCAGGCATCGATCCAGCCCAACTTCAGCAGTTGTTCAGCGGGCAAAAGGGCGGCATCCTGAACTTGTTCAACATGTTCTCGGGTGGTGCGCTGTCTCGGTTCACCGTGTTTGCCTTGGGAATCATGCCGTACATCTCGGCATCGATCATTTTGCAACTGATGACCTATGTCATTCCTACCTTTGAGCAATTGAAGAAGGAAGGCGAGTCTGGCCGTCGCAAGATTACCCAATACACGCGAGCTGGAACCTTGGGGTTGGCGCTTTTCCAGTCCTTTGGGATTGCAGTGGCGCTTGAAAGCTCCGCAGGTCTGGTACTGAGCCCTGGCTTTGGTTTCCGTCTCACCGCTGTTGTCAGTCTGACAGCAGGCACCATGTTCCTGATGTGGCTGGGCGAGCAGATTACTGAACGTGGACTTGGCAACGGTATTTCCATCCTGATCTTTGCAGGTATTGCTGCGGGACTTCCCAGTTCCATCGGCGGCTTGCTGGAGCTGGTGAGTACAGGTGCCATGTCACCCCCTGCAGCAATTTTTATCGTTCTGGTGGTTGCTCTGGTAACATACTTTGTTGTCTTTGTTGAGCGTGGACAGCGCAAGATTCTTGTGAACTACGCGCGGCGCCAGGTTGGCAACAAGGTGTATGGCGGCCAAGCCTCGCATTTGCCTCTGAAGCTGAATATGGCTGGTGTGATTCCGCCGATCTTTGCATCGTCGATCATTCTGCTTCCAGCAACGGTAGTGAATTGGTTCAGTGCTGGTGATTCAATGCGCTGGCTGAAGGACATCTCGGGTGCGCTGACTCCTGGTCAACCTATCTATGTGATGTTGTATGCAGCTGCCATTGTCTTCTTCTGCTTTTTCTACACGGCTCTGGTTTTCAATAGCCGCGAAACAGCAGATAACTTGAAGAAGAGCGGTGCTTTCATCCCTGGCATTCGTCCTGGTGAGCAGACGGCACGTTACATCGACAAGATTCTCGTTCGGTTGACTCTTGCTGGCGCTGCTTACATCACTTTCGTGTGTTTGCTGCCTGAGTTTTTGATCCTGAAGTACAACGTTCCGTTTTACTTTGGTGGCACGTCTCTGTTGATCATCGTAGTGGTCACCATGGACTTCATGGCCCAGGTTCAGAACTACATGATGTCGCAGCAATACGAGTCACTGCTGAAGAAGGCCAACTTCAAAGGCGGTAACGGCGGTTGAAAAGGTGCCGACGCGAGTAGCGTCGGTGTCTTGAATAGATTGAGTAGGCGCCCCACGAGTTTTCGCGGGCACAAACTGTGTTCCGTGCGAAACAGCCGGGACGGATGGAAAAGTTTTAGGAGAATGCAATGAGAGTTTCGGCTTCGGTCAAAAAAATCTGCCGCAACTGCAAGATCATCCGCCGCAAAGGTGTGGTGCGCGTGATCTGCACGGATCTGCGTCACAAGCAGCGCCAGGGTTGATTGGAAAGTATTAGAGGACGCATATGGCACGTATCGCTGGCATCAACATTCCGCCTCACAAGCATGCGGAAATCGGTTTGACCTCCATCTATGGCATTGGTCGCACCCGCGCTCGCAAGATTTGCGAAGCAACTGGCATCGAATATTCCAAGAAGATCAAGGACCTGACGGACGCTGATCTGGAAAAAATTCGCGAGCAGATCGAACAGTTCACCATTGAAGGTGACCTGCGCCGCGAAACAACCATGAACATCAAGCGCTTGATGGACATCGGTTGCTACCGTGGTTTCCGCCACCGTCGTGGTCTGCCGATGCGTGGTCAGCGTACGCGTACCAATGCCCGCACTCGCAAGGGTCCGCGCAAGGGTGCAGCTGCACTGAAGAAATAAAGAGATTGAAAGATCAATATGGCTAAATCTCCTGCCAACAACGCTGCACAACGCGTTCGCAAGAAGGTTCGCAAGAACGTTTCTGACGGCATCGCCCACGTGCACGCATCGTTCAACAACACGATCATCACCATCACCGATCGCCAAGGCAACGCTCTGTCTTGGGCATCGTCTGGTGGCCAAGGTTTCAAGGGCTCGCGTAAGTCCACTCCCTTCGCTGCTCAGGTGGCTTCGGAAGTTGCTGGTCGCGCTGCTATCGACCAAGGTATCAAGAACCTGGACGTTGAAATCAAGGGCCCCGGCCCAGGCCGTGAGTCGTCTGTGCGTGCCTTGGGTGCTCTGGGCATCCGTATCACATCGATCTCTGATGTGACACCTGTGCCGCACAATGGCTGCCGTCCTCAAAAGCGCCGTCGTATCTGATTTTTTCAAGCCCACCGCCGCCTGCAGACGTGAAAACGCTCCAGGCGGCTCCCGCAATGGTTTGCGGTAGATGACATAAAAGGAAGCTCAAGTGGCACGTTATCTCGGCCCCAAGGCCAAACTCTCCCGCCGTGAAGGCACCGATCTGTTCCTGAAGAGCGCCCGTCGCTCCATCGCGGACAAGTCCAAGTTCGATTCCAAGCCTGGTCAGCACGGCCGCACCTCCGGTGCCCGTACTTCTGATTACGGCCTGCAACTGCGCGAAAAGCAAAAAGTCAAGCGCATGTATGGCATTCTGGAAAAGCAATTCCGCCGCTACTTCGAAGCTGCTGACAGCAAGAAGGGCAACACCGGCGCGAACCTGCTGTTCCTCCTGGAGTCCCGTCTGGACAACGTGGTGTATCGCATGGGCTTCGGTTCCACCCGCGCAGAAGCACGTCAGCTGGTATCCCACAAGGCCATCACTGTGAATGGTCAATCGGTGAACATCCCCTCCTACCTCGTGAAGGCTGGTGATGTGGTTGCTGTGCGCGAAAAGTCCAAGAAGCAAGCCCGTATCACTGAAGCGCTGCAACTGGCTGCTCAAGTGGGCATGCCAGCTTGGGTTGAAGTGAATGCCGACAAGGCCGAAGGCGTCTTCAAGAAGGTGCCTGATCGTGATGAGTTCGGTGCAGACATCAACGAATCTCTGATCGTTGAGTTGTACTCGCGCTAATCACTCGATCTAGTTTTCGAGTAAACCGTTCCTAAACCGCGAGGCATCGCGGTTTAGGCGCTTCACCAGCCTTACCGGTGTAACGAGCTGGGGGTATTGAGAGGAAGTCTGAATGCAAACCAATTTGCTGAAACCCAAGGCGATCAATGTCGAGCAGCTCGGCCACAACCGTGCCAAGGTTGCTCTGGAGCCTTTTGAGCGAGGCTATGGCCATACGCTGGGCAACGCCATCCGGCGCGTTCTGCTCTCGTCCATGGTGGGTTACGCAGCGACCGAAGTGACCATCGCTGGTGTGCTTCATGAATACTCGTCGATTGACGGCGTTCAAGAAGATGTGGTGAACATTCTCCTGAACCTCAAGGGCGTGGTCTTCAAACTCCATAACCGTGACGAAGTCACCCTGAGCCTGCGCAAAGATGGCGAAGGTGTGGTGACCGCACGTGATATCCAGACACCTCACGACGTTGAAATCGTCAATCCTGATCATGTGATTGCTCACCTGTCGCAAGGCGGCAAGCTGGACATGCAGATCAAGGTGGAAAAAGGCCGTGGTTATGTGCCAGGCAGCATGCGTCGCTATGCAGATGAAGCCACCAAGTCCATTGGTCGTATCGTTCTGGATGCTTCGTTCTCTCCTGTCAAGCGCGTGAGCTACACGGTGGAAAGCGCTCGCGTGGAGCAGCGTACAGACCTGGACAAGCTGGTGGTGGAGATCGAAACCAACGGCGCGATCACTGCTGAAGATGCAGTTCGTGCATCGGCGAAGATTCTGGTCGAACAACTGGCTGTGTTTGCGCAACTGGAGGGTGGTGAGCTGACCGCCTTCGAGACGCCTTCTGGTCCACGCGGTGGCGCTACTTTTGATCCGATCCTGCTGCGTCCTGTGGACGAGCTGGAATTGACGGTGCGTTCTGCCAACTGCCTGAAGGCGGAGAACATCTACTACATCGGTGACCTCATCCAGCGCACCGAAAACGAGCTGCTCAAGACGCCAAATCTGGGCCGCAAGTCGCTCAACGAAATCAAGGAAGTTTTGGCTTCTCGCGGTCTCACTTTGGGCATGAAGCTGGAAAACTGGCCACCAGCCGGTTTGGATAAGCGTTAAGTTATAATCTCGGGTTCCGCTGAGGAACCAGTGCGCTGGGCAGTACCTGATACGGCTGCCTGGTTTAATCAAGTAAAAAGGAAAGCACCATGCGCCACGGACACGGACTCCGTAAACTGAATCGCACCAGCTCGCACCGTCTTGCGATGCTGCAAAACATGATGAACTCGCTCATCGAGCATGAGGCCATCAAGACCACCGTACCCAAGGCCAAAGAATTGCGCCGCGTGATCGAGCCCATGATCACTTTGGCCAAGGAAGACTCCGTGGCTAACCGCCGTCTGGCTTTCAACCGTCTGCGTGACCGCGACAGCGTGACCAAGCTGTTCAACGAACTGGGTCCACGTTTCAAGGCACGTCCCGGTGGTTACACACGTATCCTGAAGATGGGTTTCCGTGTGGGAGACAACGCACCTATGGCCTATGTGGAACTGGTGGATCGCGCTGCAGAAACTGAAAATTCTTCGGCAGCCGCTGAATAATAGGGTATAATTTAAATCTACCGCGCGATGGAGCAGTCTGGTAGCTCGTTGGGCTCATAACCCAAAGGTCGGAGGTTCAAATCCTTCTCGCGCAACCAAAAAATCATCAAAGCCCCGACTTGTCGGGGCTTTTTTGTTTTTGTCTCAACAAAAGCTGTTTTGGGTAGCTGCAAGCACAGAGACCTGACTGCGCTTGGAACGGCACGGTGATTGCACCGCTAGATTCGTTCAAGCATGGCTCCCAAAGACCAAAAGAGTCGCCTCGCAGTTGTCCGGGGTGTTTTTTGAGTCGCCCTCTGGGATTCCTTCCAGATCATCAGACAGTGCTGCTTTTTGCAGAAGCCGTTCCATCGGAATGAGTCCATGCCTTCAGCGTTTACTGACCAAAAAGATCGGATCGCGCTGCTTCCGTGATGGCCACTACGCAGGGGTGGCTGATGCGCCGCTCTACCGAAATGGCAAAGAACTCCTCGACCAGCTCGATCGAGCGACCGATCACCTCCACGCCAAATTGAGACTGCGTTTCTTCTTCCAGTACGGTGGGCGATGTGAAGATGCCGCGCCCTTCGCGTCCAAAGGCGTTCATCAGCGCGCTGTCATCAAACTCCCCCACGATGCGGGGCTGCAGATGGTGCTTGTTCAACCAATGATCGAGCTGCTGCCGCACGGAAGACAAAGGTCCCTGGATCAGCATGGGTGCGCCATGCAGACACTGCGGAAAGGGCCCCTGGAGTTGGCTTTTGAGCGCTGGTGAGCAAAAGAAGCTCATGCTGGAGGATCCCAACGCGTGGTTGAACGCCTTCACGCCTATCTTTTTGGAAGCAGGCTCGTCGGCCAGCAGCAGGTCCAGACGGTGGATGCTCAGTTGTGCCAGCAACTCCGGAAATTTGCCTTCGTGACAGGTCATGTGTACCTGCTGCTGCATGCCAAGAGCAGGCTCCAGCAAGTGGTACGCCACCGATTTGGCCACCGAATCTGCGACACCCACCTTGAACTCCAGCGGCTTGGACTGCCCCCGGGGCAAACGGATGGCTTTTTCCAGTTCATCGCTCAGGGCAAAGATCTGCTCCGCATAGCCCAGTGCCACACGTCCTTCATTGGTGAGTTCCAGGCCTCTACCGCTTTTGCGGAAGAGGTCATGCCCCAGCCACTCCTCCAGCTGATTGATCTGTCCGGACAGAGTCTGCGGAGTGGTGTGCAACTGCTCACCCGCCCGCATCACACCGCCCGCCTTGGCAGCTGTCCAGAAGTAACGCAGATGCTTAAAGTTCATGGCGCGGCCTTATTCATCGAGAAAATCGAAGTGTTTTGAACAATAAAACGAATATACGCGAAGTGTCAAAACTCCTACATTCTGGATTGGCAAGGCGTTTGGAGTCTTGTCAGTGGTTTCGCTCAATGCGTTCACAAGGAGGTTGCCATGCGTATTACGACCCGAGGAAAAGTCGCTGTTTCGGCCATGACGGATCTGGCTCTGCACCAGAGGATGAAGCCTGTGTCGCTCACCAGCATCAGCCAGAGGCAGGGGACTTCGCTGTCTTATCTGGAGCAGCTGTTCAGTGCCCTGCGTCGTGCCGGTCTGGTAGAGAGCACGCGCGGCCCCGGTGGGGGTTACACGTTGGCGCGTCGGCCGGAGCAGATCGCGGTGGCTGAAATCATCCTGGCGGTGGAGAACATGGAGGTGGATGATTACCAGCCTCTGACCCCTCCCCAGGTGGCGCAGCTCAAGGCCATGACGGGCGAGCTGTGGGTGTCTTTCAACGCACGGGTGCTGGAGTACCTGCAGTCGGTATCGCTGAAGGAACTGGTGACTCAGGCCCAGGCCCAAGGGGTGGAGCCAGCACCTGAGCGACAGTCTGCCAGCCCCCGCAAGGCCGTGGGCATCACCAAGCCCGCACCGCGGCCTTTGATGTCGCGTCTGCAGATACCGAACTCGGTCTTTGCACTGGGCGCGATGCCGCTGGCCCCCCGCCGTTGAGGTGTCCTGCATCACCCTTCTCAGGCGGTGATGCAGGTGGATAAAAAAAGCGCTCAACCCAAGGGCTGGGTGGAGCGCTCAACGCTGATGGCGAGCAACACCCGCTCTCAGCACAAGGAACCTGTTCAAAAGCTCATGCCACGGACGGATCCGCCGCCATGTTGTCGAATTTCTTGAAATACTGGCGCGCCATGGCCACTAGCTGCGCGTCGGTAGGGTGATCTGCGGGCATTGAATCCACCACGCTGTGGGCCACCGCGGTGGCGCTCTTGTGGCACCAGTCCCTGAACTCGTTGCGCGCCAACCCCGGCCCGCACAGCAGCACTTCATGCGTGCCTTGCAGGGCCTGAGCGATGTCTCCAAAGAAGCCGGATGCATCACCAGATTTGCCCTGGTGTTTGTGATGGCTGCGGGATTTGATGCGCTGGGCTTGCACATGCTCGCGGTCAAACATCACCACATGGGCTTCGGAATGGTCCATCCAGACAACAGCGTGAAAAGTGCTCATGGTTCAGGTCTCGTGAGTGAAAGAAAAAGTGTGGTTTGGAAAGCTCCAAGACTTGCGATGACTGCACAGGCCTTTGAGCAGACGGCTGAATAGCGCGCCGGTTGAACGCCCACAGGCGTTTCTGTGGGCAACTCGGTGAGCAGCTCTGGGCATCAGTGGTGTGGCGACGAATGGCTCTCCGCTGCCTGCTGGCAATGCACGCAGCGCGCCGCCTCGGGGGTAGCTTTGAGGCGTGCTTCGGCAATCTCCTCGCCACAGTCAATGCACTCGCCGTAGGTGCCAGCCTCCATGCGCTCCAGCGCTGCGGCAATGGCATTGAGGTGTTCATGCTCCCGGTCTTCGATGGCGAACTCCAGGACGCGCTCGGTGGCGGCCTGGGCGCGCGAGTCTTCACCGGGGTGGAAATGCTCTGCCGCCGCTTCCACGCGGCCCATCGCGCCTCCACGCTGCTCGGCCAGCTGGGCCAGGATGGCAGCCCGCTGTTCGAGCAACTGCTGTTGAAACGGTGTCATCTGTGCGGGTGTCATTCAGTCAACTCCAGGGAAGTGAGGGAACGTCTTCATGGTGCGCCGTCTGCGCCCGCTGCGGTTTGATGGATATCAAGCTCCCGATGTGCTTGCTCTGGTGGGTGACGCTGCGGTTTGTGGCGCATCAGACCGCGTGAAAAAAGCGCTGATGCCCACACCCACCAAGCACCCCGCCGCGGTGCGCGTGCTCCTACAATGGCCGGATATGCAAACCATTCGCCGCCTTCGCTGGCTCGCCCGCTGTGTGCTGGCGTGGTTTGTCATGTCTCTGGCGGTGGCTGTGGCAGCCCCGGTGGTCAGCCCGCAGTCCATGGAGCTGGTGTGTACCGGTTCTGGTGCGATCAAGTTGCTGGTGCAGACCGATGACGGCGCGCAAGAGCTGTCGTCCCACACGCTGGATTGCCCCTTGTGCGTGCACGTGGGCGCCCCTCCACCGGCCATGCAGGCCCGTTTGCCCCAACCCCACCCGCTGGCGCATGCCCTGCTGCCCATTCCGGCAGCGCATATTGCGTCGCGCACTGCTGCACCGCTGCCGCCACGCGGCCCTCCGTTGTTCTCCTGATTTGCTACTGAATTGATAGCTGTCTGCGCTTGTTGGATAAGCGCAAGCGGCCTGTTTGGCTTGTTATCAGGAGTTTCCATGCGCAAGAGCCGCATGGCGCTGGCGTTGGCCAGTGCCTTTCCGTGTGTTTTCGTTTCATCGTTGGGCGTGCTCGCCCACGCCCAGACTGCCCCGCCCGTTGTTCCTGTGGCGACCGTTGCGCAGGATGTGCCTGCGTCTGCTGCCAAAGCTACCAGCGCATCACCTGCCCAGACCACCGCGCCCGTCAAGGAACTGGGCGTGGTCACCATCAGCGGTGGTCAGCCCACCTCGCTGCCCACGCAGATCCCCACCACCATCGAGGGCGTGACGCGCGAGCAGATCGAGCATGCGATCAACGCCACCGACAGCGAAGACGCCCTCAAGTACCTGCCCAGCCTGCTGGTGCGCAAGCGCTACATCGGCGACTACAACCACGCTGTGCTGTCCACCCGCGCCTCGGGCACGGGCAACCCGGCGCGGTCCATGGTGTTTGCCGACGGGATTCTGCTGAGCAACTACCTGGGCAACGGCCCCACCAACGCGCCGCGCTGGATGCTGGTCACGCCCGAGGAGATCGAGCGCGTGGACGTGCTCTACGGCCCGTTTTCGGCCGCCTACGCCGGCAACTCAGTGGGTGCAGTGGTGGACTACGTCACGCGCATGCCCACAAAGTTTGAGGCGCACGGTAAGGTCAGTTACCAGCATCAGCCGTTTGACTTGTACGGCACCAGCACCAGCTACGCGGGCAAACAGGTCAGCGCCTCAGTGGGCAACAAGAACGGCGACTGGTCCTGGTTCCTGAACTTCAACAAGACCGATAGCGAAGGCCAGCCGCTCACCTTCCCCACGCGCCTCGTGTCTGCAGGCGCCGTGGGCAGCGCGGGCACACCCGTGACGGGCGCTGTGCTGGGCAATAACCGCAGCAACCAGCCCTGGTACCTGCTGGGCACCGCCACGCAGTACCACACGCAGCAAGACCACATCAAGGCCAAGATCGCCTACGACTTCTCGCCCACCGTGCGGGCTGCCTACACCTTTGGCTGGTGGCACAACGAGTCCGAAGGGCGACCCACCAGCTACTTGCGCGACGCCAATGGCAACGCGGTCTACAGCGGCACCGTGAACATCAACGGCCGCTCTTTTGCGCTCACGCCGACGGATTTCAACGTTTCCAACGAAGACCTCACGCATTTCATGCACGGCCTGTCGGTCAAGAGCCGCACGCAGGGCACGTTCGACTGGGAAGTGGCCGCCAGCGTGTACGACTACCAGACCGACACCTTGCGCGCCGCCACCGTGGCGCTGCCTGCGGCGCTGAACGGCGGGGCAGGGCGTATCGTCAACAGCAAGGGCACGGGCTGGAATACGCTGGCTGCCAAGGGCACTTGGCGGCCCGATGGAATGCAGGGCGCGCACATTGTGGACTTTGGTCTGCAGCGCGACAGCTACCAGTTGCGCACGGTGGAGAACGCTACGACGAACTGGGTCAGCGGTGACGCAGGCGCCCGCAACCAGGCCTTCAACGGAGACACCCAACTGCTGGGCCTGTGGGCGCAAGACACCTGGAAGATCGCACCCCAGTGGAAGGCCGTGCTGGGGGCGCGCGCCGAGCGCTGGAGCGCCAGCAATGGTCAGACGGGCAACGCCACCACGATCGTGGGCCACCCTGAGCGCAACGAAACCTATGTCTCGCCCAAGGCGGCCGTGGCCTACCAGGCCAGCGACCTGTGGGTGCTCAAGGCATCGACCGGCCGCGCCGTGCGCATGCCCACCGTAGCCGAGCTGTACCAGGGTGGCATCAGCGGCAGCGGCACGCTCATCAACAACGACCCCAACCTCAAGCCCGAAAAGAGCTGGACCACCGAGCTGACGGCCGAGCGGGACCTAGGCAACGGGCTGCTGCGCCTGACAGCATTCTTTGAGCGCACCAAGGACGCGCTGTACTCGCAGACCAATGTGCTCGTCACGCCCAACGTGACCAATGTGCAGAACGTGGACGCCATCCGTACCAAGGGCCTGGAGCTGTCGTACCAGGCCGCCAACGTCTTCGTGCGCGGGCTGGAGCTGGGCAGCAGCCTGACTTGGACAGACTCCAAGATCACGCGCAACGACAAGTTCCCCGCCAGCGTCGGCAAATGGCAACCACGCATCCCCGAGTGGCGCGCTACCGCCGTGGCCACCTACCGGCCGGACGATAAATGGTCATACACCCTGGGCGCGCGCTACAGCGGCAAACAGTACAGCACGCTCGACAACACCGACCCCAACGGCTTTGCCTACCAGGGCGCAAGCCGCTACTTCACCACCGACGTGCGCGTGCGCTACCAGGTCACCAAGCAGGTCAGCGCCGCGGTGGGCATCGACAACCTGAACAACTACAAGTTCTGGAACTTCCACCCCTACCCGCAGCGCAGCTACATGGCGGAGCTGAAAGTAGATCTGTAACCCCCTGAGTGGCTGCGCCGTATCCCAGATGGGGCGCACCAAGGCAATGAGTCGTTTCAACGTAAAGGTCGAAAGATGAAAAAAAACACTATGAAAAAGATAGCTGCTTGCGCTTGTTTAGTAAGCGCTACAGCCCTGTTTGGCACTGCATCCGCCCATGTGGTGCTGGAATACCAGGTCGCCCCGGCGGGCGCCAGCTACAAGGCCACTTTCAAGGTCGGCCACGGTTGTGGGGCATCGCCCACGCGCCAGGTGGTGGTGGATATTCCCGAGGGCTTCAAGGGCGCGCGCCCCCAGCCCAAGCCGGGCTGGACGCTGGATGTGCAGCGCAGCAAGCTCGCCACGCCCTACACCAGCCATGGCCGCAGCGTGACGGAAGACACCACACGCATCACCTGGACAGCCAAGACCCCTGAGGACGCGCTGCCCAGTGCCTACTATGATGAATTCGTGCTGGTCGGCCAGACGCCTGACAAGGCCGGAGCCCTCTACTGGCCCGTGCGCCAGGTGTGCACCGAGGGCAGCAGCGACTGGATCGAAATCCCCAAGGCGGGCCAGAAACTGCACGATCTCAAGTCGCCTGCAGCGCTGCTGGAAGTGCTGCCCCAGGCGGGTGGCGGAGGCCATCAGCACTGAGCTGCTGCCCCGCCCGTCTGGCCCAAGGGCTCGCGGGCGGTGGGGGCAGCCCGGCACCAGCCCGCGGCCCTCAGCCAGCCATTCCGTTTTTTTGCTGTTTCCGTGTTTCCGTGTTTCTGTTGTGAAGGAGTGAATCCATGTTTTTGATCCGTACGTCCGCGGCCCTGGCCTGTTTGCTGGCTGGCGCAGCCTTTGCCCAGACCGCCAACGTCAAGGTGGAAGGCGCCTGGGCCCGGGCCACAGTGCAAGGCCAAAAGGGCACCGGCGCGTTCATGAAGCTCACCGCCCCCGAGGGCGCAAAGCTGGTGGGCGCCACATCGCCCGCCGCAGGTGTGGCCGAGGTGCATGAAATGAAGATGGAGGGCGATGTGATGAAGATGCGCGCCCTGCCTGTGCTGGATCTGCCTGCAGGCAAGACCGTGGAGCTCAAGCCCGGCGGCTACCACATCATGCTGCTGGACCTGAAGGCTCCTCTGGCACCCAACACGTCGGTGCCGGTCACCCTGACCTTCAAGGACGCCAAGGGCGCTGAAGTGAAGCAGGAACTCAACCTGCCCGTGGCCACCAGCGCACCTGGCACCGCACCCGGGGCCGCCCCAGGCGCAGCCACCGATGCGGGGCACCAGCACGGCGCGCACAAGCACTGAGGTCCAGCGACCGCTGGGCTGCCCTGGAGAGGGGCCATGGCGAGGGATTGCACCCTCGCCATGGCCTGCTGCGTGGAGTAAGCTGCCTGCATCTTTCACCCACCCACAGCGGCCATGAGCGACACCTCCTCTTTCGGTTTTGGCAAATTCGTCCCCGGCTTTGATTTTCTGCAAAGCCTCGCCAAGGGCGCAGCCAGCGGCATTCCGCAAATGCCCCAGCTCTCCAGCTGGGTGGCTCCCACCCTCAGCGTGGAAGAGCTGGAAAAACGCATCGACGAACTCAAGGCCGTGCAGTTCTGGCTGGACCAGAACAGCCGCGCACTCACCGCCACCATCCAGGCGCTGGAAGTGCAGAAGATGACGCTGGCCACCCTCAAGGGCATGAACATGAGCATGGGCGACGTCGCCCAGGCGTTCAAGTTCCAGGGGGCCGAGACGGTGATGCAGAACATGCAAAAGGCCGCAGAGACCTTTGCGGGCGCTGCCCGTGGTGCGGCTGCCGCCCCCGCCGCCAGTGCGGCGTCTGCGCCCACCCCTGAGCCCTCGGCGCCCCCCGCGCCTGCTGCGGCCCCAGCGGCCAAGCCGGAAGAACCCGCGGGGCAGGAGGCCCCCCAGGCCAGCACGCAGGACGCCGCTGCACCGGGCGTGGTGGACCCTCTGCACTGGTGGAATGCCCTGACCACCCAGTTCCAGCACATTGCGTCCACCGCCCTGAAGGACGTAGCCCACCACAGCAGTGCCATGGACAGCACCCAGCACTTTGCCCAGGATGCCCTGAAAAAAGCCACCGACATGGCCAGCCACCTGGCCACCCAGGCTGCACAGGGCGTGCAACACCTGACGGAAGCAGCCCGCGCAGCACAAGCGGAAATGGCCGCCACGGCCACCGCCGCCGGTCGCAGCGCCCAGACCAAGGCCGCCAAAGCCCCTGCACGCAAGACATCCACCGCCAAGGCAGCCTCCAGCAAGGCTGCTGCGGGCAAGGCCAAGACAGCCCCCAAAACAGCCGCCAAGGCCGCATCCAAAGCCAAGCCCACCCGCAACACCGCCGCCAAGGCACCGGCGCGCAAGCCTGCCCGCTGAGGGGGCTCCAGGATTACGCTGGCAACACCCGCCGACGCACGGGGTCAAGCGATTCATGGGCCAGGGTCATCATCCACCGCGCTAAAGTTGCACCATGACCCTCTTTCCTACCGGCCACGCCACCCACCCCCAGTGGCGCATGGCAGCAGCCCTGGTGGTAGCCCAGTTGCGCGCGCAGATGGCTTTGCCCATGTATGCCGCCGCGCCCACGCTGGGCTTGCTCTACATCACCGACCATTACGCCAACGACGCCCGCGAACTGCTGGAGTACCTGGCCGCAGAACTGCCCGAGGTGACCGACTGGAGCGGCACCGTGGGGGTGGGCGTGTCGGCCCACAATGCCGAGTACTTTGACGAGCCCGCCCTCACGCTGATGCTGCTGGACCTGCCATCAGACCAGTACCGCGTGTTCTCGGGCGTGGCTCCGCTGCCTCGCCATCCGGCCAGCGGTTTTGTGGCCCACACAGCCCTGGTACATGCCGATGGGCACACCCCTGAACTGGCCGAGCTGCTGCAGGAGATGGCAGGCCGCACCGACACCGGTTACCTTTTTGGCGGCCTGAGTGCCAGCCGCACGGCCCCGGTGCAGTTTGCCGTGGGTGGCAATGGCAACATGGCCGGGCAGGGCGCCGCCAGCGGGGTGTTTGGCGGCGGGCTTTCGGGTGTGGCCTTTGGTTCCCAGGTGCCTTTGCTGTCGCGCGTGACGCAAGGATGCCAGCCCGTGGGGCCGCTGCACACCATCACCGCATCGGCTGACAACGTGGTGCTGGAGCTGGACCATGAGCCTGCACTGGATGTGCTGCTCGATACCCTGCAAGTCAGCCTGGAAGGGGACGACCCCCAGCCCGCGCTGCGCAGAGTGCGCGCCACGCTGGCCGGGCTGGTGGATGCAGGCGAGCAGCCCATGGGCCGGCAGCGCACGGGCCACTTTGGCACCGACACCCGCGTGCGCCACATCATCGGGCTGGACGGATCGCGTCGGGGCGTAGCCCTGGCTGAGCATGTGCAGTCAGGCATGCACCTGGCGTTTTGCCAGCGCAACGTGGCAGCGGCCCGCGCTGACCTGATGCGCATCTGCGCCGAAATCCGCGAAGAACTCTCGCCCGAGGAGCTGGAGCACACCCCTCTCGATGCGGCTCCCACCGCGGCAGGCGTGGCCCCCGCGCCGGGCTCTGCTGGGGGCCTGGGTACGCCTGGGCCAGCCACCGGGCGCACCATCCGTGGGGCCATTTACGTGAGCTGTTCCGGCCGCGGCGGCCCGCACTTTGGCGGCCCCAGTGCAGAGCTGCACATTGTGCGCCACGCGCTGGGCGACGTGCCGCTGGTGGGTTTTTTTGCAGGGGGCGAAATTGCCCACCACCACCTGTATGGCTACACCGGTGTGCTGACGGTCTTTACCGACTGAGGCCCCGCTTTTGCCATGGCCATGGGCGCAGTCCTCCGTGCTGGCTGACTGCGCATTTCACGCAGAGATTGTGGGGCTCAGCCGCCTTCGGTGGGCAGGCCTTCGGCGTCCCACTCCGGCAGGCCGCCGCGCAACCAGTACACGTTCGCAAAGCCTTTGTCTGCCGCCACCTTGGCGGCCTTGTAGGACTTCCAGCACTCCGCGCCGTTGCACGAAAAGATCAGGGGCTTGCTGCGGTCCAGCGTCTCCAGCGCCTTGAAGTCGTCCTGCTCGGGGTTGAACGCCACATCTTTCAGACTTTTTTCACCGTAGGCCGCCCACACCGCGCCGCGAATGCGTTTGGTGCGGTATTCCTTCTCCGTGCGGGTGTCGATCACCAGGGCCCCCTGGGTTTGCAGCTGCAACGCGTCCTTGGCAGACACGCGCTTGACTCCAGGCAGCGCGTTGGGCGTGAACAGGCCCAGCTCAGCCACCTTCTGGTATTCGTGCACGGCAGGGCGCATGGCTACGGGGGCCAGTCCTGTGTCTGCCGATGCCGTGCTCAGCCACTGCATGAGCTTGCCCCGCACCTCTGTGGGCAAATCCTTGCGCACCACGGCGCTGAAGCCACCCGGCACCGGGCGGGAGCTGGCCAGTTCCTTGGCCACCCCCGGAAAGGTGGCCGACCACTTGGCCCATTCCTCTGCGCGCACCACGGTGGCATCTGCAGTGCCCAGCGTGAGGGCGCTCAGCCCTGCCTGCGGATATTTCTCATGCCGCACGGCCTTGAGATCCTTGAAGGACAGGCCCGCCTCGTTCAACATGCCGCGGGCCATGTAGGTGTAGACCGAGTCCTGCTGCGGCAGGTACAGCCGCTTGCCTTTCATGTCCGCAACCGATGCGATCTGGCTCAGCCCCACCAGCACAAAATGGTCTGATTTCTGATTGCACCCCACCAGTTCATAGCCCCGTTGCAGGGCCGATGCCGCCACCCTGTGGCGGGCCGATGAAAATGTCGAACCCCGCGCTGCGGGTGGCGCGCATCACATCCGCCAGGTCTTCGCTGGTGGTCACCGTGACGGGCTGCCCCGCCGCTTTGGACAGGCCCGCCTCCAACGCGCTGCGCAATATGGAATGCCCGGCCTTCTTCTCGGTGGGCTCCACCGCCACGATGGCGGTGAGCTGGGCCTGCGCGGCGGTGCCCAGCAGAGTGCCCCACAGCAGGGCCCACCCTGCAACATGGTTTCGGATCCTTTGCTGCACGGTCTTCCTCCTTGACGAACACATTGCGTTCTTTGAACAGGTTCTTGTGGCTTGCTTTAGGGGGTTCCGGGTGCTGCCAGTCACGACCCGGATTCGGCGCAAATTTTGTTACGCAGGTGTTAAATATGCATCGGTGGATGGCGGTGTCAACAAGCGTTGTGCAGTGTTGCCACTGGTTACAAGCAGGTGCTGTCCGGCAGACCAAAACGGGGTGCAGCCCTCCAGAATGTGATGCCACTTTGCAGTCATGACAAAGCTTTCTGGCTTGCTGCCTTCCCGGCTCCGCACGGCTGTCCGGGTGCGGGCCGCGTCGAATTCGCCACATCTTTTTCTGAGGAGGAGTTCACCCATGAGTCAACCCGCTACATTGCCCCGCCGCCATGTGTTGGCTGCCAGTGCCGCAGCCCTGAGCGCTGCCGGCCTTGCCAGCTGGACAGGCGCTGCCCAGGCCCAGACGGCAGCCGCAGCACCCAAGGCGCTGCCCGGCTACGCAGGGTGGAAGAGCAGCAATGCCCTCATCGTGCACAGCAGCAGCACACTGGAGACCCGGCGCGCCGTGTTTGGCACCAGCGTCATCACCCCGGCCAGCCAGCTGTATGTGCGCAACAACCTGCCGGCACCCGACGCGGCCATTCTCGACAACCGTGAGAGCTGGGCCGTCAGCGTGGAAGGCGTCAAGAACCCCCGCTCGCTCACGTTGGCAGAGCTCAAGACCCTGGGCATTGAAACCGTGGCCACGGTGCTGCAGTGTTCTGGCAATGGGCGCGGTTTCTTCCCCAGCAAACCCAGCGGCACACCCTGGACGGTGGGGGCCGCAGGCTGCGTGGTGTGGAGTGGCGTGCCCGTGCGCAACGTGGTGGCTGCCCTGGGCGGGCTGGCCAGCGGGGCCGCCTATGTGACCGGGACCGGGGGCGAAAAACTGCCCGAAGGCGTAGACCCGCTGACCGTGCTGGTGGAGCGTTCGGTGCCCATCAAGGCCATGGACGATGCCATCCTGGCGTGGGAGATGAATGGCGAGCCGCTGTCTCTGGCCCATGGCGGACCGCTGCGCCTGATCGTGCCCGGCTACCAGGGGGTGAACAACATCAAATACATCAAGCGGCTGGCCTTCACCGAGGCGCAATCGCAGGCGCGCATCATGCAGCACGGCTACCGCATGACGCCGCCCGGCTCCAAGGCCAGCCCCGACCAGCCCTCGGTGTGGGAGATGTCGGTCAAATCCTGGATCAATGGCCCGCTGCCCGAGCAAGGCCAGCTCAAGGCCGGTGTGGTGCAGGTGCATGGGGTGGCTTTTGGTGGCACCCGCGGCATCAAGGGGGTGGAGGTTTCGGTGGACGGTGGCAAAACCTGGCAACCCGCACAGCTCATCGGGCCCGACCTGGGCCGCTTCGCGTGGCGGCAGTTTGTGCTGCCCGTGCGCCTGGGGGCGGGCACGCATGTGCTGGCCAGCCGCGCCACCGATACGGCGGGCAATGTGCAGCCTGCTCAGCGTGAGGAAAACGAAGGTGGCTACAACAATGCCAGCTGGGTAGACCACGCAGTCACCGTGCAGGTGGCTTGAGTGGCAGGTACCTTGCACGCACGTCCAGGCGCCGTGTCCGTCCGCAAAGCGTCTGGTGCGCTGGCCGTGTGGAGCGCGCTGGGCTGCGCGCTCTGGGGTGTGGTGCCTTTGGCACTGGCGGCAGACCCGGCGGAGCTGGCCCGGGGCAAGCAGCTGTTTGGCAGTGTGCAACCGGCCTGTGCCACCTGCCACACCTTGCAGGCTGCGGGGGCTGAGGGGCAGGTGGGCCCCGTGCTCGATGAGATCAAGCCCGATGCCCAGCGGGTGCTGCGCGCCCTGCGCAATGGCATCGGTGCCATGCCCTCGTTTGCAGAGAAAATAAGTGAGAGTGACATGCAGGCCCTGGCCCGTTTTGTGGCGGAGTCCACCGGGGCCAGTCGCTGACATTCCTGCTTTTGCAGTTTCTGTTGCAGGTTCATCGACCGGCGGAGCGTTGTGTGAGCAGCCCCGTCGGTTTTTCATTCCCCTTGCCAATCCGATATGACCATGGCCTCTGCCTTTGATCCCCTTGCCGCAGCCCAGTTGCTGACCCAATCGCGTCTGGGCCAGATTCCCCGGCCACTGGATTTGCCACCGGCCCTGTGCCCGAAGGATGCCCCCCAGGCCTATGCGGTGCAGGATGCAGTGGTGCGCTCGCGCGGCCCCGTGGCTGGCTGGAAGGTGGGCGCCTCCGGCCCCGAGGCTCTGCCCTCGCGCTCTGCCATCACTGCAGACAGCATCTGGACCAGCGATGAAGGACGGCCTTTGCCGCTGGACACGGTCCGCAATGTCGTGATCGGTGTGGAGGCCGAGCTGGTGTACGAGTTGGGGCAGGACTTGCCCGCGCGCGCCACCCCGTACACGCCCGCCGAAGTGCTTGCGGCCATGCGTTCGGTGCGGGCGGCGATTGAAGTGTGTGACACGCGCTATGCCGCCTGGGGCACGCAAAGCGCGTGGTGCCGCATGGCCGACCAGGCGTGCCATGGGGCGCTGCTGGTGGGGTCGGGGCGGCAGGATGTGTCTGCTGTGGAGCCGCTGCAGTTGCCTGTAACGCTTTCAGTCAATGGCTCGGTGGCCGTGCAGCGCAGTGCCTGGGGCAACCCTGCGGGCGATCCGCTGCGCCTGCTGGTGTGGCTGGCCAACGAGGGGGCGCGCAGCCTGGGCGGGTTGCGCGCAGGCCAGTGGGTCACCACCGGCTCCTGCACCGGCACCGTGCTGGTGGCGCGGGGCGCCACCGTGGTGGCAGAACTGGGCGGCGTGGGCCGGGTGGAGTTGCTTTGCCAATAAAGCGCTGACCGGGCAAATCCCACCGCCCCTATGCCCGGCGTTAATTCGTTGAAGGGGGGGGAGTTCACCCAAGGGGGCATCCCGCGGGCCTATCAGGGGCGCCGTGGATTGTCTGGGTGCCGGTCGTAGCGATTGGGCACTCCATCTCCGTCCCGGTCGCGGTCATACCGGTTGGGAACACCGTCCCCGTCACGGTCCCATCCACCGGGCTGCATGTACCAGCGGCCTTCGCGTTCGTGCCATTGGGCAGGACGGTAGTGGTAGCCGGGGCGCATCTTCGTCCAATAACCGCTCATCCAGACGTGCCGGTGGCCTCGCCATTCCCAGTGGCCGGGCACCCACACCATGCCGCGTCGTGGGGCGGGCACCACTTCGTAGCGAGGCGGTGGTGGGGCTTGCACATATTGCACCTGCACAGGGCCGCTTTGCACCACCACAGCCGTGGTCGGCCCTGCATGGGCTGCCGGGGTGATCGCCAGGGTGCCCACTGCCAGGAAGGCACTGCACAGCGTGGTTGAGAGTGATTTGGAAATGACGGGAAGCGTCAGACGCATCATGGTGGTCTCCTTGTGGCAGCCGGCTGGGTTCAGCCCATGTCTGCATCTTGGACCTGCCATGTCAACCGTTGTGCGTGGTTGTGCGAAGTGTTGTGACGCAATGTAGCCAGATTCCGGCGTTGGCGTTTCATGAAGAAAATGCCTCTGGCGCCCGTTGATTAAGCGCAGCAAGCTATTGATTTGATAGCGTTGAGGCTGCCTGGGGTTGCGCCATCCGCCGCATGCTGGCAAACACTTCAAACTCCCAGCTGCGCAAAGCCAGCAGCAGGGTGTAGCCCTCCAGTTCCCTGGGGGGCAGCTTCTGGTCGGCCAGGTGCTGCTGCGCAAAATCCTGTGCCACGCGCTGCATCCGTTCCATGAAGGCAGGCGCCAGTGCGCGGCTGATGGTGCCGTGCACCAGCAGCACCCCTTCGCCCGGGCCATCAAAGCCGCCCGCAAAGTAGTCGAGCAGGGCGTGATCGCGGAAGTAATGCATCACCGGCCCGTGGGGCCGCCAGCGGAAGGTCTTGGCCAGCTTGAGGCGGTAGCGGTTGAGCGGGCGCAACTCAATGATGCCAATGCGGTCAAGCTGGGCCAGGTACTTGATGCCTTCCGCCTCCGTCAGGCGGTAGGTGGCCACCACCTGCTCCAGCGTCCACTGACTGAGTACGCAGATCGCCATGAGCAGCAGCTTCTTGTCGGCCACCACGGCTTTTTCCTGCTCGTGCGTCAGTTCCTTGAGCAGCGGCTGGCTCTCTGCCACGCGGCGGGCGAGGTCGGCAAAGTCCAGCGCCAGGGCTCGGCAAATGGCGTCGATGCGCGACAGCGGCATGTCTCCCTTGGCCAGCATGCGCTTGACGCTGGACTCGGCCATGCCCAGCGCCTGCGCCAGGTCGGCGTAGGTCATCTGCGCGGTTTTCAGCTCCTTCTTCAGGGCGGTCACCAGATCTGCGGTCGTGCTCATGGGGCCTCTTGCATGGTGGCGTAGGTATCAAATAAGGATACCTGAAGTGCTTTGGGTAGCCCTGTGAGCGACTTTTTGCGGCCAAATCCGGGCACCGTTTGCACACTGCGCTCCATCTTGTGTTGCCGCCCTGGGAGGGGCTCTCGCCATGAACGCTGTGCATTCCTTGCCTACATCCACACGCCGCTGGCCCGCGCTGCAGCGCGCTGAGTGGGGGCTTCTCATCGCTGCAGTGGTGCTGCTGTGCGCTGCCGTGTGGGGGCCACACCTGCCAGCCAGCGCCCACCAGCACGACTTTGCGGACCAGCGCGGCTGGTGGGGCCTGCCCTGCGCGCTGGATGTGCTCAGCAACCTGCCGTTTGCTGTGGGGGGCGTCTGGGGGCTGGTGTGGCTGCGCCGCCTGGGGGCCGTGCGCCTGTGCATGGCCACCCGCGCCACGGCAGCGCTGTTCTTTGTGGGGCTGGTGCTGATCACCGCAGGCTCCAGCTGGTACCACTGGCAGCCCGACGATGCAGGCCTGCTGTGGGACCGCCTGGGCATGTCCGTCGCCTTTGCTGGCCTGCTGGGCCTGGCGATGGTGGGGCGCATCAGCCCCCGCGCAGGTGGGGCTACGGCGCTGGGCCTGCTGGTGGCGGCCCCCGCTGCTGTGCTGGTCTGGGCCCACACCGGCAACCTGATGCCTTGGGCCGTGGTGCAGTTTGGCGGCATGCTGGCGGTGCTGGCCCTGGCCTGCCTGCCCCACCGCCACGGCGCGTTGGTGTTGCAGCTGGGTGTCGTGATTGCCTGGTATGCCGCCGCCAAGGTCATGGAGCTGGCCGACCACGCTGTGTATGAGGCCACCGCAGGCTGGGTGTCGGGCCACACCCTCAAGCACCTGCTGGCTGCTGGCGCTGCCTTGCCCGTGCTGTTTGCCATGGCGCGTCTGCACCACAGCCGCTATATCGCCGTGCCGCTGCCACGCCGCGCCATGCAGAATGGCGGGCAACGTGGGCAGTGACGCTGCGCGCACAACTCACCACCCCACAAAAAGCCTTGAGGAGAACCGCATGAACCCCCAGCCCGGGCAGCCCGCCGCGCACCCAGCGCACCCTGCCCACGATGAGCCCAACCAGTTTGCCCTGCTACGCCAGCGGCGCTTTGCTCCGTTTTTCTGGACGCAGTTTTCCGGCGCTGCCAACGACAACCTGTTCAAGTTTGCCTTCACTGTGATGGTGACCTACCAGCTCAGCGTGTCATGGCTGCCCGCCACGATGGCGGGGTTGGTGATTGGTGCGCTGTTCATCCTGCCGTTTTTGCTGTTCTCGGCCACCTCTGGGCAGCTCACCGACAAGCATGACAAGACGAGCATGATCCGGTTCGTGAAGAACCTGGAGATCGTCATCATGGCGCTGGCGGCCTGGGGCTTTGTGGCCAACAACGTGCCGGTGCTGCTGCTGTGCACCTTCCTCATGGGGCTGCACTCCACGCTGTTTGGTCCCGTCAAGTTTGCCTATATGCCCCAGGTGCTGAGCGAGCGCGAACTGACGGGCGGCAACGGCATGGTGGAGATGGGCACCTTCGTTGCCATCTTGCTGGGCCAGGTGGCCGGTGGGCTGCTGGTAGCCATGCCCGGCATTGGCCATACGGCGGTGGCTGTGGGCTGCGTGGCTTTGGCTCTGGTCGGGCGTTTGGTGGCGCAGTTCATTCCCTCCGCCCCCGCCACCGATCCCCACCTCGTCATCAACTGGAACCCTTTCACCGAAACCTGGCGCAACCTCAAGCTGGCGCATGGCAACGTGGTGGTGTTCCGCTCGCTGCTGGGCATCAGCTGGATGTGGTTCTTCGGCGCTGTGTTCCTGTCGCAGTTTCCGGCTTTGGCCAAAGAGGTGCTGCACGGCAACGAGCAAGTGGCCTCGCTGCTGCTGGTCGTCTTCTCGGTGGGCATTGGCGTGGGCTCGCTGCTGTGCGAAGTGCTGTCGCGCCGCCATGTCGAAATCGGCCTGGTGCCCCTGGGGGCCATTGGCATGAGCGTGTTTGCGGTGGACCTGTACTTTGCCACCCGCAGCCTGCCCCCTGCCGAGATGATGGGCGCTGCAGCCTTCCTGGCGCAGCACCAGCACTGGCGTGTGCTGCTGGACCTGGCGCTGCTGAGCCTGTTTGCCGGGCTGTACAGCGTGCCCATGTACGCGCTGATCCAGATGCGCAGCCAGCCCACGCATCGGGCCCGCATCATCGCGGCCAACAACATCCTGAACGCGCTGTTCATGATCGGCAGCTCCGTCATCGCCGGGGCCTTGCTGGGCGCGGGCTTCACGGTGCCGCAGGTCTTCCTGTTCACGGGCATTGCCAATGCTGTGGTGGCGGCCTACATCTTTTTGCTGGTGCCCGAATACCTGCTGCGTTTTGTGGCCTGGGTGCTGTCGCGCTTTGTGTACCGCTTCAAGGTGCGTGGCGATGAGCACATTCCCACCACGGGTGCCGCCATCCTGGCGTGCAACCACGTGAGCTTTGTCGACGCCGTGCTGCTCATGGCTGCCAGCCCCCGGCCCATCTACTTTTTGATGGACCACCGCATCTTCCGTGTGCCCGTGCTGGGCTGGCTGTTCCGCCTGGCCAAGGCCATCCCGGTGGCGTCTCAAAAAGACGACCCAGCCACTTACCAGGCGGCTTTTGACCGTGCTGCCCAGGTGCTGCGCGAGGGCGACTTGCTCGCCATCTTCCCCGAAGGTGGCATTACCAAAGATGGCGAGTTGCAAGAGTTCAAGGGCGGCATCATGAAGATCATCGAACGCGCCCAGGCCGATGGTCTGCAGGTTCCCGTGGTGCCGATGGCGTTGACCAACCTGTGGGGCTCGTTCTTCAGCCGCATCGAACAGGGCACTGCCATGGCAAAGCCCTTCCGCCGTGGCATGTTCAACCGGGTGGGCTTGAATGTGGGCCCCGCCATGGAGCCTGCTCATGTGCAGCCTGCGGTGCTGCGTGAACATGTTGCGGGGCTGTTGCAGGCATGAGCAGCACCGAATCCATTTCTACCATGCCAGCGGCAGCGTTGGATGCGGCAGACCAACATGGTGTGACCGAGCGTATCCTGGATTTTTTGCGCGGTATCGGCTTGCCTGTATGCGAGGCCGACGTACCCGATGGCAGCTTTTTACCGGGCGTGCGCATCGAGCGCGGCGGGCTGCGCGTTGACCGGAAGCGACTGCGCTGGCCGGGGGATCTTCTGCACGAGGCGGGTCACTTGGCGGTGGTGCCTGCTGCCCTGCGATCCACGATGGACGATGCTTTGCAGGACCTGCCCGCTGTACCCCATGGCGGTGAAATCGAAGCCACCGCCTGGGCTTGGGCCGCTACGCAGCACCTGGGGCTGGACGCTGCCGTTCTTTTTCATGAGGGTGGATACCACGGGCGGTCCGCCAGTCTGCGAACCACTTTCGGGTTGGGCGTGTACTTGGGCGCGTCTGGCCTGGCGGCTGCCGGACTGGCCTTGCTGCCTTCGCAGGTACAGCCCGGTGAGCAGACAGCTTACCCGCACATGCTGGCTTGGCTCAGGGCTTGAAGGCTCGCAGCCATCCCAATCGCCGTGGGCCGCACTGCGTCACGTGGCCGTTGTCTTGCCTTCTTCTTCAGTCTGCCCGGATATTGGCCCGCTGCGCAATCGCACGCATGCGCGGCAGTTCGCCGTCAATGCGGGCGGCTACGGCGGCTGCGGGTTCGTAGGCGTGCTCCAGGCCACTGGCTACCAGTTTGCTGCGCACCTCAGGGTCTGCCAGCGTTTCAGACAGGGCTTTTTGCAGCTTCGCCTTGGCCTCGGCAGGTGTGCCGCGTGGCGCCACGATGGCCAACCATGAATCCGCCGAGAAGCCCGCGTAGCCACTTTCGGCTACGGTGGGTACGTCCGGCAATTGCGTGGCGCGCGTGGCGCCGGTCACTGCAATCGCCTTGATTTTGCCGCCCTTGAGTTGTGGCAGGGCCGCCGCCACGGTATCGACCGAGAGTGGAATCTGCCCGCCGATCAGGTCGTTCATCGCCGGGGCGCTACCCTTGTAGGGCACGTGCGTAAGCTTGATGCCCATGGCGGCCCACATCAGCTCGCCCGCAAAATGCCCGGTGGTGCCGTTGCCAAACGATCCGTAGACGTACTTGTCGGGAGCAGCCTGCACAGCTGCTGTCAGCTGCTTCAGGTTGGTCACTGGCACATCCTTGTGCGCCAGCAAGATCAAGGGCACCCGTGCCACCATGCCGATGGGCTCGTAGCTTTTGACCGGGTCGTAGGGCAACTTGGGGTTGAGGGCCGGATTCACCGTGAAGGTCGATCCCGAGCTGATCAGCAGCGTGTACCCGTCGGCTGGTGCGTTGGCCACAAAGGATGCTCCCACGATGGTGCCTGCACCGCCTTTGTTTTCGATCACGATGGGCTGACCCAGGTGGTCGCTCAGCTTCTTGCTGATGAGCCGGGCCACGATGTCCACGGCCCCGCCGGGTGGAAACGGAACGACCAGTTGAATGGGCTTGGTGGGGAATGTCTGTGCCAGTGCGGCAGGGTTCAGGGTGCAGGCGGCCCATGCTGCCATGGCGACGGCGGCGCAGGTGCGCCGGGTTGGGCGTAGATCACTCTTCATATCCATGCTCCTCTTGCGGATGACTGCCAGAGAACGCAAGCCTGCGCACCGATGCGCGGGTTCGGCAGGCATTGCGGAATGCCGGGCCGCCCAGCGACCCGAAGGAGTGGGGCTGCGATCAGCCCGCGGCAGGTTCAGCCGTTGCGGAACAGGAAGCTGTACGCGTTGAGCGCAGGCACGCCGCCCAGGTGGGCATACAGCACGCGCGAGCCCTCGGGGAACTCGCCCTTGCGCACCATGTCGATCATGCCGTGCATGGATTTGCCTTCGTACACCGGGTCGGTGAGCATGCCTTCCTGGCGGGCGCACAGGCGAATGGCTTCGAGCGTGCCTTCATTGGGCAGGCCGTATTCGGGGCCGCCGTAGCGGGTGTCCAGCACTACGTCCTCGGCCGTGATCTCCTGGCCCAGCTCCACCAGCTTGGCGGTGTTCTGCGCAATGCGCAGAATCTGCGCATGGGTCTTCTCGGGCTTGGCCGAGGCGTCAATCCCGATCACCTTGCGTGCGCGGCCATCGGCGGCAAAGCCCACCACCATGCCCGCCTGCGTGCTGCCCGTGACGGAGCACACGACGATGTAGTCAAACTTGAAGCCCAGTTCCTTCTCTTGCTGGCGCACTTCTTCGGCGAAACCCACAAAGCCCAAACCACCGTACGGGTGCTCAGAGCAACCGGCTGGAATGGGGAAGGGCTTGCCACCGGCCTTCTTCACGTCTTCCATGGCCTGCTCCCAGCTGGGGCGGATGCCGATGTCAAAGCCCGCGGCATCCAGACGCACGTCGGCCCCCATGATGCGGCTCATCTCGATGTTGCCCACGCGGTCGTACACCGCGTCGGAGTAGTTCACCCAGTTCTCCTGCACCAGCACGCACTTCATGCCCAGGTGTGCAGCCACGGCGGCCACCTGGCGTGTCTGGTTGGACTGGATGCCGCCAATCGACACCAGCGTGTCGTAGCCGCCCTTGATGGCTTCGGGAATCAGGTATTCGAGCTTGCGCGTCTTGTTGCCACCGAAGGCGAGGCCCGAGTTGCAGTCTTCGCGCTTGGCATACAGGTGCACCTTCCCGCCCAGGTGGGCTGACAGGCGCTTGAGGGGCGTGATGGGCGAGGGGCCGAAGGTCAGAGGGTGGCGTTCAAACTTTTGCAGGTTCATGGCGGTTTCCGTTCAACAAAGGGTGCAAGCCGACGGCTAGCAGTGCCTTCATCGTAGAAAAACTCCGCTGTGTGGTGGTTGTGAATTCAGTCCGGATTTCGGAGTTTTGCGTTCAGAATATTCACATTCATTTCTGAAAATTTTTCAAAAATCTGTATGTGTGCAACAAAAGTTCGTGCCAAGAGTGGCGGTGGTGCTGGCACTCCCCCGGTCGAATCTGCCTCCACGTCGCTCGACCGCACCGACAAGGCCATCCTGCGCCACCTGCAGCGGGATGCCTCGCTGTCCAACGTGGCGCTGGCCGAGAAGGTGCATCTGAGTGCCCCGGCCTGCCTGCGGCGGGTGGAGCGGCTCAAGCGGCTGGGGCTCATCGACAAGGTGGTGGCGCTGCTCAACCCGCGTGCGGTGGGGGCGGGCATGCTGGTGATGATCGGGGTGGTGCTGGACCGCTCCACCCCGGAAGCCTTTGCAGAGTTTGAAAAGGCGGCCGTCAAGATCTCCGGCTGCATGGAGTGCCATGTGGTCACCGGCGAGTTTGACTACTTCATGCTGGTACGCACCCGCGACAGCGAGAGCTTCAATCGCCTGCATGCCGAGCAGCTCATCTACCTGCCTGGCGTGCGGCAGGTGCGCTCGTTCATGGTGCTGCGCAACGTGCTCTCGACTACGGAGCTGCCGCTGGCCTTGTCCTGACGGTCCGGATGGTCCCGATACGCGTAGCGGTGGTCTTCGTGCCCAGGTCTTGGCGGGCATAACCCACTTTGCACCACCCCAGTGCGGTAGCCGCTTTCCGATTGCGGCGTGCGAGCACGCTATTTGCTTGGCATGTCAGCAGGTTCTCGCAGTTTTCCCACTCCAAGGAGCTTCCTATGCGTATCGTGGATCTGAAACTGGGTATTCGCCTCGGGGCATCGTTTGCCGCACTGCTGCTGCTCACAGCCGTGATTGCTGCGATTGGCGCCATCAACATACTGTCTCTGCGCTCCAGCAACGAGCAGGTGGCCAAGGTGGACATGCGCCGCATGGAGCTGGCGCAGGACTGGGAAACCGACATCCAGATGAACTGGCTGCGTACCGAGGCCATCCTCAAAAGCGGTGATGCCGCCTATGTGGAAAAGCAGAGCAAGGAGATTGCCGCTGTGTCGGAGGCCGCAGGCAGGCGGCTCGAGCAGATTCGCGGGTTGCTGGATTCGGACCGCAATCGCCAACTGTTTGAGCAGGCCAGCCAGATCCGCGACACCTACCGCGTCAAACGCGCCGAACTGGTCAAAGCCAAGCAGGCCGGGCAGGACGTAGGCGCTGCCGTGGATGCTGAGCTGGCGCCCCTGATCCAGAGCTACACCGGGGTGATTCACCAGCTGGTGCAATCGATCGAAACCCAGGTGGATCATGATCTGCACGCCGTCTCTACCCGCGCCAGCACGGGCCTGGTGTGGATGGCCTTGAGCGGTACCTGCGCCCTGCTGGCCGGCATTCTGCTGGGCTACCTGGCCACCCGTTCCGTCACTCAGCCCCTGCTGCAGGCTGTGCATGCCACGCACGCCATTGCGGCGGGTGATCTGGTCACGCCCGTGCACTCAGGCCGTCGTGACGAAGTGGGGCAGCTTCTGGAGGCGCTGGATGCCATGCGCCACAGGCTTGCGGACATCGTGACCACCGTACGTACCAGCTCGGAAACCGTGGCGGATGCCACCGCAGAGATCTCGCAGGGCAACCTGGACCTGTCTGCGCGCACCGAGCGGCAGGCCAGCGCGCTGGAGGAAACTGCCGCATCCATGGAAGAGCTGGACTCCACCGTGCGTCAGAACTCTGACAGCGCGCAGGCTGCTAGCAAGCTGGCAGACCAGGCCAACGTGGTGGCACTCAAGGGCGGCGAGGTTGTGGCCCAGGTGGTTGAAACCATGAAGGGCATCAACGAAAGCTCGCAGCGCATTGCCGACATCATTGGCGTCATCGACAGCATCGCCTTCCAGACCAACATCCTGGCCCTGAACGCAGCCGTGGAGGCCGCCCGTGCCGGTGAGCAGGGCCGGGGCTTTGCCGTGGTGGCCAGTGAAGTGCGGGCGCTGGCAGGGCGCTCGGCCCAAGCCGCCAAAGAGATCAAACACCTGATCTCTGCCAGCGTAGGCCGGGTGGAGCAGGGCTCCATGCAGGTGGACAAGGCGGGACACACCATGGAAGAGGTGGTGCACGCCATCCGCCGCGTGACCGACATCGTGCGCGAGATCAGCGCCGCCAGCGCCGAGCAGAGCGAGGGGCTCTCGCAAGTCAGCGAAGCCGTGATGCACATGGACCAGACTACCCAGCAGAACGCTGCCTTGGTCGAGCAAATGGCCGCCACGGCCAGCAGCATGAAGGCCCAGGCCCAGCAGCTGGTCTCTGCGGTAGCGGTGTTCCGGCTGGAAGGTGCTGACCAGCCCGCGCTGGGTTGGGCCAGCTCCCGGCAGGTTGCATTGCCAAGCCGTTATGCGCAGACCCTGCTGCCGGAGATGGCCGCTGCTGCGTAGTCGGCTTGGGGGCTCGGGTTGTTAAGGTGTGCCCGCGCTGACTGGGCGCAGCTTTTCCCAGAGTGGCTTGCCAAACAGGTTGACCAGCAGCCCGGCCATCAGCAGCCCGGCCCCCGCAAAGTGCACGGGCAGCAGTTGCTCGCCAAACACCCACCAGCCGGTGGTTAGCCCCACCACAGGCACCAGCAGGGTGAACGGTGCCACGCGGTTGACCGGGTAGCGCGACATCAGAAAGGTCCACAGCCCGAAGCCCAGCAGCGTGGAGATCCAGGCGATGTAACCCACCGCCGCCATTGATGTGATCGACAGGCCGCGCAACGCAGCCCACACCGCGGGTGCCCCATCCATCCACACCGCCAGCGCCAAAAAGGGCAGGGGTGCCACCAGGCTGGACCACACAATGAACGCGAACTGATTCATCGGCCCATAGCGCCCCACGGCCCGCGTGGCAATGTTTCCACACCCCCACAGCGCGGCAGCGGCAACCGTCAACCCAAAACCCGCCAGTGGCATGGACGCCCCGTGCGCGCTGCCGATCAGCACCAGCCCGCCCCCGGCCAATGCCAGCCCTGCCAACTGGTTGCCGTGCCACTTCTCACGCAGCCACCATGCCGCCAACAGCAGGGTAAAGAACGACTGCGACTGCAGCACCAGCGACGCCAACCCCGAAGGCATGCCGATGTGGATGGCTGTGAACAGCAACGCAAACTGGCCCACCGCCATCGTCATGCCATACAGCAGGTACAGGCGCAGCGGTACTTTGGGCGGCCGCACAAACAGCAGCGCCGGAAACGCCGCCAGCAGGTAACGCAGCGCGCCCAGCAGCATGGGCGGCACGCCGTTCAGGCCCACTTTGATCACGGCAAAGTTCAGGCCCCACACCACGATGACGAGCAGGGCCAGGCACAGGTCGCGGGGGCGCATGGGGATGTTCATGGAGCGCTGGGGGCTTACATTTGAAGTGCAGAAGTGCAACGGCCCCTTCAGTTACGAAATTGAAGAGACGGCTTTTCTCCGTAGATCGCCGCTATTTTTTCAAAGACACGATAGATGCCGGTTTTCTTGACTGCCTCGAGGTAGCCTGCCTCTTCCATGAATACGGCAGAGCTCCCGTCGCACATCACTCCGATGCCACGAAGCTCGCCCTGTTCGTCCTCACTGTCTGGGGCAATGAACCCGATGGTCACATGCCCGTAAACGTCGAGCGTGTAATCGATCGCATGGCTTGCGCAGAACTCGGCCATGTGGGTCTGCAACTCTTCAGTGAGTTTGTTCATGCCCGGTAGGTCGTCCTTGCTTTGCAGGCCGTACCGGCTGAAACCCACTTGAAAGTTGACCTCTTGCAGATCCACCCGGTCGAGCGCATCCCTCCATTCGCGAAGTGTCGTGAACGGAAGTCTTTCCTCGCCATAGTCTTCATGCTCTGCATCATAGGGGTAGCTCCACACGTCGGTTGGGTTATTGGCAGATGCCAGGCCCTCCTTTATCAGTAAATCCAGCACTTGCCTGGTTTTTTCGGGGCTTGCAAACGCTTCCTTGCTGATGGGCATCAGCAGGTAATTCGACATCGACATGGAGTTCCTTGATCGGTTCGTTGGTGGGCGTGGTGGCCACGGAATCGGCTTTGCGGATACGAAGTCCGCGCCAATATCTTAGAAGCGGAGAACAGCGCACGGCTGGACAGTTTGTCCACCGCCCCGCGTGTCGGTGCTGATGTGGGTCGCGATCAAGACGCTCGATGCTCTGACGAACTGCTCAAAACAATTGGAGGGGATGATGCAGGCAAAAAAGGCATGTAGCGTTTATGGAAAAAGCGCAGGATGCTTTATTTTTTATAGCAATTGTGTGCGTCTTCGCATCATCCATTCAACAACCCGTGCCGCTGTGGCTGGCCTGGCTTGCTGTCAACTCATCTCTTCCACCCCAAAACTCAGCCCCGCATTCGCCTGCAGTCGCGCCATCAGCGCATCCCCCATCGCGGGTGCCGTGGTCCAGATGCCGCCGGGCGTTTGGGTTGCGTCCTGCAGCAGGCAAATGGCCGATTCGGCAACCATCTTGGAGGTGGAGCCGTAGCCTGGGTCGCGGTCGCCTTTGACGCCCACGCGCAGAGCGTTTCCTGCGTCGTCGGTGCCCAAAAACAGCACGTCGTAAAAGCCGCTCTCGCGTTCCTCGCGCGAGGGGCCTTCGCCGGGTTGGGGGCCTTTGTCGGAGCCGAGTGATTTGTCGCCCGCCACGGCGTTGGCAAGGGCTTCGCCTTTTTCGCCGGGGCCGGTGATGAGCATTTCGTCATACACAAAATCAGTGCCGTAGGCGTGCCGCAGCAGCAGGTTGGAGCGGTGCACATTGCGCGTGTTGATGGCGGCCATGACGAACGGCGCCACCCACACACCATCGCCCAGAGCCTCGTCCACCATGGGCTTGTTGCCCGTGGGCTGGCGTGGTCCTTCAAAACCGGGGGTGAGCGAGAACGGGTTTTTCAGCAGGTCCAGCACGCCGGGCTGGGTTGCAGCGGCGGCCATGGTGGCCTTGAGGCTGGCGGCGGTGCCGCCCGAGAAGGTGCCCTTCATCTTGCGCACCCGGCCGCGCACGCGCGGTGCGGGATGGCCAAAGCGCTGGGCAAACTCCTTTTGCAGCAGGTACACGCCCAGGTCAAACGGAATCGAGTCAAACCCGCAGGAGAACACGATGCGCGCGCCGCTGGCTTTGGCCGTGGCTTCGTGGGCGTCGATCATCTGGCGCATCCAGGCAGGTTCGCCGCACAGGTCCACGTAATCCACGCCGTTGGCGGCGCAGGCGGCAACCAGTTCGTTGCCATAAAGCTGGTAGGGGCCCACGGTGGTCAGCACCAGGCGGGTGGCGTCCATCAGCGCCTGCAGGCTGGCGGGGTTGCTGGTATCGGTCACCACCAGCGGGGTGTTTGCGGGGGCTCCCAGCTCGTCGCGCACGGAGGCCAGCTTGTCGGCGTTGCGCCCGCCCATGGCCCAGCGCAGGCCGCTGCCTGCGGGGTAACGTTGCAGCAGGTATTCCACTACCAGGCGGCCTGTGAAGCCGGTGGCACCGTGGACGATCAGGTCATAAGGTTTGGTCATGGGGCTGAGGAGTCAGGAAAGAGGGATGGGTGCTGCGGCGCATTCTCTGGGCAGCCGCTGCGCCGGGCTGTCGCGTAGGCGTATTGGCAACATCGCAGCGGTTCGCTTACGCACTGTAAGCAGATGAATCATGAAAAAGTATCAGATAACGGTACTTTTTGGCCTGTGGGCCTGAACTGTTACGTTCCCACGCAGACAGGGCGCGGGCGAATGGGCACCATTCGGCTCCGTGTTCAACCCAGGCCTTTGCACAAGGTTCCTTCCATGCGTTTCTCTCTTCGCCCCGCTTCCGTGAGTTCTGCGCCCGCAGGGGGCTCGGCCCCTTCTGTGGCGGCTTCTGCGGCATGGCCTGTCTCTTCTTTCAACCGCTGGTGGATGGGAGCGCTGATGGCGGCTGGTGTGTGGTGTGCCGTGGTGGCCGCGCCTGCACACGCGCAGAGTGAAGCCTCTGCAGCCTTGTCAGTGTTGCCTGTGGCTTCGGTGGTGGGGCTGGCCGGGGCGACTTCGGCCGCTGGCGGCGCGGTGGCGGCGGTGCCCGCGGCCTTGTCAGTGGGTGGTGCGGTGCTGGTGGTCAAGTCGGTCGAGGCTTCGGCCACCGGCACGGTGTACTTGCTGGAGCGTGCTTCCGACGGGGCCAAGGTCAGCGTGGAGGTGGTGGGCCGCGGCGCGGGGGCCTCTGCCCATGCGGTGGGCAGCGCGGTGACGTGCAGTGTGATCGCCACGGGCGTGGTGCTTTCGGTAGCGGGTGAGGCGCTGGCCTTCATCCCCAATGCCATGGGCCGAGCCCTGCTGCACAACGAACGCCTCTGAGGACCTGCACCATGGCACAACCCAAGATGCTCAAGATGCACGCAACCGTCTCCCCTGGCCGCAATACCTGGCTGGCCATGCTGACCGTCGCCGTGGTGGCGGCCGCTGCAATGGTGGCGGTTCCGGCCCATGCAGGCCGCTCGTGCGACGAGCGCAAGCCGGTATCGGCCCAGACGGTGGAGCGCGGCATGGCCCTGGCGGCGCAGACGGCCCAGGCGCTGGACGCAGAGAACGAACGCAGCGGTGCCACCGTGGTGCTGGTGGGCCGTGCGGGGCAGGACCTGAGCAAGTACGGCCTGCGCTATTCGCACCTGGGCTGGGCTTACAAGACGCCCGAGGGCCCCTGGCGCGTGGCCCACAAGCTCAATGAGTGCGGCACGGCCGTGGGCCATGTCTACCGCCAGGGCCTGGGCGAGTTCTTTCTGGACGACCTGTGGCGCTACGACGCCGTGCTGGCGGTGCCCAGCGCCACGGTACAGGCCCAGCTGTGGCCGGTGTTGAATGACAACACCCGCGTGAAGATGCTGCATGCCCCGAGCTACAGCATGGTGAGCTACGCCTGGGGCACCAAGTACCAGCAGTCCAACCAGTGGGCGCTGGAGACCCTGGCCTATGCCATGGAGCCCACCACCGTGCGCACACGGGAGCAGGCACAGGCCTGGCTGCGGTTCAAGGGCTATGAGCCCACGGCGCTCAAGCTCGGCCCGCTCACGCGGCTGGGGGGCAGGGTGGGGTCGGCCAATATTGCGTTTGACGACCACCCCAATGAAAAGCGGTTTCACGACCGCATCGAGACCGTGACCGTGGACTCGGTGCTGGCCTGGATGCAGCGCAGCCAGCTGGCTGCGGCTCCGGCCACGGTGCAGGTGGGGCGCTGAGAGAGCCGCGCTGAGCTGCCAGCTTGATCCCTGGCAGATGAATCAAAAAGGCCTGTGGCGCAATCAATACAAGCGCTAAAAGCTACAAAAAAAATAGCAGAATGCAACTGGAGTGAGGGTTTACATGAGCAAGTCTTTGCGATTGTCAGAAAAATGGTTCCGGCGCGGGTTGTGGCTGGTGGCCGTGGTGTTTGCCAGCTTTCTGATTGGCCTGGGCGGCACCGTGGTGGGCGATCTGCCCAAGGTGGAGCAGCCGCTGCGGGTGGATGACTTTCTGGACCAGGCCCAGGCCCAGGCGCTGCGCGACAAGATCCGCTCCCAGCGCGAGGCCGAGCAAGACGCCCAGACTGCGCTGGAGCAAGCCCAGCTGCAGCACCGTAAGGCCCAGAGCGACAACCAGGCCGAGCGCGAAACCTTCAGCAACTGGCTGGCCACCCGCCGCACCACCGAGCGCGCGGACCAGGACCCCGAGGTGCTGAGCCGCACCCGCAAGCTGGACCAGCTCAAGCAGGCCGAACGCCAGGCGTTGCGTGCGGTAGAGGCCCAGCAGCAGGCAGCGCTGGATGCGCGTCAGACAGCAGCAGCCACCCAGCGGCAGCTCAGCGATTTGGAAAGCCAAGGCTATGCCCGCATGCAGGCCGAGTCCCGCAAGGTGGAGCTGCGCGTGTTCCTGTACCGCCTGGCGCTCACCCTACCTTTGCTGGCCATTGCAGGCTGGCTCTTTGTGAAGAAGCGCAAGGGCACCTACTGGCCGTTTGTGTGGGGCTTCATCTACTTTGCGCTGTTCGCGTTTTTTGTGGAGCTGGTGCCCTACCTGCCCAGCTATGGCGGCTATGTGCGCTACGTGGTGGGCATCGGCATCACGGTGCTGGTGGGGCGCTACGCCATCCTGGCCCTGAACCGCTATCTGGAGCGCCAGAAGCTGGCCGAATCCCTGCCCGATGCGCAGCGCCGCGAAGAACTGGGCTATGACGTGGTGATGGACCGCCTGGCCAAAAGCGTGTGCCCCGGCTGCGAGCGCACGGTGGATTTGAAGAACGAGGCCATCGACTACTGCCCCCACTGCGGCCTGTGCCTGTTTGACCGCTGCGGCCACTGCAGCACCCGCAAGAACGCGTTCTCGCGCTACTGCTTCTCGTGCGGCACGCCCAGCGCGGCTTCTGCTGACAAGCCAACCCACTCATCGACCACAGCAGCGCCCCAGACTGCTACCGTCACGGCCAGCTCATAAGATCATTGAGAGAGGAGAAATCCATGTCGAACCCGAACCCCGCGCAGCCTGTGCCTGCCGCCCCTGCGGCCAGCACTTTCCAGCTCACGCCGCCCGAGGTGCTGCAGCCCGTCAGCAACGAAGTGGCAGGCTCGGCCGTGCCGCTGGCGCAAGAGGTGTCGCGCGCCGTAGAAGACCAGGTGAACCGCTTTGTGGAAAGCCTGATGTCTGAAGACGTGCAAAGCGAAGGCTTTCGCGCCAAGCTCGACAGCGCTTTTGCCCTGGGGCGTGAAGAAATCTCGGTAGCGGCCAGCCTGATGCAAGGGCGCTTCATGGAGCGCAACTTTGTGGGCATGGAAGACAGCACGGCTTTTCGCGCTATCCAGGACATGCGCCGCCAGCTTGACACGCTCAACCCCGGCAAGGAGGGTGACCTGTTCCAGCCGCAAAAGCTGCTGGGCTTCATCCCGTTTGGCAACCGCCTGCAAGGCTACTTCCGCCGCTTTGAAAGCGCAGGCGGCCAGTTGCAAAAGAGCATGGAGCAGCTTTACGCCGCGCGCGACGACATGCAGCGCGACGTGGTGGAGATCGAGGCCACCCGCACCAAGCTGTGGGACGCCATGCAAAAGCTCGCCAGCGCCATCCGCTTTGCGCAACTGCTGGACGAGCGCCTGGCGGCCAAGGTCGAATCGCTCAGGGCCAGCGAGCCGCAACGCGCCAAGGCGCTGGAGCAGGAAGTGCTGTTCTACGCCCGCCAGAACCTGCAGGACATGCTGACGCAGCAGGCCGTGTGCACCAACGGCTACCTGGCGCTGGATGTGCTCAAGAAGACCGGGCGCGAGATGATGAACGGCTGCTCGCGCGTGGCCACCACGGGCATGAGCGCGCTGGCCGTGGCCCAGACCGTGGCCCGCGCCACGGGCAACCAGATCAAGGTGATGGAGATGCTCTCCGGCGTGAACAGCACCATCGAGAGCCTGATTGCCGAAACCGGCCGCCAGCTCAACACCCATGTCGAAAAGACCACCCAGTTTGCGCAGAACCCCATGGTGGGCATCGAAAAGCTCAAGGAAATGTTCGACCAGACCTTCAAGGCCATGGACGCCATGGACGACTTCCGCTCCAAGGCCATCGTGGTGATGGGGCAGAACAACGCGATGATCGCGTCCGAAATCCAGCGCGCCGAGCAGTACATCGACAAGGTGCGCATGGAGCAGGCCAAGAAGGCCACGTCGGCCCAGCTCAGCGGCCCGGTCAAGCTCTGACTTTGCTGGTTCCTCTTGCCTCTCCCGTACCTCCCTGTACCTCCCCTGTGTCCCTTACTTTCAACCTCACGAAGGAAAACTGAAATGGCAACCCGCTACATGGTTCAACGCGACACCACCGCATGGCGCCTGCAAGTGCGCATCTCTTTTGCCCTGTCGGTGCTGTGCACCGCCATCGGCGTGATCAACCTGCCAGGCCAGGAGCTGGACCGCGCCTTCCTGGCCATCGGCATGTTCTTCTGCCTCTTCACCACCTTTGCCGTTGCCAAGACCCAGCGCGACAACCGCGACGGGGCCGTGGACACATCGCAGTGGATCATCACCGTGTGGGTGGCGTTTGCGGCTGCCATCCTGCTCACTGGCTGGGGCCTGTGGCGCATGAAGATCGAGGAATGGCAGAAGTACTACATGCTGGTGAGCTGGCTGTTCCTGGTCAGCTCCACCTTCACCCTGTCCAAGACCGTGCGCGACGCGCAAGAGGCCGAGTTGCTGGAGCGCCGCGCCGCCCGCGCCCGCGAAGGCAGCGACGCTTCCTGATCCATTGGGTAGCACCCGCCTGTTCATTGGCGGGCGCTTCCTTCAGCGCGATTTCTTGGATTCGAGAAACCGCTGCTGCCTTGCAAGCACTTCGGCCGCACTGCGGCCGATTTTCTTTTCACGGGCCAGGATTTCACCGTGCAGCAAGGCCAGTTGCTGCAGCAGCGCATCGTGGGCAGAGGACTGGCCCTCGTGCAGCACTTGGCGGCGCTGCGCTGCGGGCACCCGCAGGTAGGCCTGCAGCGTGTCGGGCAGGTAGCGGCGCAGGCATTCGCGCAGAAACAGGCGGTCTTCCACGGTGAAGTGCTCGTCATGCCCGGGCCGCTCGTGGCCCATGCGCTGAAAGGCTTCCTTGATCTCCAGCACGCGCTGGGTGGCCTGCTCGCCCAGCTCGTGGGCAGCGGCCTCCAGGGCGCGGTCAAAGGCTTGCAGCGCCTCGGTATCAAACAGCGTAGCTGCGGGTGCTGCGCTGTGGGCAGCCTTGGCAGGGCGCGTGCGCCACCAGCCCACGGCCCCCAGCAATGCAATGCCCCCGCCCGCAGCCAGGGGGAGCACTGCCGCCTGAATCACCCCCAGCAAGGCAACCACGCCCCCTCCCGCTGTCACCACGCTGGTGGCAATGTGCAGGGCAGACGGCGCAGCCTGTGCAGGCACTGAGGCTGCAAGCGATTCGGCAAGCGGCGCGCCCAGCTGGCTGCGGGCATGCACCTTCTGCAGCCGCTCGGCCAAAGGCGAGTGCTCCGGGGGCTCTTCGGTGGCGCGCGCCTTGCGCTCATGCAGCAGCGCGGTGCGGCGGTTGACGGGGCCATCACCGGCCACAAAGCGGGAGTCGTCCTCGGGAGAGTTCATCACAGGAGCCAGGGGGTGAATGCAAAAAGGCGAAGCCGATTACAAAGGCGCCGGGCTGCAAACGCAAGCGCGGCGTTCTCGGGTGTGCGATTTTGGATCAAACTGGCTCGCTGCGCTTATCAATCCAGCGCAGGCTGCTATTGAAATAATAGCTTTCCAAAGGCAGAAGGAGTGGGCGAGGCAATCGCTGAGGCATGTGTTCAGCGCACACCCTTTCGCTCCGCGATGGCTGAAGTCAGTCTGGCGTTGCGCCCGATTTTTTCACCAGATCCGCCCAGCGTGGAATCTCCTTGTCCATGTGCGCGGCCAGCTCTTCGGGGGTGCTGCCCACAATGTTCATGCCCAGTTGGTCGTGTAGCTTGGCCTGCACGTCGGGCAGCTTGAGGGCCTTGACGATTTCGGCGTTGAGCTTTTGCACGATGGCCTTGGGCGTGCCCTTGGGGGCGTAGATGGCCTGCCAGGACGACATCTCGAAGCCTGGCACGCCCGACTCGATCATGGTGGGCAGCTCAGGGGCGAGGGTGATGCGTTTGCCCGTGGTCACGGCCAGCAGCTTCACGCGGCCGGCCTTGGCCAGGGGCAGGGCGGCGGTCATCTGGTCGAACATGAAGGACACCTGGCCCGCAGCCACATCGGTGAGCGCGGGGGGCGTGCCCTTGTACGGGATGTGGGTGAGCTTCACGCCAATCAGGTCGCCAAACATTTCGCCCGCCAGGTGGGTGGAGGTGCCTGCGCCCGAGGACGCGAACATGCGCTTGGTCGGGTCCTTTTTGAGCAGCGCAATCAGCTCGGCCACGTTGTTCACGCCCAGTGAGGGGTTGATGATGAGCACGTTGGGCAGCGTGGCCACCAGAGCCACGGGCTCAAAGTCTTTGACGGGGTGATACGACAGGTTTTTGTACAGGCTGGCGTTGATGGCGTGGGTGCTGATGGTGCCGCCAAACAGGGTGTAGCCATCGGGCGCAGCCTTGGCCACGAACGATGCGCCAATGCCGCCCGCCTGGCCGGGCTTGTTGTCTACCACCACCGCTTGCTTGAGCGACTCTTGCAGCTTGTTGGCGATGGTGCGGCCAATGATGTCGGTGGAGCCACCGGCGGTGAAGGGCACCACGTAGCTGATGGGCTTGGCGTTGGGCCAGTCTGCCGCCTGGGCGTGGGCTTGCGTGGCGGTCAGGGTGGCCACGGCGGGCAGCAGCGCTGCGGCACACAGGGCGAGTGCTGCGCGGCGCTGTGGTGATGTGGTGAAAGGGGCGGATGGGGGAACGGGGTGCATGGGTGTCTCCTGCAATGGATGGAAAAGCCAGGGCCTCTGCGGGCCCTTGGGTGATGTTGCGCTGTGGCCGTTTCAGCGCCCGTGCGCCTGCCGCCATGCGGCAAAGTCGGTCAGTGTTTGCGGGTTGGTGGGCGGGTACAAGCCGATGATGGTGCGGCCCTCCATCACCTTTTCGGTCACGAAGTCTTCAAACGCGGTCATCTCGGTCGCCTCGGTGGCGATTTCGTCGGCCAGGTGGGCGGGGATGACGATGACGCCTTCGCTATCGCCCACCACCACGTCGCCGGGGAACACGGCCACGTCACCGCAGCCAATGGGCACGTTGATGTCGATGGCCTGGTGCAGCGTGAGGTTGGTGGGGGCCGAGGGGCGGTGGTGGTAGGCGGGCATGTCGAGCGCCGCAATGTCGGGCGTGTCGCGGAAGCCGCCATCCGTTACCAGTCCGGCCACGCCACGCTGCATGAGGCGCGAGGCGAGGATGGAACCCGCCGATGCAGCGCGTGCGTCCTTGCGGCTGTCGATGACCAGCACGGCACCCGGGGGGCAGTCTTCCACCGCCTTGCGCTGAGGGTGGTCAGGGTTCTGGAACACGCTGATGGGGTTGAGGTCTTCACGCGCCGGGATGTAGCGCAGCGTGAAGGCCTCACCCACCATGTTGGCGCGGCCGGTGCGCAGCGGGTGCACGTCTTGCAAAAACTGGTTGCGCAGGCCGCGCTTGAAGAGGGCGGTGCACAACGTGGCGGTGCTGACTTTCATCAGCTGGGCGCGGGTGGTGGGGTTCAGTGCCATGGGTGTGGAGTTCAATGCAAAAGGGTGGGGGCCGAAGGGAGTCAGAAAATGTCTGGCTCGGGCACGGGTGCGCCAAAGCCGGTTTCCAAAAAGTCAAAGTCGCAGCCCTGGTCGGCCTGCAGGATGTGGCGGCTGAACATCCAGCCGTAGCCGCGTTCAAAGCGCGGTGGCGGCGGCACCCAGGCGGCGCGGCGGCGCTCCAGCTCGGCGTCGCTCACCTCCAGGTGAATGCGGCGCGCAGGCACGTCCACGGTGATGAGGTCGCCCGTTTGCACCAGCGCCAGCGGGCCGCCGATGTAGGCCTCGGGCGAGGCGTGCAGGATGCAGGCGCCGTAGCTGGTGCCGCTCATGCGCGCGTCGGACAGGCGCAGCATGTCGCGTACGCCTTGTTTGACCAGCTTGGTGGGGATGGGCAACATGCCCCATTCGGGCATGCCGGGGCCGCCCTGGGGGCCTGCGTTGCGCAGCACCATGATGTGCTCGGCCGTCACGTCCAGGTCGGGGTCTTCCACCGCGGCTTTCATGGTGGCGTAGTCGTCAAACACCAGCGCCGGGCCGGTGTGCTGCTGCAGGTGCGGGGCGCAGGCGCTGGGCTTGATGACCGCGCCATTGGGGGCGATGTTGCCGCGCAGCACGGCCAGCGCGCCCTCGGCGTAGATGGCGGTTTCGGTGGTGCGGATCACGTCGTCGTTGAACACCTTGGCGCCTTCGATGTTCTCGCCCAGCGGTTTGCCTGTGACGGTGGCAGCGCCCAAATGCAGGTGCTCGCGCATGCGCGACATCAGGCCCAGCAGGCCGCCCGCGTAATAAAAGTCTTCCATCAGATACGTGTCACCGCTGGGGCGCACATTGGCCAGCACGGGCACGCGGCGGCTGGCGGCGTCAAAGTCGTCCAGCGTCACGGCGCAGTGTGCACCGGCACGGCGCGACATGGCCACCAGGTGCACGATGGCGTTGGTGGAGCAGCCCACCGCCATGGCCACGTTGATGCCGTTGAGGAAGGACTCGCGGCTGAGCAGGCGGGCGGGTGTCTGGTCTTCCCACACCATCTCGACAATGCGGCGGCCGCTTTCAGCGCTCATGCGCACATGGTTGGCGTCGGGCGCGGGGATGGACGAAGCACCCGGCAGCGTCATGCCAATGGCCTCGGCAATCGCCGTCATGGTGGCGGCGGTGCCCATGGTCATGCAGGTGCCATGGCTGCGGGCAATGCCTGCTTCTACGCCCAGCCATTCGGTCTTGCTCAGGTTGCCTGCGCGGCGCTCGTCCCACAGCTTCCAGGCGTCCGAGCCTGAGCCCAGGATTTGCCCGTTGTAGTTGCCGCGCAGCATGGGGCCTGCGGGCACAAAGATGCAGGGCAGGCCTGCGCTCATCGCACCCATCAGCAGGCCGGGGCCGGTCTTGTCGCAGCCGCCCATCAGCACCGCGCCGTCCACGGGGTGACTGCGCAGCAGCTCTTCGGTCTCCATCGCCAGCATGTTGCGGTAGAGCATGGTGGTGGGCTTGACGAAGGCCTCGGCCAGCGAGATGGCGGGCAGCTCGATGGGGAAGCCCCCCGCCTGCAAGATGCCGCGCTTCACGTCTTCCACCCGTTGCTTGAAGTGGCCGTGGCAGGGGTTGATGTCAGACCATGTGTTGACGATGGCAATGATGGGCTTGCCCACCCAGTCCTCGGGCGCGTAGCCCATTTGCATGATGCGGGAGCGGTGGCCAAAAGAGCGCAGGTCGTCTGGGGCAAACCAGCGGGCGCTGCGCAGAGAGTCGTAGGTGCGGCGAGTCATGCAAAACATTAAAGCACTAATATATTAGTGCGTCAATGCGACAATCCCGCCCATGCCCGTGATTGAAAAAATGATCGAAAAAGTCCGCCTGGACCGCTCGCGCCATGCCGCGCCCCAGGTGTTTGAAAAACTGCGCGAAGCCATCGTGGCGCTGGACCTGGTGCCCGGCACCGTGCTGGCCCGCGCCGAGCTGGCTGAGCAATTCGGCATCAGCCAGACCCCCATCCGCGACGCGCTGCTCAAGCTGGGCGAGGAGGGGTTGGTCGACATCTTTCCGCAGCACGCCACGGTGGTCAGCCGCATCGACATCAGTGCCGCCAAGCAGGCGCACTACCTGCGCCGCTCTATCGAGCTGGAAGTGGTGCGCACCCTGGCCCTGCAGCCCGATGCCGCCACGCTGGCCCGCCTGCAGGCCCAGGTGGAGCGCATGCAGGCGGTGATGGGGCCTGAGCAGTACAGCGAGTTTGTGGCTGCCGACCAGGACTTTCACCGCCTGATGTACGAGGCGGCCGGGGTGGCCGGCCTGTGGGACTTGGTACGCCGCATGTCCGGCCATGTGGACCGCCTGCGCCGCCTGCACCTGCCCACCGAGGGCAAGACCGCCGCCGTGGTGCGTGACCACCGCGCCATCGTCGACGCCATTGCGGCGGGGAACCCGGCCGATGCCCAGGACCAACTGCGCGCCCACCTCTCAGGCACGCTGAGCCAGCTCGACGAGATTTGTGCCCGCCACCCGGACTACGTGGTGATGTGAGTCTTGGCTCGCGTCAGGCGCCGGGCGGGGTGTGCCCCCGCCACCACATGCGCCAGCGCGTGCCCAGCCGCCGCTTGATGGCGCGGGCCGCCCGCCAGGGCCACGATGCGCGCACACGCACCAACAGGGGTTCCTTGAAGTCCACCCAGCGCTGGTACAGCCAGGCAAACCAGTGCAGTTGCATGAGGGCCGGGCGCGTCAGCGTGAACAGGCGCGCCAGCACCGCGGTGCCCACCACCTTGGCCCCCAGAATGATGAGCATGCCCAGCCCCACATGGCCGTGCCCCATGGCCCACAGGGCCAGCAATTTGATGGGTAGCAGGGTGAGGGACGGCAGCACAAACAGCGCCAGCGCTGCCCAGGGCGGCAGAGAGCGCACAAAGCCCTCGATCCACCGGAACCCCGGCCAGCGCCCGATGCGTGCGAGCACCCGCTGCAGGGGCTCCCAGCCCCATTCCTCAAAGGCGACCAGGACGGCCAATAGCCAGGTGCCCAGTCGGGAGAGCCAGCGCAGTGGGGCCAGCAGCCACGAAGTGATGGGTTTCAAATATGCCTCTACAGCCCGTCTATTAAGCGCAGCAAGCTACGTTATTGATAGCATTTGCCGTGCGGCGGGTGTTGGCTAGACCAAGTCGCGCAGGGCTTGCTGCAGCGTAGGGTAACGGAAGGCGAAGCCTTCCGCCTGCAGTCGGGCGGGCACTACGTTTTGCCCGTCCACAAAAAGCTGCGCCATTTCACCCATCGCCCAGCGCAGCGGTGCAGCGGGCACAGGCAGCCACACGGGGCGGTGCAGCAACTGGCCTGCGGTTGCCACAAACCGTGCCTGTGTCACGGGCTCGGGGGCGGTGGCGTTGTACACCCCATGCATTTGCGGGTTGTGCAGTGCGGTGGTGATCAGGGTCAGCACATCGTGGCGGTGAATCCAGCTCATCACCTGCCGACCTGAGCCCATGCGCCCACCCACACCCAGGCGAATGGGCAGCAGCAATGGCGGCAGCGCGCCCCCGGGGCCCAGCACCACGCCCAGGCGCAGCACCACCTGGCGCACACCCCGCTGGGCTGCCTGGGCCGCAGCGGCCTCCCAGCGCACGCACAGCTCCGACATGAAGCCGCTGCCCGGAGCGCTGGTTTCGGTCAGTGTTTCTTCGGGTGGCCGCACCCCGTAATAGCCGATGGCCGAGGCCTGCACCCACACCGCAGGCTGGTGCTCTGCACCTTGCAGCCAGGCCAGAAGCGATTCGGTCACGCCTACGCGGCTGTCCAGCAGCGCTTGCCGCCGCCTGGCCGTCCAGGGCGGGCCCACTACGGGCGCGCCCGCGAGGTTCACGATGGCGTCGATCGGAGTCGTTGCCGGCAGCTCGGCCAATGAACGTATTGCCTGCACCGGGCCCTGGGTGCCTTGAGGCCGCTGAAAGCGCGCCAGTGCACGCTGCGGTTGTCGGGTCAACACCGTGATGCGGTGGCCAGCTTCCAGCAATTGCTTGACCAGCGCGGTGCCGATAAAACCCGTGCCGCCGGTGACCAGTACATGCATGGGCGGATGGACGGAGGGCGCAGAGAGCGTGGAAGAGAGGGTCACAAAGGGCTCCGTAGTGCGTCAGCTCGGCGGATTATTGCCCGCCCGCTTGCGGGCGCGCCCACTGCGGGGTTTTGCCCTTATCCATCGCGGGACGTGCTGGCTGATTTCGTGGATGGAGATGGGTTGCAGGCGCGAAGGCACAGTGCGATTTTTAAAATTGAGGGTTTTCCCTAGGCTTGGCCGCAGCTCGTGCCACTGGTGTTTACAGCACCAGCCCTTGCGGAGCCTGATCCCGAAAGGTATTGATGTCCGCTTCCCCCGCCGGCGCAGCCGATGCGCCGCAAACCCCTCCCCGCAATTCCCCCCAGAAGGTGGCTGTTGCCTCGCTGATTGGCACCGCCATCGAGTTCTACGATTACTACATCTACGCTGCTGCGGCTGTGCTGGTCTTCAACAGCCAGTTCTTCCCCAAGGGAGACCCCGCAGTGGCCACGCTGCTGTCGCTGTCCACTCTGGCGCTTGCCTTTCTGGCGCGGCCCGTGGGCTCGGCCCTGTTTGGCCACTATGGAGACCGCATCGGACGCAAGCAGACGCTGGTGGCGTCGCTGTTGACCATGGGGCTTTCCACCGTGGCCATCGGTCTGCTGCCCAGTTACGAGCAGATTGGCATCGCCGCACCGCTGCTGCTGTGCCTGTTCCGCATCGGCCAAGGCATTGGCCTGGGCGGCGAATGGGGTGGCGCAGCCCTGGTCGCCACAGAAAACGCCCCAGCAGGCAAGCGCGGCTGGTTTGGCAGCTTTCCGCAACTGGGCGCACCCATCGGCCTGTTTGCGGCCAATGGCGTGTTCTTCGTGATCACCTCCATCATCGGCCCCGATGCGATGGTGGCCTGGGGCTGGCGCATTCCGTTCGTGCTCTCCATCGTGCTAGTGGCGGTGGGGCTCTATGTGCGCCTGACGCTGCATGAAAGCCAAGTCTTCCAGGACGTGGAAAAGGCTGGCCGCAAGCTGCGTGCTCCGGTCAGCGCCGTGTTCACCCAGAATGGTGGCAAGGTGCTGCAGGGCGCACTGATCATGACCACGACCTATGTGCTGTTCTACCTGATGACCGCGTTTGTGCAGGTGTATTCCAAGAGCCCGGCGGGTGTTTCTGCCGCAGGCCACCCCACGGGGCTGGGCATTCCGGCCAACACATTCACGGGCATCCTGCTGATCGGGGCCATCGTGTTCGGCATCTTCTGCATGGTGGCGGGGCACCAGGCCGACCGCTGGGGCCGTCGCCGCTGGATGATGGCCGTCACGGTGGGCATCATGGCCTTTGGCGCGCTGATGCCTGCCCTGCTCACCCACGGCACGCCAGGCTCCGTGCTGCTGTTCATCGTGATCGGCATGGCGCTGATGGGCTGCACCTTTGGCCCCATGGCCGCGCTGTTGCCTGAACTGTTCCCGACCGAAGTGCGCTATTCGGGCGCTTCCATGGCCTACAACCTGTCGTCCATCGTGGGCGCATCGCTGCCGACGCTGATCGCGATTGACCTGAACAAGGCCTATGGCCTGGGGGGCGTGGGTCTGTACCTGGCCGCCAACGGCCTGTTCACGCTGGCTGCCTTGTGGACCAGCCGCGAGACCAGCCGCCTGGATCTGGCGGACGTGGGGCGCTGACGCTGCGCTGTTGCGCAACCTGCAGAGGCCGGAGGTTAACCCTCGCTCGCCCTGTGGGGAATGGCGGTGCTTGAGGGGGGCGGCAGGTGGTCTACAGCCACCACCCGGTTGCGGCCTTCGCGCTTGGCCTGGTAGAGGGCCTGATCGGCCGCCTGCTGCCATTGCTCCGAGCTTCCCCCGGCCTTGCGTGCACATGCCAGGCCAATGCTGACGGTAGCACGCAGCAGGCCTGCGTCGGTGGCCACCTCCAGCCGGGCTGCTGCATCGCACAGTCGCTGGGCCGTCACTCGCGCGGCCTCTGCCGTGGCATCGGGCAGGTAAACCACAAACTCTTCGCCTCCCATCCGCCCCAGCACATCCGATTCGCGCAATTGGCTGCGCAGACATTGGGCGCAGGCGGCCAGTACCTGGTCGCCCGCAGCGTGGCCGTATGTGTCGTTGGTGCGCTTGAAGTGATCGAGGTCAATCAGCATCACGGCACTGTCAGGGGGCAGATGCGCTGGCAGTCGCGATGCCAGCCAGCGGCGGTTGCCCACGCCTGTGAGCAGGTCGGTGTGCGCGAGTTGCTCCAGGCGCTCGGAAGCCCGCTCGCTGGACAAGGCTGCCACCATGAGGGCGATGCCGAAGTGGCAGAACATCTGGATATAGAAGGCCCACGCAAACCCGGCGGAGGCTGCGTTTTCGTTCACGATAAAGCCCAACCGCAGCGCATAGATGCAGGCACTGAGCAAAAGGAAGGCCGCCAGCGGTACACGGGAGGGCAGGGGCTCGGCGCGCCGGTCGCGCCAGATGTCCCAGGACGAAAGCAGCAGCGCTACGGTCGCTGTGGCATGGAACACGCCCGCACGGTGCAGGTTGTTGAGAGGAAACTGCGTGAGCAAGCCCAGGGCGAAGAGGCCGGCCGGAATGGCTGCCAGCGTTTTGACGGGAATGGCGCGTCTGCCGCTCAGCGCGCGCATGCTGGCCCAGAACAGCGGGTAGGCCACCGTACCCAGCAGCAGGCTGCCGTGCGTCCACAGCCACAAGGGCAGGGCAAGGTACTCACCCCGTGCGGCCAGTTCCGCGCCCAGGGCCAGCAGCAGATAGGCCAGCGCCAGCGGCTTCAGCCCCCGGGGGCGGCATGAGTGCCGACTGACGTGGTAGATGCCCACAGCGCCCGCCGCCAGGGCCGTCTTGTAGACCAGAAGAACAGTGGGCAGGTGGATGCTGAAGACCATAGGGTGGTCTGAAAAAAGTGGTGCGCTCTACCGTTTACCAAGGCTTTCAAGGCTTTCGCTGCTGCAATGGCGTGAACGAGAGGCCAGGTTGTATCCGATTGGTGTGTCTTCAGTGCGGCATGCCGGTTTCCCCGCAGGGATAAGAGCGGCTCACACAACCCCCCTGACGTCGTTGTCCCGTCTTGTCGTACCTGATGTACTGCCTGCGACGGAATGCCTGGCCAGGGTCGCTTCGCTGGGGTGTGTGAGCCGCTCTCAAGCGGGGAGCCGAGATGCCTGACTCAGACGCCCCGCGCCCGGTCTGCCTTGAACTGGGCGCGGAACTGGCTGAAGGTGCCTGCGTCCAGCGCCTCGCGCACTTCTCGCATCAGGTTCAGGTAGTAATGCAGGTTGTGGATGGTGGTGAGCATGGGGCCCAGCATTTCGCCGCAGCGGTCCAGGTGGTGCAGGTAGGCGCGTGAGAAGCCGCCGCGCCCGCCCTGGTCCCACGGTATGCCCTCTTTGCCTGCACAGGCGTGGCAGGTGCAGCTGGGGTCCAGCGGCTGGTGATCGGCCTTGTGACGGGCGTTGCGGATCTTCAGGTCGCCGTAGCGGGTGAAGATGGTGCCGTTGCGCGCATTGCGGGTGGGCATCACGCAGTCGAACATGTCCACACCTTCGGCCACGCCCTGTACCAGGTCTTCGGGCGTGCCCACCCCCATCAGGTAGCGCGGCTTGTGAGCGGGCAGGCGGTGGGGCGTGTGGGCCATGATGTCCAGCATCTCGTCCTTGGGTTCGCCCACACTCACGCCGCCCACGGCGTAGCCTGGGAAGTCCATCTCGACCAGCCGCTCCAGCGATTCTTGGCGCAGGTTCTTGTACATGCCGCCCTGCACAATGCCGAAGAGCGCGTTGGGGTTGTTCAGGCGGTGGAACTCGTCCTGGCTGCGCTTGGCCCAGCGCAGGCTCATCTCCATGGATTTGCGCGCCTCGGCCTCGGTGGTCTTGTGGCCTTTGGTCTCGTAGGGCGTGCATTCGTCCAGCTGCATCACGATGTCGGAGTTGAGCGTGGTCTGGATCTGCATGCTCACCTCGGGCGACATGAAGAGCTTGTCGCCGTTGACCGGGCTGGCAAAGTGCACGCCTTCTTCGGTGATCTTGCGCATGGCACCCAGGCTCCACACCTGAAAGCCGCCCGAATCGGTCAGGATCGGCTTGTCCCACTTCTCAAACCCGTGCAGCCCGCCAAAGCTCTGCATCACGTCGAGGCCAGGACGCATCCAGAGGTGAAAGGTGTTACCCAGGATGATCTGCGCGCCCATGTCGTGCAGGCTTTGGGGCATGACTCCCTTGACGGTGCCGTAGGTGCCTACGGGCATGAAGATGGGGGTCTGCACCACGCCGTGGTTGAGCGTGAGTGTGCCGCGCCGTGCGTGGCTGGAGGGGTCTGTTTTGAGAAGTTCGAACTGAAGCATGGGCGCAATTGTCCCAGAGCGCCACAAGAAACCTCCGGATACCGGAATTTGCGCCGAGTTTGCGCTGTATCTGAAAGGGCTTGTGCAGCATCACTACACTGGCATAGAACCTGTTCGCGGTCTTTTCAGGGATCGCATTGGAGTGCAATCGGGATGAGTGGATGCTTTGGATGCGCCGCATGGGCTCATGCCCATGCAAGCAGCCGAGGCGTCCAATCACCCGATTTCACTCCAACCCTGCGGACAAGTGTCTTGCCGGGCGGTCTGCGTTGTTGCAGCGCTTGCCAATAGCACGGGCTATTGGCCGCGCGCTGCGCCTAGCAGCCCATCCCGGCACGCCGCTTGTGCGCCCCTGAAAAGACCGTGAACAGGTTCTTTCAGCAACGCACAAGGAGATCAGCATGCTCAAGATTCTGGTAGCGGTGGACGGTTCCGAGTTGTCCCTTGACGGGGTGCGGCACACGCTGCAATTGCTGAAGCAAGGCCTGCAGGCCGGTGTCGTGCTGGCCCATGTGCAGGAACCGGCCACGCTGTATGAACTGGTCACCACCCGCGACCCTGACCTGATCGCTGCGGCCAGCCTGGAGGCGGGGGAGCACCTGCTCGCCCCTGCCCGTGCCCTGCTGGATGCGGCAGGCGTGGCTTACGAGACCGATATTGCTGTGGGCGACGCGGCCCACACGCTGGTGGACCTGGCCGAGAACCATGGGGCAGACATGCTGGTCATCGGCGCCAAAGGCCATGGCGCGCTCAGCGGTGCCTTGCTCGGTTCAGTATCGCAAGAAGTGTCGCGCCTGAGCTCTGTGCCTGTCACCATCGTCAAGCATCCCGAGGTGGTGTTGGCAGACGAGGTCATGGACGACGAGACGGAATGAAAAAGGCCGCCTGGGCAGGCGGCCTTTGCGAAAGGTCGGGGTTCGTCAACGGGGCAGGTGCACAGCCTGCGCAAAACTGCTTCAAGGGCTTTCAGGCTGCCTTGCGGAAGTGATCTGCAGACGACTGCTGCAGTTTGCCGTGAGGCAAAGTGGCCAGCCGCGAGAACATGCGGCGCACATAGCCGCTGACCCACAGACACTTGTTCAGTTCATCCACTGGCAGTGGGCCAGACACCACCACGATGTCGTTGGCTTCCTGTTGCGCACCAGCAGCGCGCAGACGGCGACGTGTATTGTTGGCCCATGACTGGATGCGCGTAGGGCTGCCGTGCTGGTGCACTTTGCCTGTGTGGGCGTCGAAGGCAATGGCGACGGTGTCTGTCTTGAGCTTGAACCTGCGCTCGCCGGTGACCGCACTGGGTGCTTCACGCATGTCGTACAGGTAGTAGCTGCCTGCTTTGAGCTGGTATTGCATGTCCATGGGTAGGTTCCTCTGTAGCGGCATTGTCCGAGGGGCACGGTGTCGGCAATGGCAGAGAAAACGGTGGGAAAGCCGCTCTTTTCGGCGGGGTGCTCCACCTCGGTACCTTGCTCGCAGCGTCTTTGCATGGGTTCTTGCAAGCTGAACCCGCAACGCAGGCGCCGTTTGGCCGTGCGGGGGGTATTGTGTGCGTGCCCCGGCATGGCGGCGGAAAACTTGAGCAGATTTTCGTAACGGACTGTGAGCGTACCGATGTCGTTACAGCGGTTCTTGGAGGCTGGCTCGGCGCTCTTGTTCAGCAGAGCCACCGGATGCGGCCCTGCATCCGGTGGCTGGGGTCAGAAGTCCACCAGACTCACGCCCACGCTGAACACGGTGCGCTTGCGGTTGTAGTCAATCAGGCTGTCGCCATAGCCGCTGAACAGGGCGGTGTGCAGGCGCAGGTTGCTTTTGCCGCCCCACAGGCCGCTGCCCAGGGTCTGCATCCACTCCAGGCGTGCGGAGCCCCGGTCGCTGCTGGCCAGGGAGTGGCGCAAGGTGGCACCCAGGGTGTTGTCCTTGTTCACATTCCAGAACACCGAGAGTTCACCGCGGCCGATGTAGTCGCTGATGCCGGGGTTGTCGTCGCTCGTCACACTTTCAGACAGGCGTTTCCATACCCTTGCATTCACGATCCAGCGGTTGTCCAGTTCCATGCCGGTCATCAGGTACACGCGGTTCCAGCTGCGCGACAGGGGATTGCTCTGCCCGTTGGACTGGTGCACCAGCCCGATGCCGCTGTAGCGCCATTTCCAGCCCCAGGGCAGCTGGGCCGTGGTGGGGTAGACGTACATGATTTCCGGCTCGTGGTCCGTCGCGCGGAAGGGCCGCGAAATCTGCGGCGAGAAGAGTTGCCAGTACGACTGTTGGGTGTAGCCAAACCACACCGAGTCCTTGAGCGTGGGGTGCCCTTGCGTGAGCAGCCCCTGGGCCAGCTTGGTGCGCACCGAGAGCTGGATGCGGTTCTCGGTGGTGCGGTAGGGCGTGCTCTCGGTGGCGGAATGGCCTTCCGCGGTCGATGTGGGTTGGCGGTTGACCGAGTCAGATGCCACCACCGACACCGTGATGGGTCGATAGCCGCGGAAGCTGAAGGTGCCGCAGTCGCTGCCGCTTTCCAGCTCCCAGAAGCGCGACAGGTCGCTGTACTGTGGATCGCGGCAGCCTTCCGTACGGGCTACCTCGATGATGCGGGTGGCGGGTAATGTGGTGTCCACCGGTGTCGCGGGCGCGTTGGAGGCCGCTTCTTCTCGGCCCGTGGCATTGGCCGACGCCGCTGCAGTGCTGGCACCCGAGGCCTGTGCGGAGGCTGCGGGCGCTTGCCAAGCCTGCTGCCCTGCCCATGCATCAAAGCAGGCCAGGCGTGCGGTGTTGTCACCGGACATGGCTGCGCATCGCCGCCACGCGGCGTCCTGGCTGGTATTGCCTGCGGGAGATGGGCTGGCTGCCTGCGCCATCACGGCGGCTGGGGCCAGCAGCAAGGCCAGGGCAGCAGGCCATGCCCGGGCAATGGCTTTGCTACGGTCGCCTGCTGTGGAGGTGGGGTCAGAGGTCATTGCCAGGTAGCCTGCTTGCGCATGACGAAAGGTTGCAGGGTGTTGGGGGTGCTGGCGTTGTTCCATGTTCCGCGTATTTCCTTGCCGCAACTGCCATCCACCACCCGGCCTGTCCAGGTGGCGCTGATGTTGGTGCCGTTGACCGATTCTTCCAGGGTCAGGTCGCCGTCGTCGACGTCGCCGCTGACCAGGGCCGTCTTCCCGTCGCGCTGAACAGTACCACGCACGCTTTGTGCCAACTCCGGGTGAGGGCCGAGCTGCAGCAGGGCCTGGGTGGAGGGGGCACCGGGCGCAGCGGCTTGCAGCTCGGCGGTCCAGCGGCCTTGAAGATGCTGGTGGGTCATATCCACCGCAGCAATGCAGGCCGCGCCGGATTGTGGCTTGGTTTGGCTGCTGGCGCTTGTAGGACAAGCGCTGATAGCTATCAAAATCAAAGCAACCGTGGTGGCTCCGGTGCGCAGGGCATGGGCTTTGAAATGCATGGGGAAAGCAGATGGGCGCATGGCGTTGTGGTTGGGCTGAGGGGGCTCAGGCCTCAGGGCTGGTGCCCGCAGCCTGCGCCTTCTTCGCAGCAAATTCGGCGCGCAGGGCTCTGAGCTTTTCGCGGGGGTCTTCACGGGCCGTGGTCTTGTCCAGACCCATTTCGGCGATGAAGCGGCTGGGCTGGGCGGCCACCATTTCGCGGCCCTTTTTGCGGCGCTTGGTCCAGCTCACGGCCAGGGTGCGCTGGGCGCGGGTGATGCCCACGTACATCAGGCGGCGCTCTTCCTGCAGGCGTTGCAGGGTGTCGTCGGTCACCTTTTCCTGGCGGCCTTCGTCGTCGTCCAGCTTGAAGGGCAGCATGCCTTCTGTCACGCCCACCAGCACCACATGCGGCCATTCCAGCCCCTTGCTGGCGTGCAGGGTCGAGAGCGTGACCATGTCCTGCTCTTTCTCGCGCTCGCTGATGGTGGACAACAGCGCAATCGTCTGCGACACCTCCAGCAGGCTCTTGGTCTCCTTGGCCACCACGGCCCCGGCCGTGTCGTCAATCTGACCGCCCGCGCGCTGGGCCATCCAGTCGCAGAACTCCATCACGTTGCTCCAGCGGGCGGCGGCCACCTTTTCACTGTCTTCGTTGTCGTACAGGTGCTGCTCGTAGCCGATTTCCTTGAGCCAGTCGTTCAGAAACGTGCGGGCTTCTTCTGCGCCGTGCACGCGGCGCGCGCTGTATTCCAGGTAGTTGATGTAGCGGCCAAACTCATGCAAGCCATCCAGCGCCCGCTTGGGCACCGCGGCAGGCAGCATGCCGTTGAACAGCGCGCCAAACATGCTCTGCTTGTGCTGTGTGGCAAAGGCGCCCAGCGATGCCAGCGTGGTGTGTCCAATGCCGCGCTTGGGCGTGGTGATGGCGCGCAAAAACGCCGGGTCATCGTCGTTGTTGATCCAGAGGCGAAACCACGCGCACAGGTCCTTGATTTCCGCTCGGTCGAAAAAGCTGGTGCCGCCCGACACCTTGTACGGAATGTTGGCCTTGCGCAGCGCCTTTTCAAACGGCTTGGCCTGGTGGTTTGCGCGGTACAGGATGGCGAAGCTCTTCCATTCAGGAATGGGGTTCAGCGAGGCCCGCAGGCTTTGGATGCGGGCCACGGCACGCTCTGCCTCATGCTCCTCGTTGTCGGCATCGATCACACGCACGGGTTCGCCTTCGCCCAGTTCGCTGAACAGCGTTTTGGGAAACAGCTTGGGGTTGGGGCCGATCACGTTGTTGGCCGCACGCAGGATGGCGCTGGTGGAGCGGTAGTTCTGCTCCAGCTTGATGACCTTGAGGTGGGGGAAATCCACCGGCAGCTTTTTCAGGTTGTCCAGCGTGGCGCCGCGCCAGCCGTAAATGGACTGGTCATCGTCGCCCACGGCCGTGAAGTGGCCGTTGGCTCCCACCAGCAGCTTGAGCAGCTCGTACTGCGTGGCGTTGGTGTCCTGGTATTCATCCACCAGCACATGGCCCAGCGATGCCTGCCACTTGGCGCGCACCTCGGGGAAGTCGCGCAGCAGGCGCAGCGGCATACCGATCAGGTCGTCAAAGTCCACGCTCTGGTAGGCCGTCAGGCGCTCTTCGTAGCGTGCCATCAGCGTGGCGATGATGCGCTCGTTGTCATCTGCCGCCTGGGCCAGGGCCTGCTCGGAGGTCAGGCCCATGTTCTTCCACTTGCTGATCACCCACTGCCACTGGCGCGCCGTGGCCATGTCCGTGGTGCCGCCCGAGGCGTCTTTCAGAATGCTGGTGACGTCGTCCGCATCCAGGATGCTGAACTGCGGCTTGAGGCCGAGCACATGGCCGTCCTCGCGCACCATGCGCACGCCCAGGGCGTGAAAGGTGCAGACCAGCACGTCCTTGGCGCGTTTGCCGATGAGGTGCCCCGCACGCTCGCGCATTTCTGCCGCCGCCTTGTTGGTGAAGGTAATGGCCGCAATGCGCTTGGGCTCCAGTCCCTTTTCGATCATGTGGGCGATCTTCATCGTGATCACCCGGGTCTTGCCCGAGCCAGCGCCAGCCAGCACCAGGCAAGCACCGTCGGTGTAATGAACAGCCTGAAGCTGGGCGAGATTGAGACCGGCAGACATGGAATGCAGTGGGGGGATTGAAAGCGAAGCAAAGACACCTGCCGCCCTGCAGACATGCGGGAAAACCGTGTTCAGGCACTTTGAACAGGTTCTCGGACGGGAGGGGCGCGAATGATACCCCGGGGGCCTGACGCTTCCCTGGTGCTGGGGTTAAGGCTCCTCGAGCAGGCTTCTGTCGGATGGGTGACTTTGAATTTTTCTGTAACGGTTGTTTGCACTTTGTTGCGGGAAATCCCGGTTGGGTGAAATGAGGTCACTCGGGATACTGGTTTGGATCGTTTTGATGACAAACCAGAGACATTCCCGTGCAAGCCATCCACCGTCTTTTCTCCTTCGCGCCCTCTTGTGCCCGTCGGCCCTTGATCGCCACTCTGGCGCTGTTCACTGCGGCTGCGGCGCTGTGGGTCACTCCCGTCCAGCTTGCACAGGCCCAGGCCTCTCAGACGCCGGTGCGTGTCGGGGTGATTGGGCCGTTTACCGGGCCTTCGGCCGACTTTGGTGTACCCATGCTCAATGGCATCCGTCTGGCTACTGACGAAATCAACGGCGTGGGGGGCTATTTGGGACGTCCCATTGAACTGGTGGTGAAGGACGATATGGCCGACCCGGCCAGAGGGCGCCAGATGGCGCAAGAGCTGCTGACCGAAAAAGTCACCGCCGTCATCGGCTTTTGCAATACCGGTGTGGCCCTCAAGGCGCTGGACCTGTTTCAGCAGGGCAAGACGCCACTGATCGTGCCCTGCGCCACGGGCACGGCCATCACCAGTACCTACCCCGCGCCGGAGAGCTACATCTTCCGCGTGCAAGGCCGTGATGCGCTGCAGGCTCCGATGATGGTGGATGAGATCGTCAAGCGGGGTTGGGACAAGGTGGCCATCTTTGCCGACACCACGGGCTATGGAGAAGGCGGCTACAAGGACGTGGTGGAAGCACTGGCCGCCAAGAACCTCAAGCCGGTGCATGTGGCACGCTTTCCGGTGGGAGTGAAGGACCTGACCGCCGAGCTGACGGCCGCGCGCAACGCGGGCGCCAATGTCATCTACAGCTACACCGTAGGCCCTGAAAACGCTGTCATTGCCAATGGCAAGAAGGCACTGGGCTGGAAGGTCTCACAAGTGGGGCCGTGGACGCTGTCGTTCCCCTTCTTCCTGGACGGGGCCAAGGACGCAGCCGAGGGAGCCCTGACCGTGCAGACCTTTGTGGCCGAGCCCAGCAATGAGCGCCGTGCCTCCTTCCTGTCTGGCTACAGCCGCAAGTACCAGCGCAAGCCTGCCGTGCCCATGGCAGCAGCCAACGCCTACGACGCCACCTATCTGCTCATGTATTCCTTCCTGGGCATCCGCGATGGCAACCTGAGTGGCCCGGCGATCAAGGATGCACTCGAAGGCAAGATGAAAACCTATTACGGCGTGGTCACCACCTACGACCACCCCTTCAGTGCCAGCGACAAGGATGCGATTACCCGCAACATGCTGGTGATAGGTATGGTCAAGAACGGAGCGGTCACCTTTGCCTACCCGGAAGATGCCAAGCGCAGCCTGATCGTGCAACGCAAGCAGTGACGAGGAGTTGATCTTCACAGAGATACCGCCATCGCATGTGGCGGCGCCCTCGGCCTGCCTTTGGCAGGCCTTCCACAAGCAGCTGGGGACTTCTGCCTCCACAATCGGCGCGTGCTGTCCGTCCTTTCCATCACCTTCCCCTTCTTCGCGCTGGTGCTGTGCGGCTACCTTGCCGCCCGCCGCGGAATCCTCCCTCAGCCTGCCATTCCGGGGCTGAATGCGTTTGTCCTGTACTTCGCGCTGCCCTGCATGCTGTACCGCTTTGGCGCCAGCACGCCGATTGCGCAGTTGCTGGACCCTGCGGTAGCGGGCGTTTACCTGCTGTGCGCCCTGCTCATGGTGGGGGCGACGGTAGCGCTTACTCGCAACGCGCGCATCGGCTGGAATGATGCAGCCTTTGGTGCTCTGGTCGCTGCTTTCCCCAACACAGGCTTCATGGGAGTGCCCTTGCTGGTGGCGTTGCTGGGCGCGCAAAGCGCGGGCCCGGCCATCGTCACCATCGTGGTGGACATGGTCATCACCAGTTCGCTGTGCATTGCCTTGTCGCGGCTGGACGGGGCGGGCACGCATGGCATGGCGGTCGCGCTGCGCAGTGCCTTGCGGGGCATGCTGACCAATCCCATGCCGTGGGCCATTGCTCTGGGGGCCCTGGCTTCGGCACTGCAGTGGCGCGGCCCTGGCCCGCTGGAGAAGACTGTGGCCATGCTGGCCGACGCGGCATCTCCCGTTGCCCTGTTCACCATTGGCGCGGTGCTGGCCCGCTCCCAGATGAACCAGCATGAGCAGGTGGCCGCGCGGGACTATGTGCCCGTGGCGCTGGCCAAGTTGCTGGTTCACCCGCTGCTGGTATGGGCAGCAGGCTCGGCTGCCATGGCGCTTAAGGTGCCCCTGTCGCCTTTCGCCCTGACGGTGCTGGTGTTGCTGGCTGCTCTGCCCAGCGCCAGCAATGTCTCTTTGCTGGCAGAGCGTTTTGGGGCCAACAACGGGCGCATTGCCCGCATCATTTTGGTGTCCACTGCGCTCGCCTTTCTCAGTTTTTCTGGTGCGGTGGCTTTGCTCACCTGACACCGAAATGGTGCACCCCCGGGTTTTCCCTGTGTGATGGCCGAGCGAGCGCATCGGCATGCTTATTGCGTCAAAATGTTTCCGCGGTGTGACACCGCAATCTGTTTTGACATCACAGGAGTCTGGAATGAAGAAAAGAGTCTGGCTGTGGGCGTTGACGCCCGCGGCCATCGCCGTGGCGCTGTATGGGTGTGGAAGTGGTTCCAGCTCCGACCTGATCGTGGACAGCAATGCGCAGAGCTGCTCCGTGGTCTCCAGCACCGGGTCTGCCGTCGTCGTGGGCTCCGGCCTTTCGGGCGACCCTGCTGCGCCTGAGGCTGCCTCGGGCTACCGCCTGGGCTACAAGGCCAAACAATCGAACAATTACATGGTGGTGGCCAACACCCCTCTGGCTACCAAGGCCGGCTGTGATGTGCTCAAGGCCGGTGGTACAGCGATTGACGCTGCCGTGGCGGTGCAGGCTGTGCTGGGCCTGGTGGAGCCTCAGTCCAGCACCATCGCTGGCAGTGCATTCATGATGTACTACGACGCAGCCAGCAAGAAGGTCGTGGCCTATGACGGCCGCGAAACTGCCCCGGCCGCCGCCACTGGCTACTACCTGGTTCGCCAGAACCAGGCCGATGCATCTTCACCCGCCCCTGTGCCCAACGCCCGCCGCAGCGGCCGCTCCATCGGTGTGCCTGGCGTGATGCGCATGCTGGACATGGCCCACAAGGACTACGGCAAGCTGGCCTGGAACCAGCTGTTTGACGAAGGTATCAACCTGGCCACCAATGGCTACAAGATTCCGGGCCGCCTGGGCGACGCCATCAAGAGCAATGCCACCAGCCTGGCGCTGGACGCCAATGCCATGGCCGCCTTCTTCAACGCCGACGGCACCCCCAAGGCCACCGGTGCGGTAACGACCAACCTGCCCTACGCCCAGTCGCTGCGCACGCTGGCTACCGGCGGTGCTGAAGCCATGTACTCCGGCCCCATGGCTGAAGCCATTGTGGCCAAGGCAGCCCAGTCGGTGGGCGACGATGCGGCCAAGACACCCATCACCCCCAGCCTGATGACGGTGGCAGACCTCAAGGCCTACCAGGCCAAGAAGCGCGAGCCCGTCTGCACCACCTACCGCAACGCCTACTACATCTGCACGATGTCGCCTCCGTCCTCCGGTGGTATCGCCATTGCGCAGTCCCTGGGCATCCTCGAGAACTTCGACCTGTCCAAGTACGGCCCCACCAACCCTTCCAACGAAGGTGGCGTACCCAGTGTCATGGGTGTGCATCTGGTGTCTGAGGCAGAGCGTCTGGCTTACGCCGACCGCGACAAGTACGTCGCCGACACCGACTTCATCCCCCTGCCGGGCAAGGGCGTGTCGACCATGATCGACAAGACCTACCTCAAGCAACGCGCTGCGCTGATCAACGCCGATGGCAAATCCATGGGCACAGCCACTGCGGGTAACCTGGGCGATGTGCCACTGGGCGTGGACAAGACGGTTGAAAAGGGCACCACCCACTTCTCCATCGTTGATGCCTACGGCAACGTGGTGTCTATGACCTCCACGGTGGAGTCCAGCATGGGCTCGTACCACATGGTGGGCGGCTTCCTGTTGACCAACCAGCTCACCGACTTCTCTGCACAGCCTGCAGACAGCGCGGGTGTGCCCGTGGCCAACCGCGTGGCCCCCGGCAAGCGCCCCCGCAGCACCATGGCTCCCACGCTGGTCTTCAAGGGCACCGGCCCTGGCGACTTCGTGATGGCCACAGGCTCGCCTGGCGGCGGCACCATCATCCAGTACGTGCTCAAGACCGTGGTGGGTGCTCTGGACTGGGGCCTGGATGCCCAGCAGGCCACATCGCTGGTGAACTTTGGCGCCACCAACAGCGCCACCACCAATGTGGATGGCGCCAACACAGCCCTCGACCTCACGGCCCTGATCGACGGCCTCAAGGCCAAGGGTCACACCGTGAACAACGGCGCACAGTCCAGCGGTGTCTCCACCATCATGCGCGTCAACCGCAACGGCCAGACCAAGCTCGAAGGTGGCGTGGATCCCCGTCGCGAAGGTATCGTGCTGGGTGACGGAGCCCTCTGATGAGGTAACCCGGCTATCGGCGGTGCATCCGCGCTGACCGATGGCAGCCCCGCGCAAAACGGCACACTGTGTGAGCAGTGCGCCGTTTTTCTTTGGCGTGTGTCGGGAACGTCAGAGGGGCGTTCCTCCCTGTGAATGCTCAGCTTTCTTTGCGCCCCACCAGATAAGTCACCCCTTGCGGGCCGTAGTACTCGGTGTGGGGCTCCTCGGCCTTCAGATGGAAGATGTCACCAGCCCTGTAAGTGCGCTCGCCCGCTGCGGTGACGATGCGGATGTCGCCGTGCAGGATGAGCGCCTTGGCCTCGAACGGGTGGGTGTGGTGGTCCATCATTCCGTGGGCTTCGCGTTCCACTTTGACGGCGGGGGCAAAGCCGTCCCTGGCCAGGGAATGGGCGAACTCATCTGCGGTCATGGGGTTGTCTCCGGTGGTTGTTTTGTGTGCGTTCACTCTCGTGGCAGCTCTTCAAGCTCTTTGCCAGTGAGCCATCTTCCAGAGCAAGAGCGCCAGCATACGCAGGTGGAGCTTGCTTTGCACTGACGTCCGTTTCTGTTTGCTATTGAATTGGTAGCTGCTTGCGCTCACCCTGCGGGCGCAAGTGGCAGTTTGGGTTGTATCTCCTGCCGTGCCTCTCCAAGGCTTGCCATGCCTGCAAGCAGACTGCTGGAGGGCTGCAGGAGTGCCCCGGTGGCTGGCACTCAGATGGTTTGCGGGTCTACATCCACCAGCCAGCGCACCAGGCCTCGGTGTTCGGGCTGGCTGCGGGTGGCCTGCAGCACCGGCTGCCAGGCGGCCAGAAAGCGTTGCAGGGCGGCACGGCTGCTGCTTTCCATCAGCATCTGGGCGCGCTCAACGTTGGCTACGCGCTGGACTGTGAGCGGCACGGGGGGGAACAGCGTCACCACATCCAGCCCCGGCAGGGCTGCAGCATGGGCTGCAGCCGTCGCGGCGCTCAAAAAGCCCTGGGCCACTTCCTGCGTGCGCGCATCGGCACGCACCAGAGCCTGGTACGCAAAGGGTGGCATGGCGGCATCGCGGCGTTCCTGGAGCTGTTGCGCTGCAAAGGCCTCGTAGTCGTGCCGCCGCAGTGCCTCGTACACCGCGTGCTGCGGGTGGTAGGTCTGCACCCACATCTCGCTTTCGGTGCCCTGGGCTGCCACATAAGCCGCATCGCGCCCGGCACGGCCTGCGGCCTGCATCAGCAGGGCAAACAACCGCTCTGGCGCGCGGAAGTCGCTGCTGAACAGTGCCCCATCGGGCTGCACGGCCGCCACCAGGGTGATGCGGCGAAAGTCGTGGCCCTTGGCAATCATCTGTGTACCGACCAGCACGTCCACCTCGCCGGTGTGCACCTGGGCCAGTTGGGCCTCCAGTGATCCTTTGGCTTTGGTGGTGTCCGCGTCAATCCGGGCCACGCGGGCAGGGTTGCCGTCCGGGCGCTGCACATTGCGCAGCAGGGCGGCGAGCTGTTCTTCCAGTTGCTCGGTGCCCCGGCCCATGGCGTGGATGTCTGGGCTGCCACAGGTGGGGCAGTGCGGCGGCACCCGCACCGTAAAGCCGCAGTGGTGGCAGCGCAGGGTGCGGTCGGTTTTATGGAAGACCTGGTGCGCGCTGCAGTGGGGGCAGTCGCTTTTCCAGCCGCAGTCTACGCAGTGCAGCACAGGTGCGTAGCCCCGGCGGTTGAGCAGCACCATGCTTTGCTCGCCACGGGCCACGCGCTCGGTGATGGCTTGCAGCAGGGGCGCACTGAACACGGCGCGCCGGGGCTGCTGGTTCATGTCCACCCGCCGCACCCGCGCCAGGGCACCTGCACCGATACGGCTGGGCATGTGCAGGCGCACATAGCGCCCGCCTTCGGGGTCTTCGGGCGTGGAGGGGCGGCTGGCGTGCCAGCTCTCCAGCGATGGGGTGGCCGAGCCCAGAATCACCTTGGCCCCCTGTTCGCGCCCGCGCCAGATGGCCAGGTCGCGTGCCGAGTAGCGCGCTCCCTCCTGCTGCTTGTAGCTGGGGTCGTGTTCCTCATCCACCACGATGAGCTTGAGCCCGGGCATGCTGGCAAACACGGCCATGCGTGTGCCCAGCACAATGCGCGCGGTGCCGTTGTGGGCGGCCAGCCAGCTCTTGAGGCGCTGCGGGTTGGTCATGCCGCTGTGCAGCGACACCACGGCCCCCGCGCCAAACCGGCCCGCAAACCGCTGGGTGAAGCGCTCTTCGAGCTGGGGGGTCAGGTTGATTTCCGGCACCATCACCAGGGCCTGGGTGGGGCAAGCGCCGTCGCTCTCCGCCTCCAGCGCTTCCTGCACACAGCGCAGGTACACCTCGGTCTTGCCACTGCCGGTGCTGCCAAACAGCAGGAAGGGGCCTGATTCAGCAGAAATTCGGGCTCTAGCGCTTTCCTGTTCTGCGCTAAGCGCTATGTTTTGTATAGCGAATTCGCTGCTTTCAGCACTTGGCTTGCCGGGGCGTCGCAGGCGTCGGGCCAATTGCTCGGGGCGCAGATCCCGCAACTGCGGGGGGAGGGCTGCGGTGGCCACTTCGCCCAGGGCCCGCTGGTAGTAGCGGGCGGCAAAGGCCACCAGACGACGCCACGCCGCGTCCAGCGGATCCACGCCTTCCAGCACCCCGGCAATGGCCCGCATGCTGGCCCCTTCAGGCAACTCGCCAGTGGCCTGATCGGCGTCCCACACCACGCCCAGCACCTCACGCTTGCCCAGAGGAACCCGCACCAGAGTCCCCGGGGGCAGGGGCCGCTCGCAGGTGTAGCTCAGCAGGTCACCCACTCCGCTGTGCGAGGGGGTGTGCAGGGCGACGTGGACGAGAAAAGCGGTGGTGGCAGTCAAGAGAAGAGGGGCGTGCTGGGTGGCAAAACAGCGCCATTGTCGCTGTGCTGCGGAGTGCTTCAGCTGCCCGCTGCACGGTCTGTGGGCCTGTCATTCAGACTTTCTGTGGATAACTTTGTTGAAAGCCTGTAGCCACCCGCGCCAAACCCGCGTCAGATAAGGCTTTGTACAGATTGCCTGCTAAACAGGCAGGCCTGAAAATTTCCTTATAAATCAATGATCTGAAGCATTTTGGGGCTGAAAAACTGTGCTAGACGCATAGTCTGGAGTCATCGCACAGAGGCAGGCTTGTGGTGTGTACAAGTGAATTTTTTGCACCCTGTCAATACCATGTTCTGGTCACGCAGGCCGCGCGCTTCATTGCGGTTGCTTTCGCCCCGATTCAGTGCGCTGCACTCTTCCCAATTTTCTGTGGATAACTTTGTTGAAAGCCTGTAGCCACCCGCGCTAAGTCCATGTCCCACAAGGCTTTGAACAGAATGCCTAGCAAATGGGCAGCAGAAAAAAACCTTATGAATCAATCATCTGAGCCATTTTTGTGGGATTTTTCTGTGATAGGGCCTCATCGAAAAAATTGGCGGACCGCATCGCCGTCGGTGTGCATAAGTGCAAGTGCCTTGTCCGTCAAGAGGCCTCTCCCCGATGGTCTGTCACAGCCCGAAACGTCCCTTGGAGTGGCACTTGCGCTTAGCGCGCTAAGTGCTTGATACACGGGGGTTTTTGAAGAAATCCCAATTTTCTGTGGATAACTTTGTTGATATCCATTGGGTGTCCCTCGCAAACCCTTGAAACAACGGGGTTTGGTTAGGTTGCCTATCAAATCGGCATGGGCGCAGGGGCCTTGCAAATCAATGGGTTACGGCGCATTGTTCGACTGATCGAAAAATTTTTAATCGACTGGTGCTGCGTATTTGTTAATTTTTTGTATGCACCGTTGCTGTGTACAACCAGAGAGGTACTCAATCCAATTGCCTCTCCTCGGTTTTGCCTGCCACCCATGAAAAACGCCCCGGCTGCGCAGGGGCACAGCCAGGGCGGAGGGGGATGGTTGGGGCTGTCAGGCCGCTTTGCGTTGGGCCCGTGAGTAGCTGTGCACGGTTTCCACCAGCGCTGCCACATGCTCCGGCGGAGTGAATTGGCTGATGCCGTGGCCCAGGTTGAAGATGTGTGTGGGGCCTGTAGTGGTGCGGTCAGTGTGGGGTGTGCCAAAGCTGTCCAGCACATGGCGCACCTGCTGGGCAATCTGCTCGGGCGGTGCAAACAGCACATTGGGGTCGATATTGCCTTGCAGTGCCTTGCCAGGGCCGCCGACCTGACCGCCCACCAGTGCGCGGGCCTTGCCCAGGTTGGCGGTCCAGTCCAGACCGAGTACCTCGCAGTCCAGGTCTTTCATGTCATCAAGCCAGATACCGCCGCCCTTGGTGAAGACGATGCGCGGCACGTCGGTGCCATCTGCGCCGGTGCGCTTGAGCTGCGCCAGCACGCGCCGGGTGTAGGCCAAGCTGAAATCCTGGAAGCAGCCATCGGCCAGCACGCCGCCCCAGCTGTCAAACACCATCACGGCCTGTGCACCTGCATCAATCTGGGCGTTCAGGTAAGCGGCTACGGCATCGGCGTTCACGGCCAGGATGCGGTGCATCAGATCTGGGCGGGCATACATCAGGCTTTTGACCAGCCGGTAGTCGTCGCTGCCTTTGCCCTCGACCATGTAGCAGGCCAGCGTCCAGGGGCTGCCCGAGAAGCCGATGAGCGGCACGCGACCGTTCAGCGCCTTGCGGATGCTGGTCACCGCGTCAAACACGTAGCGCAGCTTGCTCATGTCGGGCACGGCCAGTTCGGCTACGGCGGCTTCGTCGCGCACCACCTTGGCAAAGCGGGGGCCTTCACCTTCCGCAAAAGACAGGCCCAGGCCCATCGCGTCCGGCACCGTGAGGATGTCGCTGAAAAGAATGGCAGCGTCCAGCGGGAAACGGTCCAGCGGCTGCAGAGTGACTTCGGTCGCGTAGTCCACATGGGTAGCCAGCCCCATGAAGCTGCCGGCCTTGGCGCGCGTGGCCTTGTACTCGGGCAGGTAACGGCCCGCCTGGCGCATGAGCCACAGAGGGGTGTAGTCGGTAGCCTGGCGGCGGCAGGCGCGCAGGAAGGTGTCGTTGGAAAGTGGGGCGTAGCTCATGGGTGAATTGTCGCAGGCTGCATGGCCTGCTTGTCATGCCTGCGTTTGCGCCAGCGCAGAAACTGCGCGGGCGCTCTGTGATAAGAGCGGCTAACACAACCTCCCTGGCGTCGTTGTTCCGTCTTGTCGTACTGCTTGTACTGCCTTCGACGGAACGCCTAGCCAGGGCCGCTTCGCTGGGTTGTGTCAGCCGCTCCGAAGCCTGTCGCAGGAGACCGCCGTACTGACTGGTGTGTCAGCGCTCGGCGATGTAGTGCGACATGCTGGTGGTTTCTCCGGGCGCGAGGAAGGCCCTCACTTCGGTTTCCAGCGCCTGATCGGCCACTGTGGCCCGGGCGCGCTGGTGCAGGTAGTCCGCCCAGGATTCGACGATAAAGCGCTCCACGTAACGGGAGGGAACGCCCAGGTCTTTGTACACGCGCCAGAAGGTGGCTCCGTCCCGGCGGCGCGGAGCTTTGAGCTGGCTCACGCATTCCAGAAATTCAGCATCCGTTCCGGGCCGTATGCGATAGCCAATCTCCACTGCCACCGGGCCCGCTTCAGGGTGGGGCTCTGCCTCGATGAACAGGTCATCCCAGGGTGTGGCCTGTGTCACTTCGTGCAGGGCACCCATGCGCAGCGGCAGGGGGCGTGCCAGCAGCAACCCGGCACCCGTTACTGCGGCTGCAATGCACAGCGTGGGGGTCAGGCCCAGGATGTCTGAAGCCGCCCCCCAGAATGCCGAGCCGATCGCGAAAGCTCCCAGCGCCGCCACCATGTGCATGGCCACAGCTCGCGAACGCACCCATTGCGGGGCACTGGCCTGGGTGGCAGTGTTGAAGGTGGCCATGGCAGACATCCAGGCCGCCCCCGCAAACAGCATGGCGATGTACACCACCCACGGCACGTGGGTGAAAGCGGCCACCAGCATGGCTGCAGCAAACACAATACCTGCCGCGCCCACAATGCCTTCCATGCCAAAGCGCGCGCGCAGGCGGCCAAGATACAGCCCGATCACGACGGCACCAGTGCCCAGGCATCCCATCAGCAGGCCAAAACCCGGTGCGCCGGTGCCCAGTTGGCGCTGGGCAATCACCGGCAACAGCGCCCACAGGGCGGAGCCTCCGGCACCAAAGGCCATCACCCGCACCAACTGGGCCAGGACGATTCGGGAGTGCCAGGCAAATCGCAAGCCGCTGAGCATGCCGCCCCACAGCCGCTCTGCTGGCAGCCTGGACGGCGGGTGCGCACGCGGAGGCCAGCGGCGGATGGACCACCACATCACCAGCGTGGACAGTACCGAAATGGCAAAGACCCAGCCAGCGCCCAACTGGGCAAACACCAGACCGGCGAGCGTGGGGCCCACCGCACGCGCAGCGTTGTAGGCGATGCTGACGGCGGTGATGGCTTGCGGCCACTCGTCGCGCGGCACGGGGTCGATCACGGAGGAGTTCCACGCGGGCGTCAGCATGGCGGTGCAGCACCCGCCCACAAACACCAGCAGCAGCACGGTGGCAGGGCCGCCCCAGCCCGCCAACACGAGCAAGGTCAGCAGCGCGAAGGCGGCTGTCTGCGCGACCAGCGCGCCAGAGATCAGTCGCCGCCGGTCGTTGGTGTCGGCCAGAACCCCGGCGGGCAGCGCCAGCAGAAACATGGGCAGAAACACGGCCGTTTGCACGAGGGCAGCCAGAAAGGATGAGCCCGTCAACTCCACCATCAACCACGCCGCAGCCATGGCCTGCATGCCATTGCCAATGAAGAAGACGCCTCCGCACACCCAAAGCCCCCGGAAAGCGGGCTGGCGCAAAGGACTCCATAACGAGGCAGGTGAGGACATGGGTAATGGCTTGGATGGAGCAGCGAAGTCACAGGCTCAAAGGCCCGCGCATGGAAAGCGCGCCGGTACCTGGAGCCGATTTTTGGGAATGCATCACAGCATATCGCCCAAACCCTTGGCTCACGCAGTTTCTGGCGACTCTGCCTTTTCTTGGCGGGTTTTTTCACAGTTGCCCCAAATTTTTGTGGATAACTTTGTTGACAGCCTGTAGCTACCTGCGCCAAACCCGCATGGGACAAGGCTTTTGACAGATTGCCCACGGATTGGGCAGCAGCAAAAAATCCTTATGAATCAACTATCTGAACGATTTTTGGGCGCAATTTTTATGGTAAGCGGAGGGCTGACATCCAGAGCTGTCGCTGCTATTTTTGTGTGCACAAGTCAAGAGGGCTACTGAAGTGATAGCAGTCCAGATAGCGCTATTTTTTGGAGTGGAGTCTGCATTTCGGCGCGCAAGTGCTTGATTTGCTGTGACTTTTCCAAGAAATTCAAAATTTCTGTGGATAACTTTGTTGATATCCCGTGTGGACCCCTCGCCAGCCCTTGAAAATACGGGCCTCCGGTTCGTTGCCCGTCAAACAGGCAGTTCGGGTGTGTCTATATAAATCAACCACTTACGGCTGCTCCAAGAAAATGACAGTCGCGCCGCTGTCATGTTCCTTGGAAGTGAGCGGGACGGCCAGGAGTGTGTGTAACTGAGTCAAAGTCAAGCCAACTCAAGTCCAGTCAAGCCGAGGTGGCTTGCGCTTGACCCAGCAGACGCAGCAGCAGGGGGTGCATGACCTTGCGGGCGCTGTAGATGAGGTGAAAGTGCTCTTCCACTTCGGGCGTGACGCCCACTTGCACCAGCCCGTGGGTGGTTCGCAAATGCTCTCCCAGGAAGACAGGCGCGGGCATCACACCCATGCCGGTGGATGCAAAAGTGCTCAGCAATGCGCTGTCCTCAAACTCTCCGGCGATGCGCGGGCGGATCTTCTCCCGCTCCAGCCAGTGATCGATGCGTGCGCGCATCGCTGCGTGTTCGGTTGGCAAAAGCACGGGCACCTGCGCCAGGCTGCGAGGGAAGGACGCAGTGGCCGCTTCGGCCCACCCGGTGGGGGCGTACCAGGCCACGGCGCTGGTGCTGAGCAACTGGCTGGTGGTTTTAAGGGCTGGATTGGGCGGAGCAGGCCGGTCTGCCAGCACCGCGTCCAGCTTGTGCATGGCCAGTTCACCCAGCAGGGGCTGGAACTCTCCTTCATGGCACAGCAGCTTGAGGTGGGGCTCGTCCAGCACCGGGGTGAGCAGGCGGTGCACCGCCAGTTTGGCAATGCCGTCCGAAATGCCCAGGTTCAGCCGCAGCGTGGGGCCCGATGCGGCTTCGCGCACACGGTGGGGCAGCTGCTCTCCCAGGGCAAAGATGTGGTCAGCTTCGTGCAACGCTGCCACCCCGGCATCGGTCAGAACCAGGTTGCGGCCTTCCATGCGCAAAAGTGTGGCTCCGAGCGACTTCTCCAGCTCTCTCACCTGCGCGCTGATGGTTTGCACCGCCATGTCCAGCCGCTCTGCTGCGCGCGCAATGCCGCCTTCTTTGGCCACGACCCAGAAGTAATACAGATGGCGGTAATTGAAGCTCTGGCTCATGATGGGCTCGCAGTAACACTGTGGTGAGCGCAGATGGTATCGAAGTATGCAGATGGTTCGTAAAAACCGAACCAATACTACCGATATGACAGGTTTTTAAGAATGCATTCCGTCCCTACAGTGCGCTTCTGTCTCTGCCCCTGTTGAGGGAGCTTGGTGGGCAGACAAATCAAAGGAGAAGGCTTATGGAAACGATAGGAACCTGGTGGATGTGGGCGGGGTTCGCCATCTTTGTGGTGGTGGCTATTGGCATCGACTTGCTGGTCATGGAGCGCCAGGGCGCCCACAAGGTGACCATGGGTGAGGCGCTGCGGTGGAGCATTCTGTGGTTCTCGCTCGCATTTGTATTTGTTGCCATCCTCTGGTGGTATCTCGACGGTACGCAGGGGCGCACCGTGGCCAATACGGTGTCCATGCAGTTCATCACCGGGTATCTGGTCGAGAAGAGCCTCTCGGTGGACAACATCTTTGTGTTCCTGATGCTGTTCAGCTACTTTGCTGTGCCGCCCCAGTACCAGAAGCGCGCTCTCATCATTGGCATCATCGGCGCCATCGTGCTGCGCACGCTGCTCATCCTGGTCGGGGCCTGGCTGCTGGCCACGTTCCACTGGCTGCTGTATGTGTTCGGTGCTTTCCTCGTCATCACTGGCGTGAAGATGTGGTTTGCAGCCGGGCAGGAGCCTGACATTGCGACCAATCCGGTGCTCAAGCTCCTGAAGAAGCGCATCCGCATCACCGACCAGTTTGATGGCGAAAAGCTCTCCACCATGGTCAACGGCGTCAAGCACTTCACACCGCTGTTCGTGGTGCTGGTGCTGATCGGCACCACCGACATCATCTTCGCGGTGGACAGCATCCCGGCGATCTTCGCGATCACCAGCGATCCGTTCATCGTGCTGACCGCCAACATCTTTGCGATTTTGGGCTTGCGTGCGCTGTACTTCCTGCTGGCAGACCTGGCCAACCGCTTCCATCTGCTGGCTTACGGCCTGGCTCTGGTGCTGGTGTTCATTGGCGCGAAGATGCTGATGATCGACTTCTACAAGATACCGATCGGCTACGCGCTGCTGGTGACAGCATCGCTGATCGCTGGGTCCGTGATCCTGTCGCTGCGCACCTCCGGCGAGAGTGCCCATGGCCAGCCTGCTGCTTTGCCCCCCAAGGAATAAAGCGAGCCTGGAGCACACCATGGACATCATTGAATCGGTAATGGTCTGCATGCTGGTGGCCCTGGTGCTGGCCACCATCACTGCCCGGTGGGCTGGCAACGAACCCCGCGATGTGGGCTTGCTGGCAGCACTCACAGCCCTCTGGGGTGCTGGCACAGCAGCGGCTGTGCTGGCAAGTTGAGGGGGCGCACGGATGCAGGCACTGTGCTCCCTGCGCCGCTGGCTCAGAGGGCTGGAACCGCAGGTGCGTGAGCGGCTTGAGCGAAGCCCACTCGCCCGCTTCCAGCCCTGGCTGGAGCAGCGGGCGCTGTTTCGCTTTCAGCGCCAGCCCTTGGCACGGGGCGTGGCTGCCGGCATGTTCTGCGGCCTGATCCCAGGGCCGCTGCAGATACCGGGCACTTTGCTGGTCTGCGCCTGGCTGCGGGGCAACATCGTGGCGGGAGGAGTGGCCACGTTCTATACCAATCCCCTCACTACGGTGCCGCTGTATGCCCTGGCTTTCTACCTGGGGGCACTGGTGATGCCTGGCGAGCAGTCACTGCCTGCATGGCACAGCATGGCGCCGGGTGGGGACTTCTCGGTGCAGGCCTTGGCCACATGGATCCAGGCTTTGGGCACGCCGCTGCTGGTTGGTCTGCCCACCCTGGCTGCGGTGATGGCAGTGCTGGGCTATGCCGCAGTGCAACTGTTGTGGCTCACCCCCGCATTGCAACGCAAGCGGCGCTGGGCGCGTTGCCGGTAGGGACCTGTTCAAAAATTCATTCTTGCGGTGCACGCTGCTGTGCCGCAGCTTTCAGCCGCTGGTGTTCTACCAGTGTGCAGCGGTCCTGCACCACGGCCAACCCTGCGGCCTGGGCTTCGGCCAGAGCGGCATCGTGGCGCACCCCCAGTTGCAGCCACAGCGTTTTGGCTCCGATGGCGATGGCCTCATCCGCAATCGGCGGTACCGCCGCGCTGTCCCTGAAGACGTCTACCAGATCAATCGCATGGTGCTGGGCCGCCTCGGTCAGAGACGGCCAGCTCTTCTCCCCCAGCACCTCATGGACGGCAGGATTGACCGGGACGATGCGAAAGCCCTGGGTCTGCAGATACTGCGCTACATGGTGGCTGTCCCGTTCAGGTTTGGGGGACAGGCCCACGACGGCAATGGTGCGTGTGTTGCGAAAGATGTGCGCGTACAGGTCAGGGGTCATGGGCGGGTGCGTCATGTCAGATGGCGGACCTGGCGGCAAGCCAGGTGTTGGGCTGGATGTCAGGCCGGATTCTTGTATTTGATGCTGCAGCCATACGGTGCGGTCGTTGCGGCGGTCAGCGATTTGCCCGCCAATGCCTCGGCCAGACCGGTCTTGACGTAGTTCGTGGCCTTCTCAATATCGGACGGGCGGGCCGACGCAATGCTGTCAATGCCGCCCGCATAAATCAGCACCCCTTGGGGGTTGATGATGTACATGTGGGGCGTGGTGCGCGCACCGTAGCTGCGTCCTGTGGTGCCTTCCTCATCCATCAGCACCGCTGTGGGGGAGGCCTTGCGCTCCGCCAGCCAGGCTGAAAGCTTGGTCGGTTCCAGGTAGTCGCTGCTGGCCTTTTCCGTGGAGTTGATCGCAAGCCACACCACACCCTTGTCCGTCGCATCTTTCTGCGTGGCAGGCATGTTGCCGCTGTCGTAGTGCTTGCGCACAAAAGGGCAGCCGGGGTTGGTCCACTCCAGCACCACATGCTTGCCTTTGAAGTCAGACAGCCGCACCGTCTTTCCGCTGGTGTCTTTGAGCGCAAAGTCGGGCGCAGTCTGGCCCACGGCAATGGCTGCCTGAACTTGCAGCGGAGCTTGGGCCACCAGTACGGCAGCCGCCAGGATGAGTGTGCGACCAAGTGGCATGAAAGTCCTCCAGAAAGTTGTGTTAGTGACAACGAACGAAAAACAGACCTGTGCATGAGCTGCTCAGAGCCTCAAATACAAAAGTCATTGTGGCAAAGCAAATGGCAACCTCACTGGCGCAGGGGTTTGCGAAGGTGGGCAATTGCGAGCGCGGACCGATCTGCCGTTTGCTGCATACTCCCGCGCGGGCGGCACGCCTGGACACAATCTGCGTGGCCGCCTCTGTCCTGAGGAGAACCTTTCCAATGAAAAAACCTGATCTGAAAAAACACGCCATCGCACTGACGCTGGCAGCCTGCGGCCTGGTCGCGTTCACAGCCTCTGCCCAAGAGCGGGTACGCATCGGTTTCATGAGCCCTGTCACGGGTCCGCAAGCCGCAAACGGGGTGGATAACCGTGACGGTGTCTTGCTCGCCATCAAGGAAATCAACGCCAAGGGCATCAAGGTGGGCGGCAAGTCCGTGCAGTTTGAGCTGGACATCAACGACGACGGAGCTGACCCCAAGCAAGGCGTGCAGATCGCCCAGCGCCTGTCGGATCAGAAGGTGAAGTTTGTTCTGGGCCCCTACAACTCGGGCGTGACCATGCCTGCATCGCGCGTGCTGGCCGACGCGGGCATGGCGGTGTTTACCGTGGCCTCCAACCCCAAAGTGACCGAGCAAGGCTACGCCACGCTGTTCCGCATCGGTGCCAGCGACAACCAGCTGGGCGCCAAGATGGCTACCTATGCTGCACAGGACCTCAAGGTCAAGACCGTGGCCGTGATTGATGACCGTACGGCCTATGGCCAGGGCGTGGCGCGTGAGTTCACGGAGCAAGCCAAGCGCCTGGGCGTCAAGATCGTCGCTAACGAATTCACCACCGACAAAGCCACCGATTTCAGCGCCATCCTGACCAACATCCGCGCCGCCAAGCCTGATGCCGTGTTCTACGGCGGCTATTCACCCCAGGGCGGCCCGCTGCTCAAGCAGATGCGCGCACTGGGTATCCAGGCCGCGTTGCTGGGGGGCGATGGCATCTGCTCATCTGAAACCGCATTGCTGTCGCAGGTGACGGGTGACCTCAACACCTTCTGCACCCAGGGCGGCTCCATGCTCGACCGCAGCGACAAGGGGCAGAAGTTTGCGGCCACCTACCGCGCCGAATACAAGCGCGACCCGCTGACCTACGCTGCCGCTTTCTACGACGGCATGCATCTGCTGGCATCTGCCATCGAGGCCACCCAGTCGCTGGACGTGAAGAAGGTGACCGAGCACATCGCTGCAGGCAAATACGCCGGTGTGACGGGCGAGTTTGCCTACGACGCCAAGCACGACCTGCGCTCGTCCGCAGTCACCGTGTTCACCTTCAAGGGCAAGGAAGTCGTTCCGCTCAAGAGCCTGTAATTGCACAGGTAAGCGTTGCTGCGCAGGGCGTACATCTGCCTGCGCCCTGCAAAAAGGCCCGGGGCTCTGAGGAGCTGCCGGGCCTTTTTGATCGCGCTTTCGAACGTTCAGAGCTTCGCTACGGCATCGCGCAGTTCGCGCTCGCCGAGCACCTCAGAGAAAACCACCGGCGGTCTGCCCGGTGCATGCAGCACATACACCGGCACCCCGTTGCGCCCCAGCTCTGCCAGGGCGGCGGTGATGCGCGGGTCGCGGCGTGTCCAGTCGGCGCGCAGCAGGGCGACGTTCTTGGTTTGCAGATCAGCCAGTACGTCGGCGTTGGCCAGGGTGGTCTTCTTGTTGTACTGGCAGGTCACGCACCAGGCAGCGGTGAAGTCCACAAACACGGGGCGGCCGCTGGCTGTCAGTTGTGCCACAGCATCCGGGGTCCAGGGCTGCCAGCTTGGCTGGGCGTTGGCAGTGCCTGATGCCTGGCCTGCGGGGAAGGCTTCCACCTCTGCCATGCGGGTCACGTGGGGGGCAAAGGCCCACAGCAGCAGGGCCATGGACACCGTCGCCACCGAGCCCATCCAGCGCCGGGCGCGGCCCTGCAATGCCAGCGACCAGGCCAGCAGCCCCAGGCCCACCAGCAGGATCAGCAGCGCCGCCGCACCGTCAATGCCGCTTTGCTGGCCCAGCACCCACACCAGCCACACCACGGTGGCAAACATGGGGAAGGCCATGAAGCGCTTGAAGGTATCCATCCACGCGCCGGGGCGGGGCAGGGTGCGGGCCACGGCGGGCCACAGGCTGGCGGCCAGATAGGGCAGCGCCAGGCCCAGGCCCAAGGCGGCAAACACCGCCAGCGCCTGCACGGCAGGCAGCGTGGCGGTGAGGCCCATGGACGCGCCCATGAACGGAGCCGTGCACGGCGAGGCCACGGCCACTGCCAGCACGCCGGTCAAAAAGCTGTCGGCCACCGGATGCCGGGCCTGCAGGCTGGCCACGGAGGACGGCAGCATCTGCCCAAACTCGAACACGCCCGCCAGATTCAGCCCGATGAGGGTGAAAAGCCCTGCCAGCGCCGCCACCACCGCGGGCGATTGCAGCTGAAACCCCCAGCCCACCGCTTCGCCCGCCGCCCGCAGCCCCAGCATGACGGCACCCAGCGCCAGGAACGACACCACCACGCCTGCGGTGTAGGCCAGGCCGCTCACGCGGTGCGCGCGCCGGTCTTGTGCGTGGCGGGTAAAGCCCACCACTTTGATCGCCAGCACCGGAAAGACACAGGGCATGAGGTTGAGCAGGAGCCCGCCCAGCAAGGCCCCCAGCAGCGCTGCTGCGAGCGTGACGCTGGATGCGCCGTTGGCCGCGGCACCGGTCTGGCTCGCATTGGCTGCGTTGGCTTGGAGTGCCGCCTCCAGTGCGGGGGATACGCCGGCCTTGGTGGCGGCGGCAGGCCATGCGCCTGCTATCGGCAGTTCGGTGCGGTAGCCGGGGCGGGCGGTGCTTGCATCGGCCCGCTCCATCCGTTCGGCCAGCACCACGGGCAAGGTGGCCGGGCTGTTGCTGCGCTGTTCTGCCAGCGGGATGCGGGCTGTCCACACATCGCCGTCCCACTGCTGGGGCCAGGGGGCCGCGTTGTGGATGACTTCTGGTGTTTCGGGGTACAGGTCCAGCACCTTGCCTCGCAGCGCGGCGGGCAAGCCGGGCACGCGCACTTGCAGAGCATCGCCGTCAATGCGCGCTTCCCGCGCGGATCCTTGCGGTGCTGGGGGCAGCGGCTCGGGCTGGGCTTTGAGGGCCTGCTCAAAAAGGGCACCGTGCAGCGCCGTGGTGCTGCGAACCGGCAGTTGCAGGGTGAATTCACCCTCTTCAGGAATGCATTCCTTGCGGCACACCAGCCAGGATGCGCGCAGTTGAATGGTGATTTCCTTGGCCAGCGGGCCGGGGGCAAACGTGCTGGACACGGTCACCGGCACGGGCAGCAGCACCGTGCCTTCGTAGCCATAGTTGGCCAAGTTGCCAATCGCAATCTTGTGGGGAACCGGCCAGGCAATATCGCCCACATCCAGCCCCGCGGGCATTTGCCAGGTCAGCTCGGTGGGCAGGCCCGAGTCGCCGGGGTTTTTCCAGTAGGTATGCCAGTCCGGCTGGTGGGTGATCTGCAAACCCACCCACAGCGGTTGCCCTGGCACCACGCCCTGCGGGGCATGGGCCAGCAGTTCTGCCTGCACATGGGGGGTGGTGACGGTGCTGCTGCCTGTGTGGGAGGATTTGGGGCTTAATTGGGCGCTAGCGCCCGTAGATAAAGCGCAGGCAGCTACAAATACCGTAGCGGAAAAAAGGCGGGGCAGCAGGCGGGTGGTCATGATTGCAGTGTGGGAGCCTGCCCGGCACGGATGGTTCCGGCACGGCGGGCAGGGCATTGCAGGTTTGCCCCGCATTGTGCGGCTTGCGGGGAGAATCTGCTGTGCTGCTTTGCCGCCGGATGGAGGCTCACGCCACTGCATTCCCCGCCGCGTTGCCTGCGTTGGAGCGGCTCACAAAACTCAGCGCAGCGGCCTTGGCTAGGCGTTCAGTTGCAGGCAGTACGCCGGGTACGACAAGACGGAACAACGACGCCAAGGGAGTTTTGTGAGTCGCTCTTACTGCGTGGCAAGGCTCAGCTCGGCACGCGGTGGTCCTTTAGGGGCTTGGCTGCCCGTCTTGGGCGCGGCCAGGAAGAGCCGCTCCGCGGGCAGCTTCTGGGCTGCCAGATAGCTCTGGATGGCGTGGCCGCGCTGGGCTGCCAAGTCTGCCGCCATGGCTTCGGTGGCGGGCTGGTGGGCCATCAGCAGGGTTTCCATTTCGGGGGGAGACAGGTCCTTGGGCAATCCCACCAGATTGCGTGGTTTGGGAATATTGGCGCGGCCATAAACCGCTTTCAGAAGCACGGGATACTCCTCTGCCGTCACGGGCGCGGTGTTGCCGGGCTGGGCGCGCAGCTTTTCAGCACGCACCAGCTGCTGCACATGCTCGCGCTGCATGCCTTCGCGCTCCTCAGCCAGGTTGGCGGTGCCTGTCACGGTGATGCGCAGGTTGGGGCGGTCGGCCAGAGCCTTGGCCACTTTGGCCAGGTTCTGCTCTGCCTCGGCGCTCAGGGTGGCACTGCCAGGGGCAAAGTTCACGCTGCTCATTTCCTCGCCCCCGCCAAACGCGCTGGCCAGCAGGCTGAAAGGCGAGGTCAGCGCCTTTCCGATCAGGTTGACGACGATTTTTCCGATCACCGGCCCGATGCGGAACTGTGGATCGTTGAGCGAGCCGCTGATGGGCAGGTCCAGGTCAATCACGCCTTGCCGGTTGGCCAGCAGCGCCACGGCCAGCCGCACGGGCAGGCTGTTGGGTGCACCTGCCACGGGTTCGCCAAACGTGAGCTGGTTGAGCACGATGCGGTTGTTGGCGGTGAGCTGGCCATTGGGCAGCACTTTATAAGCCACATCCACGCTGAGTTTGCCGCGCTCAATGCCGTGGCCCGCGTATTTCACGGAATAGGGGGACAGCGGCGGCAGATCCAGGTCACGCACCCTGCCGGTGATATCCAGCGCCAGCGGCTTGGCCAGGGGGTTGAGCTTGCCGGTGACCTCCAGCGAGGCCGACCCTTCGGCGCGGCCCAGCAGCTCCAGCGCTGCCAGTTGGGGCTCACCGCCCGGCGCTTCGGACGAGAAAGCCCCCAGCTTGCCCGTCAACTCAGTCAGATCGGCCGAGTAGTTGGGCTTGATGAAAAAGTCAGAAAACAGCACCTTGCCGTTGACCAGGCTGATGGGGCCAAACTCCACCACGGGGGCCAGCGGGTCACGGGTGGCGACTGCCGCGGGCTGCGGCGGCTGGGGGGCGGAAGCCGAAGAAGCCGCAGATGTCGAAGATGCTGCGGAGACGGGCTGGGTTTTGGCTGCCTGGGCGGTTTGCTCTGCTGCGACGGTGGAAGTGGGGAGGGGCTCGGCGGGCGTGTCGCCCTTCACGATATCGCGCAGGTTGATGCGTCCGGCCTCATTGATGGTGATGCGGGCAAAGAAGTCCAGCAGGCTGGTTTCGTTGACGCGCACCTTGGGCGCTGAGCCGGGGGCGGTTGCCACGTTCAGGCCCCGCAGGTTCAGGCTCTTCCAGGCCAGCAATTCCTCGCCCACCTGGGCTTCGGTCAACGGTGTGGACGCAGCCGTGCTGTTGGCCTTGAGGTCTTCAATGGCCGCATCACCCACCAGTTGCAGGGTGGCACCTTTGTCAGATTGAGAAAAGCCCAGTTGGCCTTTGAAGCCCACGTCTGCGCGCAGCAGTTCGATATTGAGCTGGCTGGCCAGATACCCGTCGAGGCCATGCACCGGCAGGCGCGATGCATCGAGCTTGCCCTGGGTCGCCAAGGGCTGCAGGGCCAGTGTGCCCTGGTAGTCCAGTTTGCCTGCGGTGCTTCGATAGTCGCCCTTGCCCGCGGCAGCGCGGGCACTCAGGGCCACGGTGCCTGGCTTGGCGCTGTCCGTGGCCAGGTTCTTGGCGGTGATGTCCAGCGACGACACTTCCAGCGCTACGGGCCGGGACTGGGCATTGTCTGCAAACCCCACGGTGGCGCCCTGCACAGACAGGTCACCCACGCGCACAGCCCAGGGAGCGGGTGATTTGGGGGATGGGGGATTGGCCTGAGCTTCGGAGCTTGCTGTGGCGGCAGACCCTGCCGGTGTTTTGGCCCAGCGTTCAAACATCCAGCGCCCATCGCTGCTGCGCTCCACCGCGAGGCGGGGCTGGGTGAGCGTGATGGATTCGAGCGTGGCGGTGCGCTCATCCAGCGGCACCTTCGCTCCCTTCACCTCCAGTTTGCCCAGGCTGAGCAGCGCGGCCTTGTTGCCTGCACCGGGCTGCCGAAGCGCCGCTTGCTCCAGCGCGAGCGGGCCTGCCGTGATGGTCAGCCCGCTGGCCGATTTGCCATCCGTGCCCGCGCTGGAAGGCGTTGCCTGCCACTGCAGGCCCAGTGTGCCCGTGAACTGGCCAGACACCGTGGGCTCCAGATAGGGGGCAATGTAGGGAGTAGCCAGTTGCAGCGCTAGGCTGTCGGCAGTCAACTCGACCTGCGCCTTCTGGTCTGATGCCTCGCCCGAGAATGCCAGCTTGCCCTCAGGGGCTGCCACAGCGCCCGTGGCAGGGCCTGCCGCTACGGCAGGCAGCGTCCACCCCCCGCGGAATGTGACCGACTTGGCCAGTGGCAGCGCCAGGCCCTTGAGATCCAGCGCCAGGTTCTGCGCTTGCAATGCGGTGGCTGGGCGTGTGGAATCGTCGGTCCAATGCACAGTGCCGCGCTGCACGCTGGCATGCGCCACCGTTACCTTCCAGGGTGGGGTGGGGGCGGGTGCGGCGGCGCGGGGCTTGCCAGTTCTGGCGGCGGAGGCCGTCTTGGCAGGTGCTGTTGCACTGGCCACTTCAGCGCTTGTGAGGGGCGCAGAGGCGGCGTCTGATGCTGCGGGAGCCCGTGGCGTTGTCGTGCTTGCCGGTGCCGTGTCGCTGCTCGTGGCGGCTGGTGCGCCTGTGCCGCCCAGTTGTGCCAGGTTCAGCAACCCGGCGGCATCGCGCCGCGCATGCAGCACGGGGGCTGTCAGCTCGACCTGTGCCAGGTCCACCACCTGTTCCAGCGGGCGCACATCGGCCATGTCCACCTTCAGGTGTTCCAGCGCCAGCAGGGGGTTGCCTTCGCGGTCGGTGGTGCGCACCTTGCGGGCCTGCACGCTGCCACTGAGCTTCACGGCCATGCGGGGTGATTGCTCAAAAGCCAGCTTCACATCCACGTCCAGCGTCGCGCCTTGTACTTTGACGGGCAGGCTGGGGGGCAGATAGGCCAGGTACGGCTGCAGGTCCAGGTCGCTCCAGCGGATCTGCGCGTCTGCGTGGCCCGTCTGTGCAAACGGCGTGCTCTGCGCCGCCGAGTCGAAGTGGCTGCCATCCAGCACAAAGGCCAGCCGGGGCTCTACGCGGATGTCTTTCCTGTCCTGCAGGGTGCTGATGAAAGGGATGGTCAGCGTCACATCCCGCACCGTGTGCTTGGCTCCCACACGGCGGTCATCAAAATCCACACTTCCACCCCGCAGGGCCAGGTTGAACAGGGCCAGCCGCACGGGGTCTGTAGACGCTTCGGAATCAGGAGTGGCACTGGGGCTGCGCAGCTTGGCCAGCACGTCGTCCACGTCGTAGCTGCCATCGCCCAGGTGGGTGATGCGCAATGCTGGGGATTCCACCGTGATCGCATCCACCACCGGTGCCAGCCGCAGCAGCGATTCGATCTCCGCGTCGGCATACACCCGGGCCACGGTCAGCAAAGGGGGTTCCCCGTCGCGGCCCGCGACTGCAATGTCGCGCAGCGCCACTTCCAGAGACCAGGGGCGGAAATCCACCGCCCCGATGGTGACCTGCCGCCCCAGCGCCTGGGTGGCTGCGCGCTCCAGCGGAGCTTTTGCCAGCCAGGGCACCAAGAGCCATGCCGCCGCCCACAGCCCCAGCACGGCCCCCAGAGTCCGTGTGGCCGGGCGAAACCAGCGACGCTGGCGCAAGGCCATCAGTCGTTGCATGTGGGGATGTTGCAGCAGGGCGGGCATGGAAGGCATCAGGCAAAGGGAGGCGAATGGGGGGGCTGGTGAAGGCGGTCGTGGGTCAAAGGCCGCCTTGTGTGCGCCACGTCCAAAGTTACCAGCGCGTTACGGTCGGCAGGCGCTGTCAACGTATCAAGATGTTGATGCAGCTCAGGCCGCAAAGCCCAGCACCACACGCCGCGTGGTCGCGCTCTTTTTCTCGATCTTGGTCACGATCACGGCACCGATTTCGGACGTGTTTGCCACATGCGTGCCTCCACAGGGCTGCAGGTCGATCAGCGGCCCATCACCTTCGCCGCCGATGCGGATGGTGCGGATGCGGCCCGTTCCTCGGGGCGGCTGCACGCTCATGCTCTTGACCAGGCTGGGGTTGGCATCCAGTTCCTCGTCGCTGATGGAGGCCACGGTGATGGGATGGGCCGCCACCACCAGTGCCGCAATGCCTGCGGTGAGCTGGTCTTTGTCCAGCGGGTCAGTCATGGCGAAATCCAGACGGGCGTAGTCCGGGGTGATGGAGCAGCCGTTGACCAGCTGTGGCACCACATGGCACAGCAGGTGGCTGGTGGTGTGCAGGCGCATCATGCGGTGGCGTCGGTCCCAGTCAATGCGCGCCGTGACTGGCATGCTCACGGTCAGCGCGGCCAAAAGCGCTTCCTGGCCTGGGGCGGGAATGTGAACAATATCGCTGGTCGGGTGGCCCTCGGCGTCCTTGCCCTTGCGCGTGTCGGCAATGGCAATCGCCGTGCCATCGGCCAGCACCAGAACACCGCTGTCACCCGCCTGCCCCCCACCCAAGGGGTAAAACACTGTGCGGTCCAGCACGATGCCAGCCTCGGTGATAACGGTGAGTTGTGCGCTGCACTCGCGCAGGTAGGCGTCTTGTCGGAAGAGATCGTGGGTCATGGGCCCAATGTTAGCGGCCACTGCCAAGCCTTGGGAGGGTTATAAAGTACATCTCCAAGGCAACAGGCTCTACCATGCGGGGCATGAATCCAGCCGCCTCGCCCTTCTCATTGCCCTCCCGCCTCTGGGCCGATCTTTCCACCCGTGACTTTGCCGCGCTGCAAGCCAGTGGCCAGGCGGATCAGGTGGTTGCTGTGTTGCCGGTGGCGGCGGTGGAGCAGCATGGCCCCCACTTGCCTTTGTCGGTAGATGCCACGCTGCTGCAGGGGGTGATCGATGCGGCGCTGCCTCGCTTGCCTGCGTCACTGCCCGTGTTGTTCCTGCCACCACAGAACGTGGGCCTGAGCCCGGAGCACCTCCGGTTTCCGGGCACGCTCACCCTTTCGCCCGCCACGGTGATTGCGTTGTGGACTGAGATTGGTGAGTGCGTGGCCCGCGCGGGCGTGAAGAAGTTGCTGCTGTTCAACGGCCATGGCGGGCAGGTGAGCGTGATGGACATTGTGGCGCGCGAGTTGCGCAGCCGCTGCGACCTGCTGGTGTACAGCGCAAGCTGGTTCAGCCTGCCCTTGCCCGACGCAGTGGCTGGGCAATTCAGCGCACAGGAGCATCGCTTTGGCATTCACGCGGGGGAGATCGAGACGTCCATGATGCTGCACCTGGCACCGCACACGGTGCACATGCAGCATGCGCAGAACTTCCGGTCCACATCGCAGGACCGCTCGGAGCAGTACGCCATTCTGGGCAATGGCAAAAGTGCCAAGCTGGGCTGGCAGATGCAGGATTACCACCCCGCAGGTGCCGTAGGCCATGCCTCTGCCGCCACGGCACAGAAAGGGCAAGCCGTGGTGGATGCCGCCGCCCACGCTCTGGTGGCTTTGCTGCAGGAGCTGCACGCCTTGCCCTTGGCCACTTTGCGCAGTCATCCGCAAGTCTGAAGGTTCCTCTGGCGGAACGACGGTCAGCCTTGATGCGCTAACGTCTGCTTCATCAAAAACTCCCGTGCCGCTGCGCTGGTACACAAGCCGATGGCGCGGGCCAGTGCAGCATCGGCTTCTGTGGGGCGATCCAATCCACGCAGCAGCTGCGCTGCCAATGCCCAGTAGGGCTGATAGGTCATCACGGCATCGTCGGGCAATGCACTCAGCTGGTTCCACCCCGCTTGCGCACCGTGGACTTGGGCAATGGCTGCAGCGCGTGCGACCTGGATGCCCAAGGTGGGAGCGAGCCGGGCCAGCCCCTCGTAGAGCAAAGCGATAGCGGGCCAGTCGGTCACCCCCGTGACGGCGCGGTGGTTGTGGACGGAGTGGACGGCTGCCTCCAGCTGAAAGCGTCCCATGCGTCCCATCTGCGCTGCCTGGGCCAGCAGACTGTCGGCCTCAACCGCTGCAGATAACTGCCATTGCTGCGGGTCTTGCGCAGACAAGGGGACATAGGCGCCCTGTGCATCACGCCCCGCGGTGCGGCGTGCCTGCACATGCAGCATCAGCGCCCGCAGCCCCAGTGGTTCAGGTTCTCCGGGCATGAACTGGTGCAACAGGCTGCCCAACTCCAGTGCTTGCAGTGTCAAGTCTGCGTGAGGGTCTGTGGCCCCTGCAATGCCTTCGCACCCGCACCCGAATGCGCCGTAGATGGCTTGCAGCACGGCGTCCAGCCTGTCGGGCAAGGCATGGGCAGGTGGCACTTCGTAGGGAATGCCCGCGTCGCGAATCTTGGCCTTGGCTCTGGACAGGCGTTGCCCCATCGTGGCGGGTTTCACGACAAAGGCCGACGCGATGTCCGCCGCCGACATGCCCCACACCACCTGCAGCATGAGTGGTGTACGCGCGGCCTCGTCAATGGCCGGGTGTGCGCAAACGAACATGAGCTTGAGGCGCTCGTCTGGAAAGACGGCAGCCCCTTGCGCTTGTTCCATAGCTTCTTCTGCAGCCGACAGCAGCAACGGCGCGGCTCTGGCTTGCACCGCGGCATGCCGACGGGCATCCATCAACCGCCGTCTGGCAGTGGTGAGCAGCCAGGCTGCGGGGTTGTGAGGAACGCCCTGGGTGGGCCAGGTCAGCAGGGCTGTGTGCAATGCCTCGGCCAGGGCATCCTCGGCAGCAGCCATGTCACGGCAGCGGGCTGCCAGAAAGGCCAGCAACCGCCGGCCCGATTCGCGAACGGCCCGCTCGGCGGCGTCACCGGCGTCACCGGCGTCATCGGCTTGGAGGGCGGATTGGCCGTCTGGCATCACTCGGTGGGCAGGTTGGGGCGCACCTCCACCACCACTCCGGGCCGTTGCGGAAACCGGGCAGCCCATTCCAGGGCTGCGTCCAGGTGGGGCAGGTTCACGATGAAAAAGCCGCCCAGCTGCTCCTTGGTCTCTGCAAAGGGGCCGTCCTGCACCCAAGGCTTGCCGTCCCGGTAGCGCAGCGTGGTGGAGGTTTCTGGAGGCTGCAGCCCGGCCCCGGCCACAAACACCCCCGCGTCCTTGAGTGCCTGCAGGTAGTGCATGGTGCCGGCCCAATACGCCTGCTGCTGCGCCGGATCAGTGCGCGCTGCAAAGCCTTGGGGGTCTTCATGGATGAGGATGGTGTATTGCATAGGCGGGTCCTTGGGTTGGAACATGTACATAGGTGGCAGAGTCCGACCCATGCCGGACTCTGCCACCTATGTCGCCCCAGCAGTAGCGCTTTCGACAACGTGCGTCAAAAAATGTGGCGACGCTGCTGCAGTCTCAAACAGCCCAAAGAGTCACTCACCTCATGATTTCTAGCGGAGGCAATCGACGCCTCTGCAGGACTCCCAGAGACATCAAGAGCCTGAAAAGCCTGATAGCCTCAAAAGCTCTCCCACTCGTCCGCATCCTTGCCGTTAGGTACTGATACCAACGCCGCTCTGGGTTTGGCGGACGGGAGGGGCTTGGACTGCTGCCGCGTTGCGGGTCGGCTGGTGGGGGCCGCAGCGGCCTGAGGTGCTGTCTCTGCCGTAAGCCTCATGGCGGAAGCTCCTGCCGCAGGTGCCTTGGCCTTGGTCAGCGCAACAGAAGCCACCTGTGCCGCTGCTTTGCTGTGGTGCTTGGCCTGCTCTATCACTGCATGCGAAGCATGTTCGTCCAGCTGGAACACGCTGACCAGCTGAACAAGGCGTGCTGCCTGGTTGTTCAGGCTGTCTGCCGCCGCGGCCGATTCTTCGACCAGCGCGGCATTTTGCTGCGTGACTTGATCGAGCTGGTTGATGGCGGAACCCACCTGCGCAATTCCCTGCCCCTGCTCATGGGTGGCCGCTCCGATTTCGCCAATCAGGTCAGCCACACGCCGCGTCTGCTCCACGATATCGCCCATGGTGGTGCCTGCCTGGGACACGAGGGCGGAACCCGCTTCCACCTTGGACACGCTTTCATTGATCAGGCTCTTGATCTCCTTTGCTGCCTGGGCCGACCTTTGCGCCAGGGTGCGTACCTCGCTGGCAACCACGGCGAAGCCTCTTCCTTGCTCGCCGGCGCGTGCGGCTTCCACCGCAGCATTGAGCGCAAGGATGTTGGTCTGGAAGGCAATGGAGTCGATCACGCCGATGATGTCCCCGATCCTGCGCGAGCTGGCGGTAATGTCTTCCATGGTCTTAACCACATCACCCACCACGCTGCCTCCGCGGTCCGCCGTGGCGCTCGCTGATGAGGCCAGTTGGGTTGCGGTGCGCACCGTGTCTGCGTTTTGCTTCACGGTGGATGTCATTTGTTCCATGGATGCTGCGGTTTGCTGCAAGTTGGAGGCCTGCTCTTCCGTGCGCTGGCTCAGATCCGCATTGCCCGTGGCAATCTGGCTGGCGCCTGTGGCGATGGACTCACTGCTCTGGCGCACCTGGCTCACTACCTGGGCAAGATTGCTGCGCATGGTGCTCATGGCCGCCAAGATGCTGGACTGGTCGCTGGCGCGCAAATCGACACTCACGCTCAGGTTGCCATTGGCCACTTCGTTGGCAATCCGGGCGGCATAGGCGGGTTCTCCACCAATCTGGCCCTTGATGGTGGTGGTGATGAGGAGCGCGACCACCACACCAAGCCCACACGCCACCAATGCAAGAACCAGCAATGTGGCCGAGGCAGACTGCACGCTGCTCTTCGTCTCCTCTGCAGCCTCCTTGACCAGCTTGCGCTGCGCGTCGATGAGCTCCTGCAGGGTTGCATAAGCCGCCAGTTGTACGGTGCGCATATCGCCCATGAGCAATGCGGTGGCCGCTTCCTGCTCGTTGGCCAAGCCCAGTTTGGCGGCTTTGCGGGTCAGCTCGAAAAACGCTCCCTGGTTTTGCTCCAGCTTCATGAGCTTTTCCCTGTCAGCAGGCAAAACGATGACCTTCTTGAGCTCGATCATCGTGCTGGCAATGTCGCCGATGGCCTTTTCAAGGCGCTGGTTCTCTACCGTCATGCGCTCCATGTCGCTGAGCAGCGCCAGATTGCGCAAGGCGCGTGCCACCAGATTGACATTGTCTTTGACGTCCTGAAGCAGCTGCAGCTTGGCCATGCGGTCATCGGCAAGTGCGGTGACGTTTTTGCTGGCCTCATCCAGGTGGTAGCGGGAGAACGCGGCGATCAAGAAACCCAGCAGGATCACCACGGCAAAGCCGCAAGCGAGCAGGGCACCCAATTTCATTTTCTGAAGGAGATTCACGTTGCTTTCCCTTTTCACAGATGCGGTGGAGGGGCTCTGCTCATTCAGGCGAGGGGCCAGTGTGTGCCGAGCTTCAGTTGCGTGACCCGACGCAAAGCGCGCTCCATCAGCACGCCCGGCTCGGGCTGGCAAGCGTTAACAGATAAATGTCAAAATTTGTTAACGTCATGGTTTTTTAACGTTCTGCGGCACTTTGTGTCAACAAAAGTTTCGTTCCGTGGCTTTTCTGCATGTTTTGCTTTTTGCTTTTTCTTCTGTGCTCAGGCGCTGCTTTCTGTGGGGGCACATCTGAAATGCTTGGTGTCAGGTCGCGCCTTTCAGCGGCTGCCATGTGGGTTCGCAAGGCGCATGCGTTTGCGTTCATCGAGGTAAATCTCTTTTCTGCAAAGCCATAATCTCGCCATGCATCGCCTGCGTACCACTCCCTTCCTTGCCCGCCTGGTGCTGGCGTGGTTTTTGGGCGTGGTGGGGCTGGCGGGTGCGGCACCGCTGATTCACCCGCAATCGCTGGAGCTGGTGTGCGGTGCTTCGGGCGCTGTCAAGCTGGTGGTGGTCAGTGCGGCGGGTGAAGATGAATCCTCACCGCAACAGCTCGCATTGGGGCCGCATGGCCTGGATTGCACGCTGTGCCTGCAGCTGCAGGCACCTCCGCCCCATGTGGTGCCGGTGGTATTGCCCGGCGCTGCCCTGCAGCCTGCCCCTGTGGGCTGGGTGGACCGGATCACCGGTCTGCGCTGGCACGGGCCTCCTTTGCCTGCCCGAGGGCCCCCGGTGTTCACTGCGGTCTGATTTTCTGCCTGCCCTGGCTGTGGCTTGTATGGCTGGGTGGCGGGCGCTTTCTGATCCCTTTTCGCGCTGACCTCTGCGGCTGCTTCTGCACTGCTGTGGGGCGGGTCTGTGCCTGTGGCGTTCCTGGTGGGGCCGCGGGTGGACTGCGCTTGCACTCCCTTGCAAGCCTTATGGGGTGAGCGCGAAGTGAACACCTTGAATTCCTCATGTATTCCTTCTCCTCCACGGGGGCGCAACCTGCGCGCACCCTGGTTGCCATTGCGGTGGCAACTGTTCTTGGTTCCTTGATTTCCACGGCCCGCGCACAAGCCCCTGCTGTTGCCCCTGACGCAGTCACCGATGCTGCACTGACCCTGGGCACCATCACCGTGCAGTCCGTCCCCTCGGGGGCGCTCAATGTGCGCAACGTGTTCAGCTCTGTCGACATCCTGGGGGCCAGCGTGCTGCAAGACCAGCATGTGGACTACAGCTGGGAGCTGCTCACCCGCGCCCCCGGCGTGCAGGTCACGCAGTTCAAGCAGGGCACGGACGCTGGGCGTTTTTCCATGCGCGGCTTCAACGGCGAAGGCCGGGTCAATGCCGTCAAGCTGCTGATCGACGGCATCCCCAGCAACGACAACGCGGGCGGCATGCCGTTTCTGGATGCGGTGTTTCCGCTGGACATCGAGGCCATCGAAATCGTGCGCGGCACCAACGACCCGCGCTACGGCCTGAACAACACCGCGGGCAATGCCAACGTCATCACCCGCCAGGGCGGCAACGACGGCCAGGCCAGCGTGACGCTGGGCAGCTTTGGCACGCGCGAGCTGCAAATCGCCAAGGGCTTTGAAAGCGGCAACTGGAGCCAGAACTACTTTGTGGCCACCCGCGAATCCGATGGCTACCGCGACCATGCCGATGCCGACAAGAAGGCGCTGTCGGGCAAGTGGTTCTACACCAGCGACACCGGCCAGTGGCGTGCAGGCGTCATCGCCCGTTACTACAAAAACAAGGCGCTTGAATCGGGCTACCTCACGGCCGAGCAGGCTGCCCGTGCACCGCGCAGCTCGCCCGCCTACGCTGCGTGGGACCGCAGCGAGCGCGAGACTACGCAACTGAGCGCGCACCTGGATGGGCAACTCGCCAACGACCTGAGCTGGACCGCCAAGGCCTACACCCAGCACTATGAGAACCAGCGCTTTGTGCGCTTTTCTGAAGCCGGTGTGCAGCAAGAGCGCGGCAATGACGAAACCCACAAGGGCCTGATCACCACGCTGACCTGGCGCCCCAAGGTGGCGTGGGCCCATGCCTTCACCCTCGAAGGCGGTTTTGACGCCCAGTGGCAGGACAACGCTGCAGAGCGCTACCGCACCGTGCAGCAGGCACGCACCTCGCAGATCCGCGCTTGGGACTTTGACCTGAACACCCGGGGCGCCTACGTGCAGGCCGTTGTGCAGCCGGTGCAGGCGCTCAAGATCATTCCCGCACTGCGCGTGGACCGGATCAGCGGTAGCTTTACCGATGGGCTCACCAAAGCCACCTCGCCCGTGCACGAATACGGCACCATCACCCAGCCCAAGATCAGCGTGGTGTACGCCGTGCGGCCTGACACCAGCGTGTATGCCAACTGGGGCCGCACCTTCCAGATTGGCGCGGGCATCGACAGCTACCGCACCGCATCGCAAAGTCGCAACCTCGATCCCTCGCTCAACGACGGTTGGGAGGCAGGCGTGAAGTGGCAACCTGCCCCAGGCATCGAAACCCGCGTGGCCTATTGGGAGCAGCGCGCCAGCGGCGAAGTGGCCCGCGTGCTGGGCGTGAACGGCCTGCCCGACCCCGGTGGCCAGGGCAATGTGGGCCGCACGCTGCGCAAGGGGCTGGACCTGCAGGCCAACGCCCGCCTGAACGCGCAGTGGAGCGGCTGGGTGGCTTACTCGTCGCAAATTGCGCGCATTGTGGAGCCCGACCCCAGCGCCCCCGCCACACGCGGCAAAGAGATTGAAAACGTGCCGCACTACCTGGCCACGCTGGGCGTGGACTACCAGGCCAGCACGCAGCTCAAGCTCAGCGCCTGGGCCAATGCACAGGGCAACTATTACCTGGAGCGCACCAACACCCTGGGCCGCACCGGGGGCTACGCGCTGCTGAACCTGGGGGCCACCTGGCGCCTGTCGCCCACGCTGGATGTGGGCGTGCAGCTCAAGAACGTGACCAACCGCAAGTACGTTTATGCGTGGTACGACAGCGGCTCGTCTGGCTACTCGCCCGGCGATGGCCGCAGCGCCTACGCCAGCCTGAACTGGAAGTTCTGACCATGGCGCGCGCTCTCACTTCTGCGCCCGATGCGGTCGATGGGCCAGCAGAGCCAGGCACCGCACTCACCCGCAGCAGTCTGTACCGCGCCGTCTGGCGCTGGCACTTTTACGCCGGGCTGCTGGTGCTGCCCCTGCTCATCTGGCTGGCGGTGACGGGCGCGCTGTTTGTGTACCACGACGCCATTGATCAGCGTGTGCATGCGGACCTGCTCACGGTGCCGGTGCCCGCATCGCCAGGCGCCGAGCCCGCGCCGCACAGCGCCGTGCTGGCAGCCGCCCTGGCCGCGCAGCCGGGCGCATGGTTCAAGTACACGCCCGCCGCCGCACCGGGCCGCTCTGCCGAGGTGGGCGTGCGCACCGCCGACGGCGCCAAGGTGGCCGTGTACCTGAACCCCGCCAACGCCCAGGTGCTGGGCACCCTGAGCGACCGGGGCACCCTGGGCTGGACGATCCGCAAGCTGCACAGCCTCAAGTACTTTGGGCCGGTGCAGCGTGGCTTCATCGAGATGGCGGCGGGCTGGGCGATTCTGCTGGTGCTCACTGGTCTCTATCTGTGGTGGCCGCGTGGGCAAGGTGCAGCAGCGCGGGGCGGCGTGGTCAGCGTGCGCGGAACCCCGCGTCAGCGGATGTACTGGCGCGATCTGCACGCCGTCACCGGGCTGGTGGTGGGCTTGGGCCTGCTGTTCCTCGCCATCACCGGCATGCCGTGGTCGGTGCTGTGGGGCGCGCAGGCTAACCAATGGGCCAACGGCCACAACTTTGGCTACCCGGCTGGCGTGCGTGTGCAGTTGCCCATGTCCGGCCAGCCCCTGGCGGATGCGGCGCACCTGCCGTGGACGCTGCAGCAAACGCAGCAGCCGGGCGGTGCGGGCCATGAAAATCACTTAGCGCATGCCCAGGCCAAGGCAGAAGACAACCCACACGCTCTGCATGGCGAGGGTGCGATTGCGCAGCCCGCAGCCACAACGTCTGGCACTGCACGCACTGCGCTGGACATCGACACCGTGATGGTCCAGGTGCAGCGCCTGCAACTGGCCCCCGGCTACACCGTCAACCCGCCCCAGGGCGCGCAGGGCGTGTTCACCGCCTCCGTCTACCCGCACGACCTGGCCCGTCAGCGCGTGGTGCATCTGGACCAGTACACAGGCCAGTCGTTGCTCGATATGTCTTATGCCGACTATGGCCCGCTGGGGCGTTGGCTGGAGTGGGGTATCAACATCCACCTGGGGCAGGAATGGGGCGTGGCCAATCAGTTGCTGCTGGTGGTGGTGTGCGCGGGCATTGTCTTGTTGTGTGTGTCGGGCGCGGTGATGTGGTTCAAGCGTCGGCCTGCGGGTGGTGTGGGCGTGCCGCCGTTGCCTGCGCAGCGGCGTGCTTTGTGGGCTGTGACGGCTGTGCTGGTGGTGGGTGGGGTGGTGTTTCCGTTGGTGGGGGTGTCGATGCTGGTGTTGACGGTGGTGGATGTTTTTCTGGTGTGGTGGGGGCGAAGAGCTTGAGGGGTTTTGGGGCTCTAGCGCTTATGGAATAAGCGTGGGAAGCTATGGAATTTGTAGTGTTTTCCTGTGCTTGCGTTAACCGTTCGGGCTGAGCTTGTCGGAGTCGGGGCTTGCTGGCTGATCTTGCCGCATGCCTGTGCCCGGGGCGGGAGCCGGGGAGTGCGCCCGGCGGCGCAGTAACTTTCTTTTGCTTCGCCAAAAGATAGTCACCAAAGAAAAGGCGACCCCCAGTCTGCGACCCCTTCGCTTTGCGAAGGGGCAAACCTGCGGCGGTGCGGTTGCGGGGTGCGCCGTGGAACTCGCTGCGCGCCGTGGGCGCTCCGCTTGGACAACCCCGGCGAGCTAGAGGACGAGGCATGGGCGCTTCGACGCCCATGCTCACCCCGCAACCGCACCGCCGCAGGCGCAGCCAGCAGGGGGGGGAGCCGAACAGCCGAACAGCCAAACAGCCAAACAGCCAAACAGCCAAACAGCCAAACAGCCAAACAGCCAAACAGCCAAACAGCCGCTCGGGTCGTCGCTGCGCTCGACCCTGTCAGTGCTGCGTCCAGCGCGAGGCGCTTGCGCCCGCGAATTCGGGCCGAGCGAAGCAATGGCCCGAATGGATGTCCGCTCCCCATCCCCTCTGTATGCGCCGAGGAGCGCAGCGGGCGGGGTGGCACGTGTGCCGAAGGACACACGTGCATCGTGAACTGACTCGCCGCAGTTGTTTGAGCGGAGCGCGTCAGCGCGTAGCGAGTTCTGCGGCGCACCCCGCCCGCGAGCACCGCAGGTTGCCCCGGAGCGAAGCGCAGGGGACGCAGACAGCGGGGTCGCTTTCTCTTTGGTGACTTTCTCTTGGCGAGACAAGAGAAAGTTACTGCGCCGCCGGGCGCACTCCCCGGCTCCTGCCCTGGGCACAGGCATGCGGCAAGACCAGCCAGCAAGCCCCGCAACCACACCTTGAAGCGAAGCCCGATAATCCCAGCGCCCCTGCGTATGAGCCTCGTTTTGCGGAAGCACCTGCGCAGCAAGTCTCGCCCCTCATGCCCTCCCTCGCCCCCATCCACCGCCACACCCTCGAAGCCCCCACCGACCGGGCCGAGTTCCGCATGCCTGCGCACCGGACGGGGGTGGAGCTGTTCCAGGCCCGCATCGTGCACCATGCGTTTGAGCCGCACACGCACCAGGCCTTTGGCTTTGGCGTGATCGAGGAAGGTGTGGAGCGCTTTCGCTACCGGGGCGCAGACCACCTGGCGGCACCGGGCTCCATCGTGCTGATGAACCCGGATGTGCTGCACACCGGCCAGGCGGAGTGCCCCGAAGGCTGGGGCTACCGCATGCTGTACCTGGACCCCGATGCGCTCACGGAGATCGCTGGCGAGAGCGGATGGTGGTTTGACCGCGCCGTGGTGGATGGTGACCCGAAGCGCTCCCGCGCCTTGTCTGGGCTGCTCGGGGCGCTGTGGCAGTCGGACGATGCGCTGGAGATGGATGGGCTGCTGGTGCAGCTGGTGGCGGCCTTGCGCCCTTATGCCCGAGGCGTGGGCTCTGGCACCGAGGCGGCGGCAGGCCGCTTTGACCGGGTGCTGGACTGCATGCGCGCCGCGTTGGCCGAGCCTTGGGGGCTGGATGATCTGGCCGCCGTGGCGGGCTTGAGCCGCTTCCACTTTTTGCGGCAGTTTCAGGCGCAGTACCACGTCACGCCACACAAGATGCTGATGGCGCTGCGCCTGCATGCCGCCAAGCGCTGGCTGGCCCAGGGCGTGCCAGCGGCTGAAGTGGCCGCCATGGCGGGGCTGGCCGATCAGGCCCACCTCAGCCGTGCGTTTGTGCAGCGTTATGGGGTATCTCCCGCACGCTACCAGCGGCAGGTCCACCGCCCTCGCAGTACATCTTTGCGCCCTGCAGCCTGAACCACAGCAATCTCGTACAAGACAGCCGCACCGGTGTGCGTGACACTTCCCAGAATCTTGGGGGTGTGCATGGCAATCGGTGTGTTGTTTGCGTTGGTGGCGGGCCTGATGTGGGGCTTGGCGTTTGTGGGCCCCTTGCTGTTGCCCGACTATCCAGCCGCCTTGCTGGTGGCGGGGCGCTACTTGGCGTTTGGTCTGGTGGCGCTGCCGCTGGCGTGGTGGGACCGGGCCGGGCTGCGGGCGCTGTCCCGAGCCGACTGGTGGGAGGCGCTCAAGCTCTCTGCCGTGGGCAACCTGCTGTACTACCTGCTGCTGGCCAGCGCCATCCAGCGCGCAGGCGGGCCGGTGCCCACCATGGTGATTGGCACCCTGCCGGTAGTGATTGCGATCAGCGCCAATGTGCTGCACCGCCAGCGCGACGGGCTCTTGCCCTGGCACCGCTTGCTGCCCTGCCTGGCATTGATTTTGGCGGGTATCGCCTGCGTCAACCACGTGGAAATGCAGGCCCTGGCCCAGCAGCCGCAGACCGACCTGGCGCGCTATGCCAGCGGCGTGGCCCTGGCGGTGGCGGCCGTGGTGTGCTGGACCTGGTACCCGCTGCGCAACGCGCAGTGGTTGCGGCAGCACCCCGACCGTTCTCCCCGCGCATGGGCCACAGCCCAAGGGCTGGCCACGCTGCCCATGGCCTGGCTGGGCTACGTCGCCTTCTGGGCCTGGAATGCCACGGCCAGCCAGCCAACCCCCATGCCCCTGGGGCCGCGCCCGCTGGTGTTCGCGGGCCTAATGCTGGCCATGGGCCTGCTCACCTCCTGGCTTGCCACTCATTGCTGGAACGAGGCCAGCCAGCGCCTGCCCACCGCGCTGGCGGGCCAGTTCATCGTATTTGAAACCCTGGCCGCGCTGCTCTATGCCTACCTGTTGCGGGGCGAGGCACCGGCATACCTCACGCTCGCAGGCGTGGCGCTGCTGGTGGGTGGCGTGGTGCTGGCATTGCGCATTCGGCCCCGTGCTGTGGCGGGCTAGGCAATTTTTGTGAGAAACCTTTCGCCAACATGCAATTTCACGACCTTCTCCTCACTTCCATCCAGCTGCCCCAGGCTTGGCAATCCACCATCCTTGGCCAGGCCGCCGGTGCCCACATCAAGGTGCTGCGCATGGACGCTCAGGCTTACCCTGACGAAGTGCACACCTATGACGAAGCCTTGCTGGTGCTGGACGGGGTCATGCACCTGACGGTGGGTGGTGACACGGTATCGGTGTACAGCGGCCAGATGGTCATCGTGCCTGCGGGCACGGCGCATGGGGTAGCCCCGGGCAGCCAGGGCACGCTGGTGATTGTGGATCGGCCTTGATGAGGGGGCTGCAGGGGCAAGCCCCTGCTCGCCACGCAGCCCGTTACCGCTGCGGCATGTCCTTGACTCCATAACCCAGGCTCACCGTAGCATCGGCCGGGATAGGCGGCATGGTGGCTTCCCACGCCTCCCACGCCTGCACCATGGCCGCCAGCCGCTCGGGGGCGATGGGGGCCAGATTGGCGCGTTCGCGTTCGTCGTCTTCCAGGTTGAAGAGGTAGTCGTGGCCGTCCACGCGCAGGTACTTCCAGGGGCCGTGGCGCATGGCGCGCTGGCCCCGGTGGTTCATGCGCCAGAACAGGGGCTGGTCGTCGTGCCAGGTGGCATCGCGCAGCAGCGGCATGAGCGAGCGGCCATCCAGCGGATGGCTGGCGGAGGCAGGGGCGCCTGCGGCGTCGAGCATCGTGGCGCTCCAGTCCATGGTCATGCAGGTTTGCGTGCTGGTGCTGCCGGGCGCGATCACGGCGGGCCAGTGCGCAATCCATGGCACGCGGATGCCGCCTTCGGTCAGGTCCATCTTGCCGCCCACCAGGGGCCAGTTGTCGGAGAAGCGCTCGCCGCCGTTGTCGCTGGTGAACACGACCAGCGTGTCGCGCTCCAGCCCCTCGGCGCGCAACAGGTCCATCAGGCGGCCAATGCCTTCGTCCATGTGGTGGATCATGCGGCGGTAGGTGTCGATGTTGCCGCCGTGCAGGTGGAACAGGTTGCCCTTCACCTCCTGCGCCAGCGCCTCGTCGTCGCGGGTTTCCCACGGCCAGTGGGGCGCGGTGTAGTGCAGGCTCAGAAAGAACGGCGTGCCGCTGCGTGCGCCACTGGCCATGCGGCGCACAAAGTCCAGGCCGTGGTCGGTGATCAGGTCGGTGAGGTAGCCGTCTTCCTGCTGCTCGGCGTCGCCCAGGTACAGGTCGTGCTGGCCGGTAGAGCTGCAGTGGGTGAAGTAGTCCACCCCGCCCGACATGGGGCCGAAGAACTCGTCATAGCCCGAGCGCAGCGGGCTGAACGCGGGCGGGTAGCCCAGGTGCCACTTGCCCATCAGCGCCGTGCGGTAGCCCGCATCGCGCAGCAGTGAGGGCAGCGTGGGGTGCTCGGGCGGCAGGCCCAGCGTGGTGCTGCCCCGGCTCTTGCTGTTGATGGGCTCCTCGGCTGCGCCGCGCAGGCGGTACTGGTAGCGGCCAGTCATCAGCGCAAAGCGGGTGGGCGAGCACACGGGCGAGTTGGAGTAGCCCTGCGTGAGCTTGAGGCCGCGCGCGGCCAGGCCATCGAGCACGGGCGAGACGGGGCCAAAGCTTGCGTTGCGGCCGCCGTAGCAGCCCAGGTCGGCGTAGCCCAGGTCATCGGCCACGATGAAGATGATGTTGGGGCGGGAGGCTGGTGTCATCTCGTTCCCTCCTCAAGGCTTGAAGCCTGAGCGTTGCACCACGGGCGCCCACTGCGCCTTGTAGGCCTTGAGCATCGCCTCGGTCTGCACGCGGCTGGCGGCTACCGGTTCCATGTTGGCGGCCTCAAACTTGCGGCGCGTGTCGGGGTCTTTCATCACGTCCTGGATGAGCTGCGACAGACGCTCCACCTGCGCGGCAGGCATGCTGGCGGGGGCGAAGAAGGTGTTCCAGCCCGTGGCCACCAGGTCCAGACCCGCCTCCTTGAAGGTGGGAACATTGGGGGCCAGCGGGCTGCGTTTGGCGCTCGATACGGCCAGCACGCGTACCTTGCCCGCCTCGTGCTGGGGCAGCAGGCTGTCCAACGTGTCGAACGCCACGGGCACTTGGCCGCCGATCAGATCGGTGGTCAGCGGGGCGGAGCCGCGGTAGCCGACGATTTCGGCGCGCACCTTGGCGACATCGCCCACCATCAGACCAAAGAAGTGCGGCAGGCTGCCGGTGGCCGGCACACCAAAGTTGGCCTGGGCAGGGTTGGCGCGCAACCAGGCCAGCAGGTGGGGCAGCTCCTTCACCGGCACGGCGCTGGCCACGGCTACGCCAAACTCGTAGCTGTTCACATGGCTCACGGCGCGGAAGTCGCGCTCGGCGTCGTACCCCGCGTCCGGAAACACCAGCGGGGCCACCACCATCACGGCGGGGTTGGCCAGCAGCAGCGCAGGCTGGTTGGCCGGGGCTGCCTTCACATATTGGGCCGAAAGTCGGCCACCCGCGCCTGTTTTGTTCTCCACGATGACCGGGCTGCCCAGCTTGGCCTGCAGCTTGTCGGCCACGATGCGGGCCACGCGGTCGCTGGAGCCACCGGGCGGGTAGCCGACCACGATGCGCAGCGTCGTATCCGCATGGGTTTGGGCGTGCGCCGTGGTGGTGGAGAGACCAGTGAGCGCGGTAGACAGGCACAGACCGCTGGCGATGGTGGCCAGCCAGGTGCGACGGCGAAGTTTTTGCATGAGAAGGACTCCACAGGATTACCAGACGGAGCAACTCTAGGAGCGCGACAATCAATTGTTCAAATCAACTGTTGCTGGGCCGAGCCGTGTCAACCTCATCGCATTCCCTGATTGATCCCCAATCTGCGAACGAATTGCTGCTGTACCGCTTGAGCAAGGTGACGGCGTCGGCGGGCAGCCTGGTGGTGCGGCTGTGCGAGGGCGGCCATGGCATTACCCGGCGCGAATGGGCGGTGCTGATGTGGCTGCAGCGGCATCCCCACCTGCCTCCGTCAGAGCTGGCGCAGCGCCTGGCGCTGGACCGGGCGCGTACCTCGCGTGCGATTTCATCGCTGCTGGACAAAAAGCTGATCACCCGCGAGCCGTTGCCCGGCGACAAACGCCAGGCGCGGCTGTGCCTGACAGACCAGGGGCATGCGCTGTATGAGGCACTTTTTCCGCCCGTGCGGCGCATCAACCAGGCCCTGCTGCGTGGCATGGATGCCGAAGCCCTGGAGGCATTGGATCGGGCGCTCGATCAGTTGCAGCGCAACGCCGACTGGCTGGTGGCGGACCATGAACACCTGCCGCGCACCTACCGCATGCGTGGCGGTGCACGGCGTGGGCGGCGCAGCGGGCCGGTGTAGCGAATCGTGGAGGCCGCGGGTTTTGTCGTTTGTGACTTGTCCGCAGCGACTCAGGCGTGGGTGATCAGCGCCGCGTGCTCTGGTTCATTGAGGTGGGGCAGGGTATTGAACGTCTGCAGCATCAGCCGCTTGGGCGCAATCGAAAACTCCGTCACCGCGCTGTTGCGGATACGCATGTTCAGCGCAATCGTCACCTCGGGGGCCGTGCCCAGCACCTCGCCCACGGCGGTGGAGATGGGGCCGCCGCTGCTGACCAGCAGCACGTTCTGGCCTGCATGGTGGTGGCGCACATGGTCCAGCGCCGCACGCACACCGGCTGAAAATGCATTCCAGCTCGGCATGCCCTGCGGGCTGATGACGCCCGCCATCCACTGCGCCAGGGCGTCGCACAGGATGCGAAAGTGCGCACGGTAGCGCTCAGGGGTATCCGCCGGGCCCAGGGGCTGCGGGTGTATCGCGCTGATCAGCGCATGGCTATCGTATTCGTTGAGGCCCGGCAGTTGCAGCACATCGGGTTGTGTTTGCAGGCCCTCGGCAATGCCTGCCAGGGTTTGCGTGTGGCGGCGCAGCGTGCCCGTCAGCACGGCATCAAACCGCATGCCCCGCGCGCGCCAGTACTGACCCAGGCGCACCGCCTGCTCATGCCCCAGGGGGCTGAGCACGTCGTAATCATCAGCGCCAAACGAGGCCTGGCCGTGGCGCACGAGGTAGAGGGTTCCCATGGGGGGATTTTGAAAACAAACCCCTGCGCTGCTTGTCACTGGAGCGACTGAAAACACTGATGACTGGCTGACGCCTGCGTACATGGGCGGCGTTGCAACGTGCGTGCGGTCATTACAATTTTTCGGCCAAGGCCGGGAGGCGGCAGGGTGAGCACCTTGCCAGTGGCCTTGGAGATCCAAATTACTTCACTACACCATGAAAAAATCAATTTACGTCGCGCTGGCCGTTTCCGTTTTGATGACTGGCTGCGCTTCGGTCAATATGGCTTCCAAAGAGCAGTCCGCCAAGGCCAAAGAGTTTCAGCTGCCTCCCGAAGGCAAATCGGGCGTTTACCTGTATCGCAACAGCGTGCTCGGCAAGGCTCTGAGCAAGGATTTGCGGATTGACGGCAATTGCGTGGGCGCCAGCGCACCCGATGTGTTTTTCTACACGCAGGTCGATGGCGGCAAGACGCACACCGTGGAGACCGAGTCCGAGTTCTCTCCCAACAAGCTCGAACTCTTTTTTGAGTCAGGCAAGAATTACTTCATTCGCCAGTTCATCAAAGTAGGTTTGATGGTGGGTGGCGCCGACCTGGAGCAGGTGACTGAAGCGCAAGGCAAGGCGGACGTAGCCAAGCTGGAGATGGCGGAGGGCGGTCAGTGCCGCCCGCCAGTCAAGTGACTGCCATGCTGCTGCGATGACGGCGCAAACCAAATTAAAAGGGGGCTCTGCCCCCTTTTTTGTTGCCAGCTCTTCGTGACTTGCTCAATGGCCCGTTCGCAGGGTCTGCGCGAAAACCGACGCATCCACGTTGCCCCCCGTCAACGCAAGTCCTACGGTTTTGCCTTGGAGCTGCTCACGTTCCTGCAAGGCTGCCGCCAGCGCAGCAGCACCCGCCCCTTCGGCCACGTTGTGGGTGTCGGTGAACAAGGCGTGCATGGCGGCGGCCACCTCGGCATCGCTCACCTGCACGATGTGGTCGATATGTGGGGCCAGCACAGCCAGGGCTTCCGGGTCAGCCACTCGGCAGGCCATGCCGTCGGCCAGCTGGGTGCTGACCGGTGCTTCCACCACGCGGCCTGCGGCCAGCGAATCGGCATAGGTGGTGGCGTGGCTGCTGACCACGCCCACCACTCGCACGGGGTGCTGCAGTGCCAGTTTGGCTGCGATGGCCGAGCAGGCGCCTGAGCCCTGGCCGATGGGCACGTACACCACATCGAGCTGCGGCACGGCGCGCAGAAATTCCCACCAGTAGGTACTCACGCCGCGCAGCAGGTCGGGGTGAAAGCTCGGCACCATGTGGGCGTTGCGCTCCGTCGCAAGCTGCATGGCGTGTTCACGGGCTTCCTGAAAGTCCTCGCCATGTTCAACGAGCGTGACGCCCAAGGCGCGCATGGCCGCGTTCTTTTCCACTGAGTTGCCCCGTGGAACGACGATGGTGCAGGCCACGCCGTGGCGGCGTGCGGCCCAGCCCATGCTTTGGCCGTGGTTGCCGCGTGTGGCGCTGATGACCTCCTTGGGCAGCGCGCCCCGTTGGGCGAGCTGGTCAAAGTAGGTGAGGCCGCCGCGGATCTTGAAAGCGCCCACGGGCGTGTGGTTCTCGTGCTTGAGCCAGCAGTCGGTACCCAGGCGCTGGCTCAGCAGCCCCCAGCGGTACTGGGGCGTGGCGGCAAAGTCGCGGTACACCACGTCTGCCGCGGCTTCGATGTCGGCCAGGGTGGGCAGCAGGGCGGTGGGGTCGAGGCGGGTGTTCATGAATGGCCTTTCGCAAGAGGGAGAGATGACAGGGTCACGATGCCGTTGGGGGTGCTGAGCTGTACCGAGAGGTGAGGTTCGCCGCTAGGCGCAATGGCAATGCAGTGTGCAAGCCCCACGGCATCGCAGGCTGCATGCAGCGTGGCTGCTTGCGGATGGTGCAGGCCCAACTGCTGCAGCTGCACGCCGCTGGCGGGCAGGCTGTCGCAAGGGTGCACGTTGCCCCACTGGATGAGCGTGGGCAGGCAGCCGTCCATCAGGCGCAGGCCGTCGTCGCGCACGGTGATCTGCCATTGCAGCAAGCCGTTGGGTGTGGGGCGGCTGGCGGTGAGAATGGGCCCCCGGTCGATGTGAAGCGCCGACAGTGCTGCGCATCGCTCGGCCACATCGGGCACGCTGGCCACCCAGTGGATGAGTTGTGGACCGTGCGCAGCCACCTGGGCTTGCAGGCTGGCGTCATCCATGTCAAACCAGCGTCTAGCGCCCGCGGGTCGTGCGCTGGCAGCGCCTGGATTGATAGCAATGATCTCCAGATAGGCGCGCGGGTGCACGGGGCTGCTGATGTTGAGGATACGGTTGTGGGTGCCCATCAACGGGTGTTCTCCACCAGCGGTGGGGGTGATGCCCAGCGTGCGCTCGCACCATGCCACGCCACTGGCCAGGTCGGTAGCCAGCACCACCAGGTGGTCGATGCAGGGGCCCTGTGCCGTGGCCGTCATAGCAGCACCTCGCCTTGCATGCAGGTGACGCTGCTGCCGCCCACCCAGATGGTGTCACCATCCTGTTCCACGTACACGCGCCCGGCGCGGGTCAGGCAGGTGCCCTGGCTGGCCACGTACTGCGTGGGGGCCAGGCCCGCGCCGATCAGCCATTGAGCCAGCGCGGCGTTCAGGCTGCCGGTCACGGGGTCTTCGGCCAGCCCGTTGTTGCCGGGGAAGAAGGCGCGCACTTCAAAGGCGATGCCTGCGGCGTCCGTGCTGCCCACCACGCCCACTTTGCCACGCGGTCCCACCACGCCCACATCCAGCTGGCCCAGGATGCTGGCGTCGGGCTTGAGCGCCAGCACCTGCTCGCTGCTGCGCAGCATCACGCCGCGCCAGTTGGGGCCGTTGTCGCACCAGGCGTGGTGCAGGATGTCGCTGCGTGCCACGCCCAGGCCTTTGGCAATCAGCACCACATCCTCTTCGGCCAGAGGCCCACTTTGGATCAGGGGCGGCGCTGCAAACGCCAGGCGTTGGCCATCTTGCCGGAGTGTGACCAGGCCGACACCGCATTCCTGAACCACCTTGCCTGCCACCTGGGGCTGGCCACCAGCCTTCAGCCAGGCGTGGCAAGACCCCAGGGTGGGGTGCCCGGCAAACGGCAGTTCGCGCCCGGGGCAGAAGATGCGCACGCGGTAGTCCGCCCCGGCGGCGCGGCCTTGCGAACTGGGCGGCAGCAGGAACGTAGCTTCCGACAGGTTGGTCCAGTTGGTGAACTGTTGCATTTCCTCCGTGGTCAGGCCCGTACCGTCCAGCACTACCGCCAGGGGGTTGCCACGGTAGGGCGTGTCGGTGAAGACATCGACTTGCTGAAAAGGACGGTGGTGCATGGGCGTTCTCCTTGAAGTGAATGGTGAAACGGGGCACACCGGCGGCTGACCCGCATAGGCAGGGGCCACCGGAATGGTTGAACTGTGGGGGTCAGCCGCTGGCCGGTGCCAGCAGCAATGCCTGCAGAGGCCGCAAAGACGACAGTAACGGGACCGGATGCTTCATAGCAGGGCAGTTCCTTCAATGCAGGTCACGGTGTGGCCGCCTACCCAGACCTGTCCGTGCATATCCTGGCGTATGTGAACGCGCCCGGCACGTCCCAGGCATTCGCCCTGAGCGACCACGTAGCCGGAGGGGGCCAGCCCTTCAGAGATCAGCCATTGGGCCAGACTGGCGTTCAGACTGCCGGTGACCGGGTCTTCGGGGTTGCCCATGGGGGCGGCAAAAGCGCGCACTATGGCTGCAGGGTGCTGGCTGCCCTGCACGTCCGGGTTGAGGTGGATGACACCCACGTCTTGCCCCAGGTCTTTGAGGCGGGCATGGTCGGGTGCTAGGCTCAGTACAGTCTCTGCGCTGTCAAGCAGCAGGCCCAGCCACACCGGGCCGTTGTCGAGCAACTGCGCATCACGTATCTGTGGAGGGCGCAGGCCCAAGGCGCTGGCGATGAGGGGTACCAGGGCCGGGCTGGGCTGGCTGCGCTTGAGGGGGGGCGCGGCAAAGGCCAGCATCTCGCCCCGGTGCTCGATCTGCACCAGGCCTTGTGCGGATTCCTGCACCACCAGCCCTGGGACACGAGGCGTGTTGCCTTGCTGCAGCCAGGCCCTGCAAGTGCCCAGTGTGGGGTGTCCCGCAAAAGGCAGCTCTCCACGGGGCGAAAAAATGCGAAGCCGGTAGTCTGCTCCAGCCGTGTGCCCTGCCTCGGTAGGGGGGAGCAGAAAGGTGGTCTCAGAAAGATTGGTCCACGCGGCAAAGCGCCGCATGTCCGAATCGCTCAGCCCCTGCGCATCAAGCACCACTGCCACGGGGTTGCCAAACCCGGGCTGGTGGCTGAATACATCAATTTGCTTGAAATGGCGCTGGCGCATGGGCTCTTCCGTCAGGGGCTGTTCCGTGCTGTCGTGTGGGCAAGGGGGTTATGCCAATGGCTGGTCCAGCACGCCCCGTGCGCCGGGGCGGGTGCTGACTTCGCGGTACCAGCGCTCCAGCGCCGGGCGTGGGGGCTTGTCCTGCGGCAGGCTCCACCAGCGGTGCAGTTCGCAACCTACCGGAATATCGGCCATTGTGAAGCGCTCGCCCGCCATGTAGGGCTGCCGCGACAGGTGCTGCTCCAGCAGGTCGAGCAAAGGCTCGGTGGCTGCGACCGAGGCGGCAATCACGCTGCTGTTGCGCTGGGCTGCAGGGGTGCGTATCCACTGAATGAAGGCATCGCGCCCGGCGGGGTTCAGCGTGGTCTGTTGCCAGTCCATCCACTGCTCTGCCACAAAGCGGGCGGGCAGGTCATCGGGGTAGAGCTTGCCAGGGGCGTGCCGGGCGCACAGGTAGCGCACGATGACATTCGATTCCCACAGCACCACGCCGGTGTCGCCGTCTTCCATCAGCGGCACCAGCCCGTTGGGGTTGCGCTGCAGGTAGCCGGCCTCGCGCACGATGCCGAACTGCCCGCCTGCATCGGTGCGTTGCAGCGGCAGCCCCAGCTCTTGCGCGGCCCACACCACCTTGCGCACGTTGATGGACGACAACCGTCCCCACAGCCTCAGCATGCGGATCAGCCCTTGTGTTCGCGGATTGCTGCGGCCAGTGCAGCGATGCCGGTGGCAATCTGCTCGGCCGTGGAGGTGACGAACGACAGGCGCAGCGTGCGTGGGTCCGCGTTGTCGGCGTAGAAGGCGGCACCGGGCACAAAGGCCACGTTGCGCTCCACCGCCTTGGGCAGCAGGTCGATGGCGCTCATGCCTTCTGGCAGGCGCACCCACAGGAACATGCCGCCGTCGGGGCGGTTCCAGTGCACATCCAGGCCCGCCATTTCTTGGGTCAATGCGGCCAGCATGGCCTCGCACTGCTGCTTGTACAGCGCGCGGATGGTGGGCACATGGCGGTCCAGGAAGTTGCCCTTCATCACCTCGGCCACCAGGCGCTGGTTGTAGCCAGGGGTGTGCAGGTCGGCGGCCTGCTTGGCCTGCAGCAGCTTGGGGTACACCGCCTTGGGTGCCACGATGAAGCCCAGGCGCAGACCGGGAGCCAGCACCTTGGAGAACGAACCCATGTAGATGCAGCCCTCAGGGTTGCGGGCCGTGAGCGGTGCGGGCGGTGGGTTGTCAAACCACAGGTCGCCGTAGGGGTTGTCTTCCACCAGGGGCAGGTTCAGCTCGGCGGCCGCCTGCACCAGTGCGGCGCGACGCGCATCGCTCATGGTGCGGCCCGTGGGATTCTGGAAGTTGGGCAGCACATACAGGAATCGCGCCTTGTCGGCACCCGTGCCCACCTTGGCTTTCAGGTCGTCGATGAGCACGCCTTCATCATCGCTGGCCACGGACACCACGGCGGGCTCCATGGGGGTGAAGGCCTGCAGCGCGCCCAGGTAGGTGGGGGTCTCCACCAGCACGCGGCTGTTTTCGTCGATCAGCACCTTGGCAATCAGGTCCAGCGCCTGCTGCGAGCCGGTGGTGATGAGGATCTGGTCGGGGTTCACATCCCAGGGCAAAAAGTCGGCAATCGCCTGGCGCAGCGGGCCGTAGCCCTCGCTGGCGGCGTATTGCAGCGCGGCCGCGCCATCGTTGGCCAGCACGGCGGCCGAGGCTTCGGCAAAGGCAGAGACCGGGAAAGTCTTGGGCGAGGGCAGGCCACCGGCCAGACTGATGATGCCGGGCTTTTCCGTGACCTTCAGGATTTCGCGGATGACCGAAGGGTTCATACGCTCGGCGCGGCGGGCCAGGGTCCAGGTGCTGGTCTGTGGAAGGTCGTTCAGTTTCACTCTCGTTCTCCTCGGGCGGTCTCGTTGCAGGGCCACCCAGCGTTGCAAAGTCGTCAGAAAAAATCAAAACCCGTGCGCAAAGCGGTGCCGGGGCTCAGTCCACCACGAACAAGGTGGCTCCTTGTGGTGCGGTGGACCGGTGTGGTTCCGCATTGTCCGCCACCTGATAACTCATACCAGGCTTGAGGGTGAACTGCCGACCGTCCTGCAGCTCGGTATGCAGCTCGCCACTTAGGCACAGCAGGATGTGTCCTTTGGTGCACCAATGGTCCGATACATAGCCCGGCGTGTACTCCACCATGCGCACCCGCACGTCGCCCAACTGCTGCGTGCGCCAGAAGGCCTGGCCTGCCTGCGCGCTTTTCTCTTCGCGGGGCACGGTGGCCCAGTCGGTCGTGCCAAAGGGGATGTGGCTGAGTTTCATGCGGGCTTTCCGTCAGTGGGTGTGGTGTTGGGGGCGGGGTGGGATGCGATGGGCATCTTTTTGCCCACGTACACCGTGGCGATCACGGCCAGTGCAAACACCAGCGTGGTGGCGTCCAGCCGTTCACCGGCCAGCGGCACGGCAAACAGCAGGCTCAAAAACGGCTGCATCAGCTGAATCTGGCTGACCCGCACGGCACCCAGCGCCAGGGCGCGGTACCAGGCAAAAAAGCCGATCCACATTGAAAACAGGGCGACGTAGGCAAAGCCCATCCAGGCGGGGGCGCGGATTTGCGACGGATCTGCGGGGGCAAACCAGGCGGCCACCGGCAGGGTGAGCGGCAGGCTGCACACCAGCACCCAGCAAATCACCTGCTCGGCCCCCAGTCGGGGTGTCAGGCGAGCACCGCCGATGTAGCCCAGCGCCCCGGTGGTCATGGCAATCAAGAGGTAGATGTTGGCTGCCCCCAGATAGATGCCGCCCGCGCGCCACACCATGAAGCCCAGCACCAGGCCGCTGCCCGCCACCGCACAGGCCCAGAAGCCACCGGAAGGGCGCTGCCGGTACCACAGGGCTCCAAGCACTGCGGTAGAAAGAGGCAGCAGGGCAGTGACCACTGCACCGTGCGTGCTGGGCACATGGCGCAATGCCAGCGCCAAAAACAGCGGAAACCCCACGATGACGCCAAAGGCCGTGACCGCCAGCAATGGCCATTCGCTGCGCCGGGGCACATTCAACGCGCCCTGGCTGTGCTGCCACAGCAGGTAGCCGATGGACAGCACGCCCGCCACGGCAGCGCGGCCGAAGGTGACAAACCACGGCGAGAGCTGGGGCAGCTCTGCACTGCCCACGGCCAATCGCGTCATGGGCAGGGTGGCGGCAAACAGCGTGATGCCCACCATGCCCCACAGCAGGGCCTCTTTCTCTTGTGCAGCGTTCATGGTCATAGCGTGAGCATCCAGGTCGCGGTGAGCACCAGCACCAGGGCCAGCGCACGGTTGAACCACAGCAGGCGCGAGCCCTGCGCCATCCACTGGCGCAGCAACGAGCCCACCAGCGCATACACAAAGTTGCTGCTGAAGGCGAACAGCATCATCACGCCGCAGATGATGGCTAGCCGCTCGCCGGGGTTGGTCGCAGGCTGCCCGGCCGCGTTGACCACCCAGCCTGCCGAGAGCGTCAGCGCCAGCATCCACGCCTTGATGTTGAGGAACTGCAGGCCCACGCCCTGCCAGAAGGTGACTTGCAGGCGTGAAGCGTCCACCGTGCTCATCTGCCCGGCCCGCGCCAGCTTGGCTGCCAGCCACAGCATGTACGCCACACCCAGCAGGGTCACCGCCCAACGCAAGGCAGGCACCCCGGTGATGAGGGCCCCCAGCCCCAGGCCGCTGCACAGCATGAGCAGCGTCCAGCCCGTGGGCACCGCCAGGCAAAAGCGCAGCGCGCGCCTGAGGCCCAGGTTGGCCGCCAGGGCGGTAGACAGCGTGGTGTTCGGCCCCGGCGAAAAGCTCATGGCGGTGCAAAACAGCAGCAGGGCGGTGAGTTCGGCAGCGCTCATTGGGGCAGTGGGAGGGAAGGTCTTGTTGTGGGGAATGGACATTCAATGTAATCTTCAAGACCAGTACACGACCAATACAGACAGACAGCGCAGTGGCGGATCTGTATTGCTTGGCAGGACAGTACAGAAAACCGCGCCTCCGGGATAACCCTATGCTGATGAAATCGTCCACCCAGTCCCTCACCGAGCAGCTCTCCGCCCGGTTTGCAGAGCGCATCCGCAACCGCTTGCTGGCACCCGGGGCGCGCTTGCCTTCGGTGCGCCAGTGTGCACAGCAGCACGGTGTAAGCCCGTCTACGGTGGTGGCGGCGTATGACCAGTTGCTGGCGCAAGGGCTGGTGGAGGCGCGCAAGAACCGCGGCTTTTTTGTGCGGGAGAACGGGCGTGGCGCCGCTGGAGCGCCCCTGGGAGACGCGCAGCCTGAGGGCCTGATCGAAGACGCGGCGGTGGACCGCATGGCGGCGCGCTGGAGCACGGCCCACTGGTTTGCCGCCCGTGCGGCGGGCCGCGTGCCGGGGGTGTCACCCGTCAACGCCACGGCGCTTATCCGCGGCATGTTCCACAAGATCAGCGACAAGCCACAGCCGGGCATGGGCGTGTTTCCGCCCAGCTGGCTGGAGTCCACCTTCATGCCTGCTGCCGTGCGCAAGGTGACCCATTCACGCCATCTGCAGGAGTTTTCGCTGCAGTACGGCGAGCCGCTGGGTGACGCCCATCTGCGCCGCGTGCTGGCCAAAAAGCTCTCCACCCTCAACGTGCACACCTCGCCGGAGCACATCATCACCACCGTGGGGGCCACGCATGCGCTGGACATTGTGAGCCGCACCCTGCTGCGCCCCGGCGATCCGGTGATGGTGGAAGAACCGGGCTGGGCCGTGGAGTTTGCGCGGCTGGCAGCGCTGGGCATGCACATCCTGCCCGTGCCGCGCAAGCCCGATGGGCCTGACCTGGAGGTGATGGCGCGCTACTGCGAGGTACACAAGCCCAAGCTCTACGTGAGCGTGAGCGTGTTCCACAACCCTACGGGCTATTGCCTCACGCCCGGCAGCGCCCACCGCGTGCTGCAGCTGGCCAACCAGCACAACTTCCATGTGGTTGAAGACGACACCTACAGCCACATTGCGCCCGAGCACGCCACGCGCCTCACGGCGCTCGACGGGCTGCAGCGCACCATCTACGTCAGCGGGTTCGCCAAGATATTGGCGCCCAACTGGCGCATCGGTTTCATGGCGGTGCCCCCTTTGTTGATTGAGCCCTTGCTCGACACCAAGCTGCTGGCCACGCTGACCACCCCGGCTTTGCTGGAGAAGGCGCTGGCCCTGTGCATAGAGCAGGGCCAGCTGCGCCGCCATGCTGAGCGCATCCGTACCCGGCTTGATGCGGCCCGCTCTCGCAGCGTCAAGCTGGCCCTGCAGGCCGGGTGCACCTTTGCCGCCGAGCCGACAGGTCTGTTCGGATGGGTGGAGACGGGCGTGGACACCGATGCCCTGGCCCAGCGCATGCTGGACGAGGGCTACCTGCTGGCCCCAGGGGCGCTGTTCCATGCCGAGCGCAAACCCAGCACGCTCATGCGCATCAACTTTGCGACCACGCAGGAGGCGGCGTTTTGGCAAACCTTCCAGCAGGTGGTGGCGGCGATGAAGTAAGAGTCTGTTGATGATCCCCAAAAAGATCTTGAACAGGTTCTTAGCGCGCTGGCGGTTGCCCCTCGGGCTTCTTGAAGCCCTTGGCGGTCATGCAGGCGTCAAATGCTGCATCCCCAGGTTTGCCTTGCGACATGCAGGCCTCAAAAGCCGCCTTCATTTCTGCGCTGATGGGCGGGCGTTCGCCGGAAGGTGGTGGGCCCGAAGGTTGCGCTTGCGCCGCAGCGGCCAGCAAAGCCAGGGGCATCCACAGGGTCTTGGCGAGGTTCATGGCAGGAGTTCCTTTGTGCAAAACACCGATGTTCTGCCGCTGCCGTGAACCGCGTATCAAGCCCTGTATGGGCTGCGTAAAGTGCTGCAAAGGGCGGGTAATGCATGACCCTCCCACACCGCTGATCTCAGAGATTCGGTGGACTGGTCCAGTCCAGGCTTTCTGGCAGATCAGTGGAGGGTGAAGGTCAAATGGGCTTGTAGTGCTTGATGGATAAGCGCAAAAAGCTATCAAAAACGTAGCGATCTGAGTTCAGTAAGCTACCGTGAAGCGCTGCTGCAGGTGGCGTGGAGCCTCCAGCTCGTCCACGATGGCCACTGCCAGGTCGGCCACGCTGATCTTGCCGGGCTGATCGCCGTTCATCAAGGGGGACTCGGTGCCCAGGCGGTAGTGGCCCGTGCGCTCGCCCGGCTCCAGCAGGATGGCGGGCGAGAGGAAGGTCCATTGCAGCGTGGATTCTTGGCGCAGCAGGTTCAGCGCTTCACGGGCGGCCAGTGCGCCGTTTTTCCATTCGGCCGGGAACTGGGGGGTGTCCACCAGCTGCACGCCAGGGGCCACGTACAGGCTGCCTGCACCGCCCACCACCAGCAGGCGCTGAACGCCAGCGGCCTTGACGCCTGCCGTGATGGCCCGGCTGCCCCGCAGAAACTCATCGTGCAGGTCGGGATGCGTCCAGCCAGGGTTGTAGGCACTGGCCACGGCGTCCACCCCTTGAATGGCCTGGGCTACCTGCGCGGCGTCTGTCGCGTCGGCCTGCACCACGGTGAGGCCTTCACGCGAGCGGATCTTGGCCGGGTCGCGGGCCAGGGCCGTCACGCGGTGGCCGCGTTGCAGCAGTTCATTCAACAAGGCGGTGCCCACAAAACCGGTAGCGCCAATCAGTGCGATGTGCATGGTGTGTTCCTGCAAACAGTGAAGATGCTGCAAGCTTATTTTTTATGTACGCATTGCGGTAGAGGCTGGAAAATGCTTTGTCTTTGAAGCACTGCTTCAAAATGAGGCCTTTGAACAGCGTCTTTGCCACAGGAGAATGCGTTGGACGACCTCAAGCGGATGGCCGTGTTTGCCAGCGTGGTGCAGCACGGTTCGATGACGGGCGCAGGCCGTGCCCTGGGTTTGAGTCCGTCAGCAGTCAGCCAGCAGGTGCGCCAGCTGGAGCGGGAGGAGGGCGTGACGCTGCTGCACCGCTCCACCCGCAAACTGGCCTTGACCGAAGCAGGCCAGCGTTATCACGCCCAGTGCGCAGCCATGTGCGCCGCGGCGGAGCAGGCGCGGGCCGAGCTGGCGGCCGCGCGCGATGCGCCCAGTGGCGAGTTGCGCATGTCTGCCACCGTGGGCTTTGCTCGGCATGTGGCTCCTGCCCTCGGGACCATGCTGGCGCAACACCCCTCGCTGCGGCTGCGGTTGCTGGTGGACGATGCCCCCATTGACCTCATCAGCGCCCGGGTTGACCTGGCGGTGCGCTTTGGCCGCCTGGCCGACTCGACCTGGGCGGCACGCAGGCTGGGGGCGCTGGAGTGGTGGCTCTGCGCCTCGCCTGAGTATCTGCACCGGCATGGCAGCCCGGAAACGCCAGACGCCCTGCTGGCCCACGGCTGGCTGGGCTTTGCGCGCGAAGGGGCGGGCCTGCTGCTGGACCTGAGAGGCCCGGAGGGCGCGACCCGCGGCCTGCGGGTGGAGCCGCGGATTGTGAGCAACAACCAGTTGTCCATTCAGCAAATGTGCGAGGCGGGCCTGGGTGTGGCGCTGATGGGCAGCCTGGATGTGCAGGACGCGCTGGCCTCGGGCCGTCTGGTCAGGTTGCTGCCGCAGTGGACGATGGGCACGCTCGATATCTGGGCGGTGACACCCCAGCGGGATGCACAGCCCGCCAAGGTGCGGCAGGCCATTGCAGCCTTGCAGCGCTATCTGGTGACCCAGCCAGGGGTGCTGGAGTAAGAGCCGCCAACACAACCCCCCCAGGGTCGTTGTTCCGTCTTGTCGTACTGCGGGCACTGCCTGCGACGAACGCCTGGCCAGGGCAGCTCAGCGCTTGGTGACGGGGCGCTCTACTTCGAGTTCGCTCAGCACGCGCAACAGGGCGCGGTTCACCTCTTCCAGCTCCATCTCGTTTTCTTCGCACAGGTGGCGGATGGCGCTGACGTCGTCGCTTTCCAGCGCACAGGCCATTTGCAGGCTAGGCGCATAGGGGCCGGTGTGCAGCACGGTGGCGTCATAGATGCGCTCAGACAGCGGGATGCGGCGCAGGATGGTGCCCAGGGGCTCGCGCAACAGTTCATCCATCTGCGACAGCAGGGCGCACAGATAAATTTCGCGCCTCAGTTCTTTTTCCATGCCCGGATTGAGCAGCTGGGTGGTGAGCAAAGCGCGCATCACCATCGCCTGCCGGATGGGGTGCATGTTGGGTTCGGTGCTGGAGTGCGGCAGCTGGTCCGACAGCCAGCGCTGGATGGAGCTGTAGCCCATCATCACCAGCCCGCGCCGCAGCGAATCGATGCCCGTGCGCAGGCCCAGCGCCGCCGAGTTCGTGTAAATCATGAACCGGTAGGCCAGGATGGGGTCTTCGCTCAGGATGTCTTCAAAGGTTTCCAGCGACTGCTCTGAGTCGATGGCCCGCATGAGCTTGTGGATGACATCGTGCGAGGCCTGCTGGGGCGTGTGCCGCATGCTGTAGAGCACATCCTCTGCAGGCCACCCCGCAATTGCCAGGGCATTGTGGTCCAGGCAATGTTCCATCAGTGCGCGGCTGGCCACGTTTTCGTACATCTGCCCGGCAAGAATCGGGCTGATATTGCGCGCAGGTGCCTTGCCACCACCCGCTGGTTGTGGCCCACGCTGAAGTGCCGCAATGGCGTCTTCCGGGCGCAGCGTGAGCAGGCTGTTGTCAAAGCAGCGGGCGATCTCGGCCGGGGGCAGGTTGGCCATCTCGCCGCGCCATACCAGCTTGAGGCCGCGGCGGTGCGCAGCCCGCACCTGGTGGAAGATGGTGGAGTCGCCCAGCCAGTCGTTGCGCACCTCAATCCACGGGGAGCCGCGCGGTGCGCTCTGCAGCAGGGATGACAGCAACTGGTGTGACTGGGGTGACAGCAGCAGGGGCGGAGAGCTGGCGGACCACAGCTCCTGCAAGGTGCGCAGCAGGTGGCCTGCATCCACGACCTGCGAAGACTCGTTGTGTACGTACAGCTGCACACCTGCGAGTTGGCGCGCACGGTTCCACAGGGGGCGATAGCCCAGGATCAGACTGCCAAGAACGGATTGGACCATGTGCTCTCAGGCGATGTGGGTCGTCCGCCCGACCCGCGTGCTATGCGGATCGAAGCGCTAGCCGAGGTAATTGAAAAGGGACAGCTTCTGAACCATCGCGTACGACTTGAGTGCTGCCTCATAGCCTGTTTGCTGGTTCTGAAAATCCGAAATGCCTTTGATCATATCCAGATCCTCGGCCCGTGAACGGTCGCCTTCCAGCTGGACGGAGCGTTTGTCCTGGTCACCGGTGATGCGGTCTGCACGGTTGAGCAGTTCACCCGCATAACTGCGGATGTTGCTCATGCGTTCGAGCCCGATATCCACGTTGGCCAGGGCCTGGCTGGCGGCCTGGGCCGCCATGTTGGAGTTGGGGGCCGCCTTCAGTTCGGCAATGGCCTTGTCCAGCACACTGAACATGCTGGCATTGGGCGAGATGTTGATGGTGTCCCCATCTGCCGGTGCCAGCGTGACGGTGCCGTCCACCGCCTTGGTGGGGTTGGCCGTGATTTTCATCGACATGCCTGCAGGCAGGCCGTTGATGCTGAACTCGTTTTTCTCACCAATCTTGATGGGGCTGAGGGTTTGCGCCGCTGGAGGGGTGAAGGCCGGGTCGGTGCTGGTGATGTTGTAGGTGGCCGTCAGGGTGTTGGTGGCCGGGTTCAGCGTCAGGTTGGAAAAGCTCACGCTGTAGGTGTAGGCCTGCCCGGTGGCGGGGTCCTTGTTGAACGTGGTGCCGGGGGCAATGCTGATGGCCGACGTGGTGAGCGCACGGTTGGGTTGTGAACCCGTGGGCACCGAGCTGGTTGTGGCGCCCGGCAGGATGACGGTGCTGGTGCCCTGGGTGATGGCTGCGTGGAAGCTGCCGTCGCGGTTGGCATCGAACATGAAAGCAGCATCACCATCGAGCGTGTTGGGGATGGCGACCCCGCTGCCTGCCGCCTGGCCTGCCTGGCCCGAGAAGAGATAGTCAGGGGTGCTGCTGAGCGGGCCCAGAAAGGGAGACTGGGCGCTGCCCAGCGCGCCCAGCAGCGGAATGCCATTGGTGTCTGTGCGGTTGGCGACGGCGGTCAGCTCTTCACGAATGCTTTGCAGCTGATTGGCAATGGTGGTGCGCTCGCTGCTGCTCAAGGCGGCATTGCTGGCTTTGACCATCAGCTCCCGTGCTTCTTGCACCAGGTTGACGGCGTCGCCCATGGAGGATTCCGCCTGGGCAATGGCGTTGCGCTGGGTCTCCAGGGCACGCTGTTCGGTCTGGATACGGGTCAACCGGGTGAGCGCGCGCTCAGCCTGTGCGGCAGATACAGGATCGTCACTGGGGCGGACCACGCGTTTGCCAGAGGTCAGGTTCTCCTGCAGGTTCGCCAGCGAGCTTTGCCGTGACGACACATTGCGAATGGAGTTGTCATACATGTTGGCTGTGCCAACGCGATAGAAGTTCGTCATGTCAGACTCCTCGGGAGGACTTGCAAGCTTTTATTAGTCATCGGCCCAGGTTCTGGATCAGGGTGTCAAAAATGGTCTGTGCGGTCTGCAGCATTTTTGCGGAGGCCTGGTAGGCCTGCTGGAACTGCAACAGCTTGGCGGCTTCTTCGTCCAGGTTGACGCCTGAGACGGCCGTGCGGTCTTTCTCAAGATTGGACGCAATGGTGTCCGAGAGCTGCGCCGCATATTGGGCGCTCTGCGTGCGCGTTCCGATCTGCGCCATGGCGCTGGCGTAGCCATCGCTCATGGTGGAGTTGTCAAACATCTTCACATCACGCAGGTTCATCATGGCGGTGGCATTGCCTGCATTGCGCGTGTAGTTGTCTCCGTATTGCGGGTCCAGCGCATTGCCAACCTTGAGCGTGTCGCCCGTCTTGGGTGTGCCTTTGAGCGTGACTTCCCATCCATCAATCACGATGGGTGTGCCCGCTGTGTAAGGTAAGCCCGTGGTGCCTGACGGAGGGGTGGTAGACCCTGTCACGCTGTAGGTGGTGGGTGGCCCTGCGGTAAAGGTCAGGGTCACGCCGTTGGGAATGGGCGGGGCCGTGAAGCCGCTCTTGGCCGTCAGGCTGGAGAGCTGCAGCGTGCCTGCATTGGATGTTCCCATCGCCGTATTGACCGGGTTGGCTGCCGCCAGATCGCGAGGCGAATACACCAGGGCCTGCATGTTGGCCGCGGCCGTGCTGAAAGGCTTGAACAGCATGCGCTCGCCCGCTGCCCCTGCCGCCGTGAGGTTGAACGTCAGCCCGTCAATCTGCTGGCTGGCGAGGTTGGCCAGACTGGTAAACGCAGTGGACTTGCCATCTGTCAGTCGCACCACCTGGCCTGCGGGTGGGGTGGTGAAGCGAATCTCGTAGTCGGACGCAGCGAACTTGGTCGGATCTGTGAAGTTGACGTTGCCGACCGCTGTACCGTTGGTCAGGCCGGGCATGCTGGTGGGCAGGGCAAACAGGTCCTTGCCCAGCTGGCCGTCCAGCGTGAGGCCCTGGTTCTGCTGCTTGTTCAGCGTCATGCCGATGGCCATCGCCATGCGGCCCAGCAGGTTGCGGCCCTCGGAAAGGTCGGAGTTGTTGAACTTCAGCAAGCCCGTTACGCTGCCGCCACCCAGGGTGTTCTCGTCCAGTTCGATGGTGGGTGAGCCGGGGCGGTTGAAGAACAGCTTGAGCTGCCCGCTGGCCGGGAAGGTGGTGGAGTCGCCAATCGTGACTTCGGTGGCAGTGGTGCCCAGCACCAGCGGCTGGCTGCCGCCTACGAACAGGCCCACTGTGCCGTCGTCCGCTGGGATCTGCGTGGTCTGCACGTACTGGTTGATCTCGCGGATGACCTGGTCACGCTGGTCCAACAGGTCGTTCGGAGTCTGTCCGTTGCCCGTGGCGCGGGCGATTTGCTCGTTGATGGCCGCCATCTGCTTGGCCAGGTCATTGATGGTTCTGGCGCTGTTCTGCAGCTGTTCGTTGACGGTGTACTGTATTTCGTTGATCCGGTCTGCGGAGGAGCGCATGCGTGCGGCGGTCTCGTCCATCCGGGTCAGCAGCAGCGTGCGGGCAGAAAGGTCTGTCGGGGCGCTCACCACGTCCGAGAACGCATTCATCATGTCGGTGATGGCTGCCCCCAGCCCGGTAGAGCCGCCGCTGAAGATGTCCTGCAGCTGGGTCAGTCGCTCTGCTCGCACGGTATCTGCGGCGCTGGCCGAGCTGGCTGCCGCTGACTGGCGCGTGAGCAATTCGCTCTGGTTGCGCAAGATGGTGCGCACATCCACACCCTGGCCAATGTAGCCCGCGCCCGAGAACTGGCCTTGCACGGTCTGCAGTACCACCGACTGGCGGGAATAGCCGGGGGTGTTGACGTTGGCAATGTTGTTGCCGGCCGTTTGCAGTGCCAGTTGGTTGGCCATGAGGGCGCGAGCGCCGACGTTGAGCAGTCCCATGATTTATGCCGCTTTCATCACGCTGTTCAGGCCTGGGCCTTCTGGGCGCGCAATGCGCTCTGAATGGCACCACTGAGCTTTTTGGCGTAGGCCGGGTCGGTGGCGTAGCCTGCCTTTTGCAGCTCTGCTGCATAGGCCACGGCGGAGCCGGTTTTTGCTGTGGCCTGCGCTTTTTCGTAGCGTGGGTTGTCGTTGATGAGGCGGGCGTAGTCGCGGAACGATTCCTCGTAAGAGTCGTATGCCCGGAACTTGGCCACCACCTTGCGCGGAACGCCGTCCACATATTCGGTGGTAGTGACTTCGGCTACCTTGCCAGTCCAGCCCTTGCCTGCCTTGATGCCGAACAGATTGAAGGAGGTGGAGCCGTCCTTGTTGCGGATCTCGCTTTTGCCCCAGCCTGTTTCGTGCCCCGCCTGGCCCAACATGAAGCTGGCCGGAATGCCGCTTTCCTTGGCCACGGTTTCGGCGGTGCTACTCAGGTGCTGCACAAATTCGTCGCGTCCCTTGGGGGCCGGTGTGGTGTTGACTGCGGAGGTGGCGGACTTGGTGGCTGCGCCCACGCGACCTGTGACCTGCGGCAGGCTCAGAGTGGAGGGTACCGAGAAACTGGGTTCAGGGGCACCCATCTGGCGTGACAGCTGGCGTGCAATGGCTTCAGAAAGCCCCCCCGGTTGCCCCGACATCTGCACGGACAGCTGCTGGTCGAGCATGTCGGTGCCCAGGTCGCCTTGTGCGTTTTCCAGCAGGCCGGATTTCATGGTCGCTTCGCGCATGCTCTTGATCAGCTCGCGCATGAAGAGCGACTCAAACTGCTTGGCGGCTTCCTTGGTGGCTTCGGGGCTGTTTTGCGACGCGTCGTACTTCAGCGCGTTGAGCGAGCGCGTGTCTACCGCCAGAGCCTGCGATGCGCCGGTGGTGCGGGCAGGGGGCAGTGTCATTGTCATGTCAGATGACCTCCAGCTCTGCATTCAGCGCGCCAGCAGCCTTGATGGCCTGCAGGATGGCGAGCAGGTCCTGCGGTGTGGCTCCCAGCTGATTGAGTGCGCGCACCACATCTGCCAGTTGGGCCGAAGGAGGCATCTGGATGATGTTGCCGGGCTCCTGGTTGATGGTGATGTCGCTCTTTTGCGTGACCACCGTCTGCCCCTGTGACAGCGGGTTGGGCTGGCTGATGACAGGGGTGGTGTTGATGGTGATGGACAGGTTGCCGTGCGCGATGGCACACGAGCCGAGCGTGACCGCCTGATTCAGCACGATGGAGCCGGTGCGTGCGTTGATGACCACCTTGGCCGAAGGCGCCGTGTTTTCCAGGGGCAGCTCTTCCAGGTCGGCAATGAAATTGACGCGCGCGCCGGGATCCAGTGGTGCACGCACCTGCACCGTGCGCCCGTCAACAGCAGTGGCCAGGCCATTGCCCAGCTTGGCGTTGATGGCCTGCGCTACCTTGCGGGCGGTCTGGAAATCCGAGGCGTTCAGCCCGAGGTTGATGGTGTCACCGTCATGCAGCGGGGTGGGCACGGCGCGCTCCACCTGCGCGCCTTGCGGGATGCGCCCGGCAGAGAGGTGATTGATCTGCACCTTGCTGCCGCCGGCGGCAGCCCCTGCGCCCCCCACCACCAGGTTGCCTTGGGCCAGGGCATAGATTTCTCCGTCTGCCCCGCGCAGCGGAGTGGCAATCAAGGTGCCGCCCTTGAGTGACTTGGCATTGCCCATGGACGAAACGTTCACGTCCAGCATTTGCCCGGGTTGGGCAAACGCGGGCAGCTGTGCCGTCACGATGACGGTGGCCACATTCTTGAGCTGCAGCTGCGAGGAGGTGCCTGGGGGCAGCGTGATGCCCATCTGCTGCAGGTAGTTGGACAACGCCTGCGTGGTGTAGGGCATCTGCGTGGTCTGGTCGCCAGTACCGTCCAGCCCCACCACCAGACCGTAGCCTGTGAGCTGGTTGCTGCGCACGCCCTGCACGGCGGCCACTTCCTTGATGCGCACGGCGTGCGCGCTGGGCGCAACTGCAGCCAGCACTGCGGCCAGCAGGAGCCAGAGTGCGCGCAGATTGCGCGGCCAGAGGGCGTGGGACGAGGCTTTCATGACTGCCATTGTGGGCGGCCATGGCAAAAACTAAAACCCGAAAAGAAGCGGGTTCACCTGTTATTTGCAGTGCGTCGGCTGGGCGGATGGAGGGGCAGAAATGCCCTGCTCAACGCGGGATTTCAGTGCCAAATCGCACGTTAGCGCAGATGGAAAAAGCGCAAGCTGCTATGAAAAGAGAAGTGAAAATGGCTGCACGTCAAAGTGCAGCCATTGCCGATTTTGATGCCCGAGTGTTGAGAGTCGGGCGGAGGCGGAGACGCTCAGAATGGCGTGACCTTGTTGAAGAACCGGCTGAGCCAGCCCTGGGCCTGCACTTCACCCTGCGAGCCACGCCCACGCGACTCGATGCGCACATTGGCCACCTGGGTGGAGTTGATGATGCTGCCTGGCTGCATGGCCCGTGGGTCAATGGTGCCGGAAAAGCGCAGCACGTCCACGTTCTGGTTGACGCCAATCTGCTTTTCTCCCGTCACCACCAGATGCCCGTTGGGCAGCACGTCCACCACCGTAGCGGTGATGGAGCCTGAGAAGGTGTTGGCGCTTTCCGTGCCACCTTTGCCCGAAAAGGCGTTACCCGACTTGGCACCCAGGCCCAGGTTGCCCGCATCGGCAGCGCTCAGGAAGGGCAGGGCCGTCACGGCATTCGATACGTTGGAGCTGCGGTCCAGCGTGGAGGAAGACTCTTGCTTGGCCGTGATGTTCTCCACGATCTGGATCGTCACCAGATCGCCTACCAGACGGGCACGGCGATCTTCAAACGATGGCCGGTAGGTGGCTGCGTTGAACAGGCTGCCTGTGGCGGCTTGCGGCGCCGGACGGGGCGCGATGGCGATGGGCGGTGGTGTGGTGGGCAAGATGTCCACAGGAGGCGGTGGCGACATGCTGGCGCACCCTGATGCCAGCAGGCAAGCGGCCAGCGCTGCGGTGCAGACTCCCCTGCCGCCCTGGGCGGCGCGGGGGGCATGGGTTCTGGATGCGGGATATGTGGGTGCGTTCATGGTGGCCCTCCTGGGGTCGCGAGGCTGTGAGTGGCGTTGCCCGGCTGCGGGTTACAGCTGGCTCAGCTTGGCCAACATCTGGTCGGTGGTGGAGATGGCCTTGGAGTTCATTTCGTAGGCACGCTGGGTTTGGATCATGTTGACCAGCTCTTCCACGACATTGACGTTGGAAGACTCCAGAAAGCCCTGCTTGATGATGCCCAGACCGTTGGTGCCGGGTGTGCCTTGCTGCGGCTGGCCGGACGCTGCCGATTCCTTGAACAGGTTCTGGCCAATGGGCTCCAGCCCCGCGGGGTTGACGAAACCGGCCATGGCCAGGGTGCCCAGCGGCTGTGGTTGGGTGTTGCCAGGCACGGTGGCAGTGACGTTGCCATCGTTGCTGATGCTGATGTTGATGGCATTGGGTGGCACGGTAATGCCGTTGGCCACGGGCAGCCCACCCGAGGTGACGAGGCGGCCCTGGGCGTCGACCTTGAACGATCCGTCGCGGGTGTAGCCGATGGTGCCGTCGGGCATGGTGACTTCAAAAAAGCCGTTGCCGTTGATGGCCGCATCCAGCTGGTTCTTAGACTCTTGCAGGCTGCCCTGCTCAAAGTTGCGCCCAATGGAAACCGTGCGTGCGCCCAGGCCCATGTGCAGACCTGTGGGAAGCTGGTTCTGCTCTGTGGCGGCAGCCCCTACCTGACGGTAGTTCTGGTAAGCCAAGTCTTCAATATTGGCGTAGTTGCGCTTGAAGCCGGTGGTCGAGACGTTGGACAGGTTGTGCGAGTGCAGATCAATATTGGTCTGCTGCACGGTCATGCCTGACTTGGCGGTGTAAAGGGCTGTGAACATGGCGGTTTCCTTGGGGGCAGTTCAGCGTAGGGCGTAGCGGGCGGGTGATCAGCCGTTGATGCTGAGCAGCTGGGCCGCAGTCTTGTCATTGGTTTCGGCCGTCTGCAGCAGCTTCATCTGCTGCTCAAACTGCCGGGAGGCGGCGATCATGCCCACCATGCTTTCCACGGGGTTCACGTTCGAGCCTTCCACTGCGCCGCTGAGCATGCGGGCGGCCGCATCGTTGGGCATGGGGTCGCCCGAAGCGGTGCGAAACAGGCCATCGTCGCCGCGCTTGAGCGGGTCTTCCGCAGTGGGGGTGGCCAGCTTCAACCGGCCCACGGGCGTAGGGCGTTGTCCACCGGTGCGAGCAGTGATGGTCCCGTCTGAGCCGAGGGTGACTTCCGCACCGGGCGGGATGTCGATGGGCGCACCGCCATCCGACAGCACGGGCAGGCCCGAGGGCGTAACCAGCTGGCCTGCGGCAGAGACATCGAAAGAGCCAGCCCGGGTGTAGGCCTCCAGGCCGTCCAGCCCCTGCACGGCAAACCACGCGTTGCCCATGGCCATGGCGTCGAGGCTGCGGCCTGTGGTTTTGGCGGGGCCTGCGGTGTTGAGGTAGCCAGAGGTGGCTTCCAGCGCAAACACGCGGGTGGTGGAACCGTCGCCCTGCATGGGCACCGAGCGGAAGGTGGACATTTCTGCCCGAAAGCCGTTGGTGGACGCATTGGCCAGGTTGTTGGCCAGCACCGACTGCCGGTGGGCCGCGGCGTTGGCCCCTGTCATGGTGGTGTAGATGATGCGGTCCATGGAGGATCTCCGTCTTCAGCTCAGTGACTCGCCAGCATCAGCGCAGGTTCACCAGGGTGGACATCACCTGGTCCTGCGTCTTGATGGTCTGCGCATTGGCCTGGTAGGCGCGCTGGGCGGTCATCATGTTGACCAGCTCGGCGGTGAGGTCGACGTTGGAGTCTTCCAGTGCGCCAGAGCGCAGCGCACCAAAGTTGCCATCCGTGGCAATGCCCACCACGGGCTGGCCGGACTCAAATGTGGACACCCATTTGTTGCCGCCCACAGAAGCCAGCCCCTGCGTGTTGCGGAAGCTGGAGAGGGCGAGCTGGCCTTCCGAGCGGGTGACACCGTTGGAGTAACGGGTCATGATCATCCCGTTGTTCTCGATGTTGATGCCCGTCAGCTCGCCCGTGGTGTAACCGTCCTGACTCAGGTCGGACACCGCAAATTTGGTGCCGCTTTGGGTGACGCCGTCCAGCTTGATCGTCACGGGGAACGTGGGCAGGCTGTTCGGGTTGGGTGGCGAGGGCGTCACGGTGAGCGGCAGCTGAAACCCCGTAGCTGGTGGTGTGGCTGCCGGGGACACGATGGCGCCCGTGTTGTCAAACGCGATCGTGCCGATCTTGGTCGCCACGACTGGTGGGCTGGCTGAAGGGTCATCCAGCTTGTCATACACATCCCATGTATTGGCCGTAGCGGTCTTCTGGAAGTAGAGGTTGATAGGCTTTGCCACGCCCTGGCTGTCGTACACGTTGATGGATGTGCCGTAGGTTGCACGTGGCGTGGCTGGCACTGGGGGGGTGGCTGTGGGGTCGCCTGCCGCGTCTTTGGCGGTGGCTGGCAGATTGAACTCCGCCGTAATGGTCGTAGTTTGCTTCGCGGGAATCGGTTGCGCGGTGGGGAACACCATGGGAATGGGGTCGGTACCCGTGCGAAGGCCCGTTACGGGGTCCACGGGGTAGCCCATCACCTTGTCGCTGTCGTTGGTGACCAAGTTGCCCACCTTGTCCAGCTTGAAGTTGCCTGCGCGCGTGTAGGCTGTGGAGCCATCGGGCTGGGTCAAAGTGAAAAAGCCGTTGCCGTTGATGGCGACGTCCAGGCTGTTGCCTGTGATGGTCAGATTGCCTTGCGTGAACTGCTGTGCAATGTTGGCGGTTTCCACGCCAATGCCCGCATTGGAGCCACCTGCAGAGCCGATGGCAGAGGCCACCATTTCCGCAAACTCCGCGCGCGACGCTTTGAAGCCTGTGGTGTTGGCGTTGGCAATGTTGTGGCCGATGACGTCCAGATTCTTGCTGGCGGCGTTCAGGCCGGAGAGGCCTTGCTGGAAACTCATGGTGTTCTCCTGGTTGGGCGTTGCGTGCGGTGTGTGGGGGCGGCGCTTTACAGCATGGCCTTGATCTGGCTGTAGTTGATGGTCTTGCCGTTGGACAGGCTCAGCACCAGCTGCCCGTCTTCAGCCCCCGCAGCGGTGACTTTGGCGACGCTCAGGGCGGTGGAGTCGAGCTTGGTGGAGCCGTTTACTGCAGTGACGCGGAACTGCAGGCCGCTGGTATTGCCGGTGTATTTGCTGGCGTCCCAGTCAAACGTGTGGCGACCTGCGGTTTGTGCGCCCAGGTCAACGGTGTCTACCAGTTGACCCCCTGCGGTCAGGATCTCGACCTTGACGCCTGTCGCGGCAGAGGGCAGTTCGAAACCGCCCTTGCCGGTGCTCTCGGTGACGGAAACGCTGTTGCCCTCCGTCATCACACTGCGTCCCACCAGCGCTGTGCCTTGCATGACCTGCAAGGAGTTGAACTGTGCAGCCATGCTGGCCATGGTCTGGTTCAGTTGCTGGATGCCCGTTACGGTGTTGATCTGAGCCATCTGCGATGTCATCTGGGCGTTGTCCAGAGGGTTCATCGGATCCTGGTTGTTCAGCTGCGCGACCAGGAGTTTGAGGAAACGGTCTTGGGCTGCCGCCGGATCAGTGTTCGGGTTGGCTGTGCTGGTCGTGGTCGAGGTGCTGGCCGTACTGGAGGTCGCACTGGTGGAGCTGAAAATCATGGCTTATCTCCAGACAATTACTGGCCCATCTGCAGGGTCTTGAGGAGCAATGTCTTGGCCGTGTTCATGACCTCGACGTTGTTCTGGTAGGAGCGCGAGGCGGAAATCATGTTGACCATTTCTTCCACGGCGTTCACGTTGGAATGGGTGACGTAGCCCTGCTCATCGGCGGAGGGGTGAGACGGGTCATGCACCTTGCGGCCGGGGGCGTCGCTTTCCTTGATGGTGGTGACGCGCACACCGGTGGCGCTGTCGGAGCCCATGGGAGCCGCCTGGAACACCAGCTGCCGGGCTTTGTAGGCCTTGCCATCCGGGCCAGCCACGGCATCGACGTTGGCCAGGTTGCTGGCCACCACGTTCAGCCGCTGGGACTGGGCGCTGATGGCGCTGCCAGAGACATTGAAGATGGAAAACATGGACATGGGGGGTCTCGCTTTCTGTGCAGTGCGCCGCTTTACTGGCCTTGTATGGCGCTCAGCATCGTCTTGGCGTTGCCGTTGATGAAGCGCAGCGTGGCTTCGTAACGCACGGCGTTGTCCACAAAGGCAGCGCGCTCGCGGTCCAGATCCACCGAGTTGTTGTCCAGCGCGGGTTGTGTCTGCACGGCATAGCCCAGCTTGCCCGGGCCACCAATCGTGGACGCAGAGCCTGAACCCATGGTCGTCGCCTTGATGTGCCTAGGGTCTGATGTGGCTGTGCTCACAGCGGGGCCTTGATCAGCGCTGGCAAAGGTTTTTGCGACGTTGCTGCCTGGGGTTTCCGTGGCCTCGCGCAGCGTCTTTGCAAAATCAAAATCACGCGCGATGTAGCCAGGGGTGTCGGCATTGGCAATATTGCTGGCGATGACGCGCTGACGCTCGGCGCGCAGGATCAGCGCGTTGCCTTGAAAGCCCAGCTGGGCGGTCATCTTGTCAAGCATGATTGCCTCACATCCTCTGCATCGGCACCAGCGCCCGGGACGGGTTTTGGCGTGGTTCGATTATGGAAACGGGCGCATTTTTCTAAAGCCCGAAGAGCCCAGGATTCCGGATGTTGTTCGGCCATTTGGAGGGGGTTGGGCTGTCCTACAGTGAGGGCGTTGTAATGGCCCGTACTGCCTCTCTTGTTGACCAGGGGGCAGATGTGCAGGCCCCTTTTGCGGAGAGCGCACATGCCATCCTTGCCCACCCTTTCATCTTTGGCTCGCAGTGCTTGCGTGGCCGTAGCGGTCCTCTTGTCGACGGGAGTTCACGCCCAGGCTGTCGCCGATCCTGCCGCTGAGCTGGGCCATCTCACCCAGCAGTTTCTGAACGAAGCCCTGGCCCGCAACCAGGCATCGGGTGCGTCTTTGCGCATGGAGGTCAGCGTTGGCGCGCTGGACAGCCGCCTCAAACTGGCCCCCTGTGCGCGCGTGGAACCCTACCTGCCTGCAGGCTCACGGCTGTGGGGACGTACCCGCCTGGGATTGCGGTGTGTGGAAGGCCCATCGCCCTGGAATGTGTTTCTACCTGTTACCATCAAAGCGTGGGGGCCGGCCTGGGTGCTGACGGCCAATGTCGCACCAGGGGCTGTCCTGACTGCCAACGACGCGACGCAGGCGGAGGTCGACTGGGCTGCTGACACCGCAGCGGTGGTCGCCAACGCGGATGCGTGGGTGGGGCAGACAGCATCACGCCAACTGATGGCAGGCCAGGCTTTGCGCCAGACCATGATCAAGGCCCCCAGTTTGTTCAAGGCGGGGGCTCAGGTGAGGGTGATGGCGCAGGGGCCAGGTTATGCGGTGACTTCCGCCGGTGAGGCCCTCACTGCTGGGTCTGCCGGGCAGACTGTGCGAGTCCGTATGGATAATGGTCGTGTGATTACGGGCATTGTGGAGGAAGATGGAACAGTAGCCATCCGTCTTTGAAGATTTATCTGCACAAAAGGCTAAAGTCCGCTAAAAACAGGTCGAAGACATTGCTACTGAGCCCCACATCACAGGGGTGGTGGAGAGAGCGATGAAAATAGGTCAATCACCGGAACTCCCGGGCGCACTGGCGCAGACGACGCTTGCCAAGCAGGCCAAAAGTCCAGCCCCTGCTGCTGAAGGGGTGGCAAAAGGCGCAGCCTCTGCGTCGGCCGCCGGTGTGCCTGTCACCGTATCCAGCTCAGCCCGAGCCCTGGAGCAGCCTGGCCGCAGCAGCAGTGACTTTGACGCCAAGCGTGTGAGCGAAGTTCGTGCAGCCATCAGCAACGGCACGTTTTCAGTAGATGCTGAGGCCATTGCGGACAAATTGCTCTCCAACGCTCAGGAACTCTTCACCCGCTCGCGCTGACGAGACCTCTTCCCAGGCTGAATCTGGCGCAACCCCACCATGTCGTTAGAAGAAGCCCTCGTTTTCGTTGAAACCAAGATTGAGAAGGTGTCAGCCGCCCTGCTGACCATGGATGCTGCGGCACTGGAGACTGCCAGCACCGAACTGCGTGATGCAGCGGCCCGTTTCACATGGGCACTCGAACAGGCGCCGCAAGCTTCGGCCCTGCCTTCCAAATTGCAGGAACGCTTGACCACCATTGGAAACCAGTTGGCCCTGCAGCGCGAGGGCCTTGCCCGGGTTGCTGCGCTGACAGACCGTCAGGTGGCCGCTGTGGTTCCTCAAGCATCTTCTGCCGGGTCTGCCACCTACGGCAACCCGCAAGCGGGCTCTGGTGTTGCGGGCAATGTTGCACGCATCTACCGGTCAGCCGGCTGACACATCCGCACCCCAGATTTCGTTGAAAATTGGATTTGCTATCAAATAGATAGCTGCCTGCGCTTGTGGATCAAGCGCTAGAGCCGGTTTTTATCGCTGCTGCTGATGGGCCGGTGCAGGGTACGATGATCAAGAGTCGGATCAGTGGCTGCGCATCTTCGCGCGCAGGCGGGCGATGGACTGGCTGTGCAGCTGACACACCCGTGACTCGGTGACCCCCAGCACGGCAGCGATTTCCTTGAGATTCATGTCGTGCTCGTAATACATGCCCATGATGTGCTGTTCGCGTTCGGGCAGGCTCTTGATGGCATTGACCAGGGAGCTGCGAAGACGCTGGTCGCGCAGCAGCTCAACGGGGTCCGCTGCGGCGTCGGCAACGTGTCGGTCCAGAAAACCGTCTTCATCGTCCCCGCCGTTGGTCATGTCCTCCAGGTACACCAGTTGCGTGCCGCGCACCTTGCTCAGCAGGCTTTGGTAATCCGCCAGGCTCAGTTCCATCTCGGCTGCAATTTCTGACTCGAGCGGGCTGCGGCCCAGACGCTGCTCCAGCCGGTGCACTGCGTGTTCGATGTCTTTCTGGCTCTTGCGCGAACTGCGCGACATCCAGTCACCCTCGCGCAACTCATCCAGCATGGCACCGCGGATGCGCTGGGTGGCAAAGGTCTCAAACTGCACACCCTGAGCGGTCTCGTAACGCGAAAGTGCCTCTGCCAAGCCCATCATGCCGACCTGGATCAGGTCGTCAAGCTCCACATTGGGCGGCAGCTTGGCAATCATGTGGTGCGCAATCCTCCTGACCAGCGGTACGTGCTGGCGGATCATGGCATCACGATCGAGCTGGCCTTTGGCGGTGTACATCAGATCAGTGGCTCCGTGCAAAATGCGCAGACGTTTCTGTCAAACCCGCGGTGCTGGTGGGCAGGGTCCCCAGCGTTGCGCTGATGGTGCCTGCGTTTTCCAGCAGTTGCAAGGCCAGACGTTGCACATCATGGGGATTATGGGCCGATATCGTGGTGGTGCGTACCAGGCCGCCCAGGTGACGCTCGGCGCAGTCCTGCAGGGTGCGCAACGCGCCTTGGGTACGTTTGCGCTCGCCAGCGGTATCCGTCTGCAGGACTGACGCCACCGTGCAGGGCAGGCCCGAATGCGTGACGATCTGCTTGAGACTTTTGTAGCAGGCCAGCACGCCGGCCGAGCCGCTTTCCATCACTGCCAGCGGCACCGTGCGGGTGTGGGTCAACAAAGGACCGAGCAGACTGGCAGGGGCGTGCAGCACCACGAGCCCGTAGGCGCGAAAGTAGGGCAGCAGACCCGGCAGCGGTGGCTCGCCCCGCGCATAGGCCTGACGCTGCAGTTGAAGCAACCCGCGCGCAGCAGGGATGACGGCCAGCGAAGTCAGTGAGGCACTGGCTCCAAAGCCCAACCCATCGCTCCATGGCGCCTGCAGCAGATGGTGCAGGCCAGGGGCTTCGTCGGATTCGCGCGCAGTGCCATCCAGCACCACGGTGGGATAGCCCAGGCGTTGCAGATTGGCGCAGATTTGCCAGAGCATCTCCAGCCCGCTGGAAGCACGTTCCTGGCTGGCCACGGCCAGCACACGCAACTGTGCCTCGGGGGTGAAGCTGTTCAGGCCCGCAGCCTGGTGAAGACCGGTGTCAAGCATCCACAAGTCCTTTCTCGGTCAGGGCCTCGGGCGCGTTCGAGAAGTAGTAGTTCAGGTCGGACGACTTGGGGTCAAACGCCGACTTCACAGGTGCGCGCATCGAGGCAGCAATGAGCTTGTGGGCTTCTGCCTGTTCCCAGTCTTCTGGCACGCGCTGGCCGTTCGTGATGCCGCGCAGCACCATCTGGTGGCGGATCAGCGCATCGAGCGATGGGCCCAGTTTCACGGCCTCATCCACCTTGGAAAGAATGGCCTGTTGTGAGCCTGCGGTCTTGAAGGATGTGAGCACATCGTCCAGCGTGTCGCCATGGCAACCGGCATTGAGCACCAGCAGGCGGTTGACGCGGGGCAGATCCAGCACGTCCAGCATGCTGCGCTTGCGAGGGTCCCGAGGTGCAACGCCCGTGGTGTCGATGAGCACCATCTTCTTGCCACTGAGCAGGCCCAGCAGGTCCTGCAGGGCAGCGCGGTCATGGGCCAGGTGCGCCACGATGCCCAGCATGCGGCCGTAGGTGCGCAGTTGCTCGTGCGCGCCAATGCGGTAGGTGTCCAGTGTAATCAGGCCCACACTGCCAGGGCCGTGGATGCGGGCGCACAGCGCTGCCAGCTTGGCTGTGGTGGTGGTCTTGCCCACACCGGTGGCGCCAACCAGTGCAAAGATGCCGCCTTGCTCGTACAAAGGAGCTTCATGCTCGTCAGTCTTGAGGTTGCGTTCCAGCACCTCCATCAGCCAGCGCACGGCGTCTGCAGCAGACATGTCTTCGGGCATGCGCTCCAGCACGGCACGCGCCAGTGCTGGCGAGTAGCCTGCGCGAATCATCTTCAGCATCAGGTTGGACTGAATGGGGTTCTGCTTGGCTTGCCCCAGCCACGCCATGGTGTTGAAGCGGTCTTCAATCATCTCCTTCATGGCCTGCAGCTCGTTCATCAGGGTTTGCTGCTGTGCCACGGTCACCGTGGCTGCTGCCTCCGGCTTGCGGCGGGGTGGTTCGGGCGGCAGGTCCATGGGGATGGAGCGCAGCGGGTTGTGCCGCACCACGGCGGGTGCAGGGCGTTGACGGGGAAAGTCGCGGTCCTGGTCACGGCTGCGTTCTGCAAAAGTGGGGGGCTCCGCCGGGCCGTTCATGGCTTCGTGGCGGCGGCGCAGCATGCGTTCGCGCACGTAGTCTTGGAACGACAGCGTGCTCATGGCCAGCTGCTCGGTATCTTCCTCTACCGGGTTATGGCGGCTTACGGGCGCTGCAGCCATCTGCGTGGAGCGCACGGGAGCACGGCTGCTCTTGCTGCCCAGCAGGTCTTCCTTGCCGTGGCGCGACTCCTGGAAGTCGCGATGACCCTGTTGCGACAGGTTGCCCGAGCCCAGGCTGCCGCTTCCAGAGCTGGAGCCCTGCGCTGCGCTGTCCAGCGCAGACAGTGTGTCTTCTGCCGTGGCCACGACTTCCACGCCATTGGCTGTGGGGCGATTGGACAGGATGAGGGTGCCCTCGCCAAAGGCCATGCGCGCCTTGGCCAGTGCCTCGCGGGAGGTGGGGGCGGTAAAGCGTTTGATGTTCATGCTGATGCACCTTTGAGAATGGGCCCAATCCGGATGGTGTGGGTCTCGGGAATTTCACTGTGCGCAAGCACCTGCAGGCGGGGTGCAACACGGCGCACCAGGCGAGAGATGGCATTGCGGATCTGATCTGGCACCAGCAGACAGGCGGGCAGGCCCATCTCTTCTTGCTTGAGTGCCACTTCTGCGGCCTTCTGGGTCAGGATGTCGGCGACGCCTGGGTCCAGCGCGGGGCCGGCTGTGTTGCCCAAGGCCTGCACCAAAAGGCGCTCCAGTCCAGGCTCGATGGCGATGACGTTGAGTTCGCGGGTAGGGCCGTAGATCTGCTGGACGATGGCAGGCGACAGGGCAATGCGCACCCGCCGTGCCAGTTCCACAGGGTCCGACACCGCACCTGCATGCTCTGCCAGGGTTTCGATGATGGTGCGAATATCGCGAATGTGCACAGACTCTTCCAGCAGCAGCTGGAGGACTTTCTGGAACGTTGCGATCGAGACCATTTTCGGAACCACCTCTTCGATGAGCTTGGGAGCCAGCTTGGCCACGTGTTCCACCAGTTGCTGGGTTTCCGTGCGACTGAGGAGCTTGGCTGCCTGGACTTGCATCAAGTGTGACAAATGCGTCGCCATCACGGTTTCTGAATCAACGACGGTAAAACCCGCCATTTGTGCCGCTTCCTTTTGCCGGTCATCAATCCAGTGGGCAGGCAGGCCAAATGCAGGGTCGGTGGTGGGGGTACCGATCAGGGGAGTGCTGATGCCACCGGGGTTGATGGCCAGGAACATACCGGGGAAAGCCTCGCCTTCGCCGACCACCACACCGCGCAGCGTGATGCGGTAGGCACTGGGCTTGAGCTCCAGGTTGTCGCGCACATGCACGGCAGGTGGCAGGAACCCCACCTCTTGCGCAAACTTGCGGCGTACCCCCTTGATGCGGGTCAGCAGGTCGCCCTGACGGTTCTTGTCCACCAGAGAAATGAGCCGATAGCCCAGCTCCAGGCCCAGCAGGTCGATAGGTTGCAGGTCGTCCCAGGTGGCCTCGCCATCGTTGGTGGTGGGGGCGGGCGGAGCCTCGGGCTCGGGCGGGATCTGCTGGCGCTGGTAGAGCATCCATGCGGCATAGCCCAGCGAGCTGCCAATAACGAGAAAGACCACGTGAGGCATGCCAGGAATGAGGCCCAGCAGAACCAGAATGCCAGCCGTCACGCCCAGCACGCGGGGCGACATGAACAACTGCTGCACGATCTGGCGGCCCATGTCCTGCTCTTTGCCCACACGCGACACCACCATGGCAGCCGCCACAGAGATCAGCAGGCCGGGAATCTGGGCGACCAGCGCATCACCAATGGCCAGCAGGATGTAGCTGTCAGCGGCCTGCTTTGCCGACAGGCCGTGCTGTAGCACGCCCACCGTGAAGCCACCCACGATGTTGATCAGCAAAATCAGAATGCCCGCTACAGCGTCGCCGCGCACGAACTTGGAGGCACCGTCCATGGAGCCGAAGAAGTTGGCTTCCTCGCCCACCTCAGCGCGGCGGCGCTTGGCTTCTTTCTCGTCGATCAGACCTGCGTTCAGATCGGCATCGACGGCCATCTGCTTGCCGGGCATGGCGTCCAGGGTAAAGCGGGCCGATACCTCGGCAATGCGCTCTGCACCCTTGGTCACCACGATGAAGTTGATGACCACCAGGATCGCAAAAACGATCAGGCCGACAGCAAAGTTTCCGCCGATCAGGAAGTGACCGAAGGCCTCGATCACGGCACCTGCCGCGCCGGGACCGGTATGGCCTTCCAGCAGCACCACGCGGGTAGAAGCCACGTTGAGCGACAGGCGCATCAGCGTGGTGAGCAGCAGCACTGCAGGGAATGCCGCGAAATCCAGCGGGCGCACCATGTAGGCCGCCACCATCATCACCATCAGCGCCACGGCGATGTTGAGGGTGAAGAAGGTGTCCAGCAGCCATGCGGGAATGGGCAGCACCATCAGCGCCAGGATGGCCACCACCAGCAGCGGTGCCGACATGCCTTGCAGGACCGAGGTGTTCTTACCCGCCCACAGTTTCAGGGAGTTGACGGAGGTGTTCATGCAGCATCACCTTGGGCTTGAACCGTGAGCTTGTGGTGTGGATCAAGCTCCGGTGGAACATACGGCTGAACCAGTTCGCCGGGCATGCGGCCTTCGCCGCGCATCGCCGCCTTGAGGCGGTAGACATAGGCCAGCACCTGCGCCACCGCGGTGTACAGCGTGGCGGGAATGGGCTGGTCGAGTTCGGCGTGGGCGTAAAGCGCACGTGCCAGCATGGGCGACTGCAGCACAGGAATTTCGTGGCCCTTGGCCAAGTCGCGGATGCGCATGGCCACCAGGTCGGTGCCGCGTGCAATCACCTGGGGGGCCGCCATCGTGGCGTCGTCGTATTTCAGTGCCACCGCATAGTGGGTGGGGTTCATCACCACAAAGTCAGCCTTGGGAACGGCGCTCACGCTGGCACGGTCCGCCAGTTCGCGTTGCTTCTGGCGAATGCGGCCTTTGGTGTGTGGGTCACCTTCAGATTCCTTGTGCTCCTGTTTCACTTCTTCGTGAGACATCTTGAGTCCGGACTTGAAGAAGTAAGCCTGCAGCGGCACATCGATGGCAGCCGCCAGAAACACCACGAGCAGCAGCATGCTCACACCAGTGGTAAGCCAGTCACCCACGTAACGGATGGCGCTGGTAGAGGGCTGGGCCACCAGCATGGCCACGTCCTCAATGCTGTTGCCCATGTATTTCCACGCGACGAACGACAGCACGCAGGTCATGAGCACCATCTTGGCGACGTTGGCCAACTGCTGTTTTGAAAACAGGTTGCCAAAGCCAGTGAGGGGGTTGAGCCGGCTGAACTGGGGGGTGATGGGCTTGGTGCTGAAGATCCAGCCGCCCGCACCCACTGCGCTGATCAACGCGGCTGCGCTGGTCAGGACAGCGAAAACAATGCTGGCTATCAGCCCCACGCCCACCACGCTCTGCATGCGCTCCAGCATGGCAGCAGGGGTCATGACAGCCTTGGAGTCAAAAGTGAGCTGTTGGGTCAGCGCCTTTTGCATGTAGTCCATCAGCGTAGGCGCCAGCGTCATCACGCTTGCGGCACCAGCCCCCAGGATGGCCAGATGCGACAGGTCGCGCGAGCGCGCACCTTGCCCGTCCTTGCGCGCTTGTTGAAGCTTGCGCTCGGTGGCGGGTAGTTCCTTGTCTTGGCTGGAGTCCATGATGGCATGACGTCTGGTGTCATGCCATTGTCGTGAGCAGCCCGGAAATCTAAAGGCGAAAAAGGGGCCGCAGGGGCCCCTTATTCAAGGATGCGGCAAAGACGCAAAGTTCAAAATCCCAAACTGGCGAGAAGATCGTCCACCTGGGATTGATCGGTAACGATGTCAGGCGTGTTTTCGGGATCAACGACGGGGCCGTTGAGGCGTTCGCGCGGAGGCTCCACCGCTGGCACGTGCACATTGGCTGGCGCAGTCTGAATCAGCAGTTGCACCAGTTGTTCTTCAATCGTGGCTGCAAGGTTCACCACACGAGCGATCACCTGGCCCGTCAGATCGTGGAAGTCCTGCGCCATCATGATTTCCGTCAGGTGCACATCGGCTTCCTTGGTGACGCGCTCCACATCGGTCAGGAAGTTGAAGATCTCACCCTTGGCCACCGCAGCGACGGGATCCTTCACCAGGGAATCCACAACGCGGCGTGTTTCTGAGGCAATGAAATCGTGCTGGGCTTTTGCCAGTTCTACCCGGCTGAGCACCTTCTCTGCCGCTTCACCCGTCAGGCGGGCAATGTAGGACAAGCGGCTTTGGGCATCGGGCAGCTCACCCATCGAGCCTCGCAATTTCTCGGCAAAGCCCAATTCGTTCAGCGAATCGTGAAGCTGCCGCGTCAGCAGACCAATCTTTTGATGGACGTCTGCGGCGGGCTCTCCGTGGGTGTTTTCTGGCGTGTCCATGGCGTCACATTCCCATCTTTTTGAGAATCAGCAGAACTTTCTCTTCCAGGGTGGCCTTGGTGAAGGGTTTGACGATGTAGCCAGCGGCGCCGCCTTGGGCTGCTGCCACGATGTCTTCCTTGCGGGCCTCGGCAGTCACCATGAGCACGGGAAGGTGTTTGAGCTTGTCGTCCTTCTTGATTTCGGCCAGCAGCTGAAACCCGTTCATGTTGGGCATGTTGATGTCGGACACCACGAAATCGAACTTGCCGTTGCGGAGTTTATTCAGTGCGGCGACTCCGTCTTCTGCCTCGTCAGCGTCCGAGAACCCGCTTTCCTTGAGCAGGTTGCGGACGATACGGCGCATGGTGGAAAAGTCGTCAACGATGAGGAAGCGAAGGGCTGTGGTCACTTGGGACCCTTTCGGTCGAAATTGGCTAGAGATATTGTCAAGTGTGGCAGGCGTTGTGACAAGGCGTAACTTTGACCTGCCTCATTCGGGATTTTCCCGCTTTTCCACCTTCAGTTCAGTGGATGTTACGGTGGGAACCCCTTTCCCCATGAGTCTTTCTTCGGCCTCACGGGTTAATACCGTGATGGTAATGCGACGGTTGGCAGGGGAGCGGGGGTTGTTTGGTTCCAACAGATCGCTCGCAGCCAGCCCCACCACGCGGCCCAGCTTGCTGTCTGGCATGCCTGCTGCAACCAGTTCACGGCGTGAGGCGTTGGCTCGATCGGACGAGAGTTCCCAATTGCTGTAGCCCCTGTCGCTGTTTCCGTAGGGCACGGCATCGGTATGGCCCGCCAGGCTGACGCGGTTTTCCACGCCGTTGAGGGCAGCACCGATCTCGCGCAGGATGTCGCGCATGTAGGGTTTGACCATGGCACTGCCACTGTCAAACATCGGGCGGTTCTGGTCGTCCACGATCTGGATCTGCAAGCCGTCCGGGGTGACATCAATGCGGATCTGGGATTTGTATTCGTTCAACCGCGGGTTTTCGGTGATCAGTGCATCGATCTTGGCTTGCAGCGTCTTGATGCGTTGTGCATCTTGTCGTGCCTGTTCGGCCTTGGCGGTTTCCAGGCTCTGCTTGCGCGATTTTTCGGCATCAGATTCGGAGCGGCGCACCTGACCGTGCACTTTCGACAGATCGTTGCCCCCCCCAGGGATGACGCTGGAGCTGTTGCCCGATCCATCCCCGCCCGTCATCGCAACCTTGAGCGGAGAGCTGAAATAGTCCGAAATACCTTGCAGTTCCCCTTTGGCCGTAGAGCCCAGCAGCCACATGAGCAGAAAGAAAGCCATCATCGCCGTCACAAAGTCGGCATAGGCAATCTTCCACGCGCCACCATGAGCGGCATGGCCACCCTTCTTGACGCGCTTGATGATGATGGGCTGGAGTTTCTTTTCTGCCACAGTGGAATCCGGTTACTTCTTGCCCTTCACGTGGCCTTCCAGTTCGGAGAACGTGGGGCGGTCCGTAGAAAACAACACTTTGCGGCCAAACTCGATGGCTGTGGCGGGGTTGTAGCCCTGCATGCTGGCCAGCAAGGTCGCCTTGATGCACTGGAATTCCTTGGCTGCGTCTTCGGTCTTTTGTTCCAGCAGGCCGCCCAGGGGCTCCACAAAGCCATAGGCGAGCAAGATCCCTAGGAATGTTCCCACCAGCGCAGAGGCGATCATGCCGCCCAGCACGGAAGGCGGTTGCCCCACCGAGCCCATGGTGTTCACCACACCCAGCACCGCTGCCACGATCCCGAACGCCGGCAGTGCCCCTGCCAGCCGCGCAATCGCAGCCACTGGGGCGTGGGCTTCGGCGTGGTGGGTGTCGATTTCGGCATCCATCAGTGCTTCGATCTCATGCGAGTTGAGGTTGCCCGACACCATCATGCGCAGGTAGTCGGTGGTGAACTCGATGACGTGGTGGTCATGCCCTACCACCGGGTATTTTTTGAAGATCTCGGACTCGTGGGGGCTTTCCACGTCCTTTTCGATCGCCATCAGGCCTTCCTTGCGGGCCTTCTGAAGGATGTCAAACAACATGGCCAGCAGCTCCATGTAGCGGGCCTTGGTGTATTTGTTGCCCTTGAGTGCCTCTGGAATGGCCTTGAGCGTGGCCTTGAGCACCTTGGGCTGGTTGTTCACCACGAAGGCGCCCAAGGCGCTGCCCCCAATGGTGATCATCTCGAAGGGGAGGGCCGTCAAAATGACCTTGATGTTCCCGCCGTGAAAGATGTACACGCCGAAGATACAGACCATGCTGACGACGTAGCCGATGATGACAAACATGCTGGTTCGGTGGTTGCGGTGGCCTGAGCCTTCAATAGAAAAAGGGGATGAAGCTCCTGTCCATCGAGGATTACTTCATTTTGTAAAGCACTTTATCTGATTGTGCTTGAACCAAACAAGCGAGGAAGCCGTAAAGCGCCGTTCTATTTGGTCCATGTCGAAGGGGGTGTCGTTTTTGGATGCTACAAGTGATGAACACCACCGTGCTACCCCCGGGTGTCCTCAATTACTGTGCTTTTTCAGCTTTCTTGCCCCACGGTCCTGTTTATCCTTTCCACTTATTACCCTTGTTCAAAGGCTGGCTACAGCGTAAAGCAAGCTGGAATCCAGGTAAATCAGAAGGACGCCCGTGACAGACCCCTCAGATGTAGTTGAGCCTTCCGCGATATCGTCGACTGGCGCTGAGCCAAGCGCTGGCGAAGATGCAGACTTCGATCCGGTTCAATCTTTGGTGGCGCGCACTATGGCCTTGGCTCTGGAGTGTCACCGTGCGGGAAACTTGCAGCAGGCTGAAGAGCTGTATCGGGCCGTGCTCAGCATTGCGGCTGAGCACCCGGATGCCAATCACAACCTCGGAGTGATTGCGGTGGAATGCAGTCAGTTTTTGGCGGCTATTCCCTTCTTTCAAAAGGCCTTACAGGCACAGCCCAAAAACTACCAGTATTGGGTGAGTCTGGTGGATGCCTTGATCCACGCGGACGAATGCGCTTTGGCAGAGGACATTCTGGAGGACGCTCGCCGTGCCGGATTGTCGGGCGATGCGGTGGGGGAGCTGGTCGAGCGTTTGGTCGATGTGGCCTTGCGGCGTGCTCGCAACGCGGCCCCGTATCCAGGCCGTACAGTGCCCGCAGCCCAGCGCGACCAGGTCAACCGCTTGTTCGATACGGGGCAATTTGAAGAAGTCCTGCGCTGGGGCCGCAAACTGGCGCGCCAATATCCCCAGTGTCCTCTGGGTTTGAAGTCCTTGGGGGCGGCGCAGTTGCAGTTGGGCCAGGTAGCTGCCGCCATCGAATCCATGCGCGGAGCCCTTCAGCTGTATCCCAAGGATGTGGATGTCCTCAGTAACTATGGGTACGCACGCAGTCTGCAGGGTGATCTCGTGCAGGCAGAGGTACTGCTGCGTCAGGCGGTGGGTCACGCGCCGGGTTTCAAACAGGGCTGGTTCAATCTGGGCATCGTGATGCGAGGTCAGGCGCGCATGCAGGCTGCGGAGACTGCCTACCGGACCGCCCTGAAGTGCGGCGGGGATGATCCACCGGTATTGCTCAATCTGGCTATTCTGTTGGGCGAAATGAACCGCTTCAAGGAGGCGGAGGCCTGCATGCGCAGAGCCCTTGTGGTCAGTCCCGGGATGGCGCATGGATACGTCGCATTGGGCATGCTGCTCAAAGACCAAGGCCGTTTGCCCGAGGCCTTGGAAGCGTTGAACAAGGCTCTGGAACTGGATCCACAAGACCGGGCAATCCACAGCAGTTACTTGTTTGTTGCCAACTGTGCGCCTGAGATGGACCCGTTGGAGAGATTGGCGGCTTACCAGCGCTTCAACGAACTCTTTTGTGAGCCCTACCGCGCTGCTTGGCGGCCGCACACCAACAACCGTGATCCTGCCCGCCGTTTGCGGGTGGGCTACGTGGCTCCGGTGTTTCGCACCCATGCCTGTCGCCCTTTCCTGCAGCCCTTGCTGGAGAATCATGACCATTCACGGGTAGAACTGTTTGCGTACTCAGGCCCTTTTGAGCTGGAGGACGATGTCACTGACCACTACCGGACGTTGTTTGAGCATTGGATCGACACCCGCCAGTTGAGTGACGATGAGCTGGCGGCACGCATTCGTGCCGACGGCATTGACATCCTGGTAGACATTGCCGGGCAGACCAAGGGCCACCGGCTGGGCGCCTTTGCTCGCAAACCCGCGCCTGTTTCTTTGCACTGGCTGGACTCTGGTTACACCACGGGCCTCAAAGCGATCGACTATTACCTGACCGATGCGGTTACGGTTCCTGAGGGCGCGGAGCACCTGTTTTCCGAGACACCCTGGCGCTTGCCTCGCACGCCCTTTGTCTATCGTTCCAACCCGAACGCAGGGGCCGTGAATGAACTTCCTGCGTTGAGTAACGGACACATCACCTTCTGCACATTGACGCGTGCAGTGCGGCTCAACGATCGCGTGGTGAACGCTTGGGCTCGGTTGCTGAAACGCATGCCGAACGCGAAGCTGGAGATCAACAGCGGCAATTTCAGCCAGGCTGATGTGCGTGAGCAATGGTGGCAGCGCTTCGAGGCCCTCGGCGTTCCGCGCGAGCGTGTTCTCATGGGCTTCGAGAGCCCTCCGTGGAACGTACTGCGGCGTGCGGATATCGCACTGGACTGCTTCCCGCAAAATTCAGGCACTACGTTGATCGAGTCCCTTTACATGGGCTTGCCGTTTGTGTCCTTGGCGGGGGTTCCCAGCATGGGGACTCTGGGCGCATCGGTGCTGTCTGCCATTGGGCATCCCGAATGGATTGCCCATACCGAGTCAGAGTATGTGGACAAGCTGGTGGCTTTGGCGAGCGATCTGCCTGAGCTGGCACGCATTCGCAGCAATCTTCGTTCGCAAATGCAGGCTTCTGCTCTGATGGATGAGGAGGGCTTTGCGCGCGACGTGGAAGACGCTTATGCGCAGATGTTTGCTCGTTGGTGCGCAGAGCAGGCGGCGAAAGCCTGAGATGGGCACTTTTTTGCCCTCGACATTGGCTTTGCGCTCATACCCAGCATCACTATCCTCTGGCATATGAAAGCCGTACTGCTCGCTGGCGGGCTCGGAACCCGCATCTCCGAAGAGTCACACCTCAAGCCCAAGCCCATGATCGAAATCGGAGGGCGGCCCATCCTGTGGCACATCATGAAGATGTATGCCACCCATGGCGTCAATGACTTCATCGTCTGCCTGGGCTACAAGGGCTATGTGATCAAGGAGTATTTCGCCAACTACTTCCTGCACATGTCCGACGTGACCTTTGACATGGCCAACAACCGCATGGAAGTGCACCACCGCCACGCCGAGCCCTGGCGCGTGACGCTGGTGGACACCGGCGAGAGCACCATGACCGGCGGGCGCCTGCGCCGGGTGCAGGAGTACCTGGAGCCCGGACAGCCGTTTTGCTTTACCTATGGCGATGGCGTGGCCGACCTCGACATGACCGCGCAATTTGCATTTCACCGTGCCCATGGCCTCCAGGCGACCGTCACGGCAGTGCAACCCCCTGGCCGTTATGGCGCGCTGGTGCGCAACGGCGACGCAGTGCAGGGCTTTGAAGAAAAGCCACGGGGTGATGGCGGTTGGATCAACGGCGGCTTTTTTGTGCTGCAGCCAGAAGTGATTGGCCTGATTGAAGACGACGCTACCAGCTGGGAACTGGAGCCCATGCAGCGCCTGGCCCAAAGCGGCCAGTTGCAGGCGTTTGAGCACACGGGCTTTTGGCAACCCATGGACACGCTGCGCGAGAAAAACCTGCTCGAAGACCTATGGCAAAGCGGCCAGGCCCCCTGGAAGACCTGGTAATGCCCCAAAGCGTGCAACCCACCCCTGATTTTTGGCGCGGCAAGCGCGTGCTGCTGACCGGGCACACCGGCTTCAAAGGCAGCTGGCTGGCCCTGTGGCTGGCGCGCATGGGGGCGGAAGTGACGGGCTTGGCCCTCGCGCCCGCCACTGAGCCCAATCTCTTTACCCTGGCACGTGTGGCAGGCGACATGCACGCCAGCCACGCATGCGATGTGCGCGACGCCCAAGCCGTGGCTGCCCAGGTGCAGGCCGCCCGCCCGCAGGTCGTGCTGCACCTGGCCGCGCAGGCGCTGGTGCGCGCAGGCTACGCCGACCCGCTGGGCACCCACGCCACCAACGTCATGGGCACGGCCCATGTGCTGGATGCGCTGCGGGGCCAGGCCGATGTGCGCGCCGTGGTGGTAGTGACCACCGACAAGGTCTACCGCAACCGCGAGTGGGTCTACCCCTACCGTGAGGACGACCCGCTGGGTGGCCACGACCCCTACAGCGCCAGCAAGGCGGCGGCCGAGATCGTCACCGCCAGCTACCGCGATGCCTTTTTGGCCGCGCAGGGCGTGGCCGTGGCCACGGCGCGGGCGGGCAATGTGATTGGTGGGGGCGACTGGGCGGCCGATCGCTTGCTGCCCGACGCCGTGCGCGCCTGGAGCGCCGGGCAGACCTTGCACATTCGCCACCCCGAGGCCACGCGCCCCTGGCAGCATGTGATCGAGCCGCTGGCCGCCTACCTGTGCCTGGCCGAGCGGCTGTGGGCCGACCCCACCCGCGCCGGGGCCTACAACTTTGGCCCGCTGCCGCACGAGGCTGCTACGGTGGGGTATGTGGTCAAAATGGCCTCTAGCGCTTATCCATCCAGCGCAACCAGCTATGAAAATCATAGTAAAGGACCGCACGAAGCGGGCTGGCTGGCGCTGGAAACTGCCCACGCCCGCCAGGCCCTGGGCGTGGCCCCCCGCTGGGGGCTGGACACCGCCGTGGCCCGCACCATGGCCTGGTACCGCGCCCAGCAGGGCGGGGCCGATGCCCGGGCCCTGTGCATGGCCGACCTGGATGCCTGGGAGGCCACGCAGTGAGCTCACGTTTTGTCTGCACCCCTTTGCCCCTGCACGGGTTGGTGCGCGTGCAGCGCCAACCCCTGCAGGATGCGCGTGGCCTGTTCGAGCGCCTGTTCTGCGCCGACGAGCTGGCCGCTGCACGATGGACTCAGCCCATCGCCCAGATCAATCACAGCCTCACGCGCCAGCGCGGCAGCGTGCGCGGCCTGCACTACCAGCGCCCGCCCCATGCCGAGATGAAGCTGGTGAGCTGCCTGCGCGGCGAGGTGTGGGACGTGGCCGTGGACCTGCGCGCAGGCTCGCCCACCTTTTTGCAATGGCACGCCGAGCGCTTGTCCCCCGACAACGCCTGCGCGCTGCTCATCCCGCCCGGCTTTGCGCATGGCTTTCAGGCGCTGACCGGCGACGCAGAACTGCTGTATCTGCACTCTGCCGCCTACGCGCCCGGCGCAGAAGCGGGCCTGAACCCGCTGGACCCACGCTTGGCGCTGCCTTGGCCGCTGCCCGTGGGCGAAATGTCCGAGCGCGACCGCAGCCATGCGCTGCTGACTGCATCGTTTGAAGGATTGCACCTGTGAAGTGCCGACACTGCGGCCAGCCGCTGCACCTGCCGTTTTTAGACCTGGGCAGCGCGCCGCCGTCCAACGCTTACCTGAGTGAGGCCGCCCTGCGCGCGCCCGAGGTCTGGTTCCCGCTGCGCTTGCTGGTGTGCACGCACTGCTGGCTGGTGCAGACCGAAGACCACGCCGGGCGTGAGGCCCTGTTCACGCACGACTACGCTTACTTCAGCTCGTTCTCCACCTCCTGGCTCGCCCACGCCAAGGCTTACGTGCAGGCCATGCAGCAGCGCCTGGGGTTGGGTGCGGGCAGTTGCGTGGTCGAGGTCGCATCGAACGACGGCTACCTGCTGCAGTACGTGCATAAGGCGGGCATCCCTTGCTACGGCATTGAGCCCACAGCCAGCACGGCCAAGGCGGCGCGGGCGCTGGGCCTGGAGGTGGTGGAGCGCTTTTTTGGCGTGGCCCTGGCCGATGAGCTGGCCCGCGCTGGCCGCCAGGCCGACCTGATCGCCGCCAACAATGTGCTAGCCCATGTGCCGGACATCAACGACTTTGTGGGCGGCTTCACCCGCCTGCTCAAGCCCCATGGCGTGGCCACCTTCGAGTTTCCGCACCTGCTGCGCATGGTGCAGGGCTGCCAGTTCGACACGGCCTACCACGAGCATTACTCGTATTTGTCGCTCACCGCCGTGCAGCGCATCTTTGCCGCCAACGGGCTGGCGGTGGTAGATGTGCAAGAGCTGCCCACCCACGGCGGCAGCCTGCGCGTGTTCGCCGCCCGGGCCGATGCCGCCGCCCACCCACAGGCCACGCCCGAAGGCACTGAGCGCGTGGCGCAACTGCTGGCCACGGAAGCCGCTGCAGGCTTGCTGAGCGAGGGTTTTTACAGCGATTTTCAGCCCCAGACCTTGCGTATCAAGCGCGAGCTGCTATCGTTTTTATTGCAATGCCAGGCCGCGGGCCTCACCGTCGGTGCCTACGGCGCAGCCGCCAAGGGCAACACGCTGCTCAACTTTGCGGGCGTGCGGCCCGACCTGCTGCCCTACGTGGTGGATAAAAACCCCGCCAAGCAGGGCCAGTATTTGCCGGGCAGCCGCATCCCCATCGTCGATGAAGCCCACCTGCGCGCGCAACGGCCCGACCGGGTGCTGATCCTGCCCTGGAACCTGCGCGATGAAGTGGCCGCGCAGCTGGACTATGTGCGCAGCTGGGGCGGCCAATTTGCCGTGGCCGTGCCGCGGCTGGAAGTGTTTTGAATTGCCTTATTGCCTGAATTTTGAGGAGCCCGCGCCATGACAGCCACCCCCGCCATGACCAGCAACGACCCGCGTGACCTGGATGGCAAGCGCCTGCAGCTTGCCATGCAAACCCTGGGGCGTGACCCGGCGCTGCGCGCCCGCATGATCGCCCTGCTGCGCGAGTGCGAAGGGCAGATTGCTTGCGCTGGCTCGGTGCGTGACGAGGTGGTGGGCCCCATCATCGACGCCCTGCACCTGGACACCGATCAGTACGACAAGATACTGGCCGATGGCACGCGCTTTCAGTTTCTGTACCGCACCAAGATCGCCCGCGACTTTTTGCTATCCGAGGCGGAGCACCCCACCCATGTATGGGAGCCGCAGACCACCAAGCTGCTGCTGGAGCTGGGCCGTGACCTGCAAGGGGATGTGTTGGTGGGTGGTGCGTACTTTGGCGACCAGGCTGTGCTGGTGGCCCGCCAGCTTGCCGGGCGCGATCTGAAGGTGCACTGCTTCGAGCCCAACCCCCAGCAGGCCGCGATGCTGCAGCGCAATATCGACCTGAACCATTTGACCAACGTGGTGGTGAATGTGGCGGGCCTGTGGAGCCGCAGCGGCGAGCGCATGCGGCTCGACGGATTTGACTCGTTTGCCAACATGGTCAGCGTGCAGGATGGCAGCGGCTTTGACACCGTGGCCATGGACGACTACGCCCAGCGTCAGGGCCGCCGTATCGGCTTGATCCAGCTGGACATTGAAGGGGCCGAGCTGGCGGCGCTGCAAGGCGCGCAGCAAGTGCTGGCCCGGGACAAGCCCCACGTGGTGTTTGAACTGCACCGCACGTATGTGGACTGGTCGCAGGGCCTGCGTGCCACCCCCCTGTGCCGCCTGCTGCTGGACCTGGGCTACGCCGTGTACGCGGTGCGCGACATCAACTCCCACCGCGAGATGCCCGGCCAGCCCGTGGAGCTGGTGCCGCTCGATTCGGTGTACCTGGACGGCCCGCCCCATGGCTTCAACATGCTGGCCGTGCCCGATGCGGCGCGTGTGCAGGGCAGTGCCTTCCGCATCGTGGAAGGTGTCAGCCCCAAGCTGCTGCCGCACAAGGACCCGCACCTGCACCACCCCGTGGGCGGGTTCTGAAAAGGCGGCGCGTTGATCTCCCGGACGGATCACCACGCTCTGCAAGGCCAGCACTTCACGGTGGTGGGCGCGGCCGGCTTTGTGGGGCAGCGGCTGTGCACCACCTTGCGGGCGCGTGGCGCGCAGGTCTGGGTACCGGGCCGCCATGAGGTATGGCCCTGGCAGCCGCCACCCGGCCATTTGCTGGGCCATGTCATGTATTGCGCCGGGCTCACGGCAGACTACCTGGCCCGCCCTTTCGACACCGTGCAAGCCCATGTCAGCCACTTGGCGCAGGTGCTGCAGCACGGGCTGGCACAGGGCACGCTGCAGTCACTGGTCTATTTGTCGTCCACCCGGCTGTACGACGGTTTGGGGGATTCAGGGGGCGAGGGCGAAGCCCGCGAAGATGCCGTTCTACCCATGGACCCGGCCAACCCCCGCCATCTCTATGACCTCTCCAAGGGGCTGGGGGAATCCCTGTGCCATGTGGCGGGGCAGGGGAGAGCCCGCATAGCGCGGCTGGCCTGTGTGTACGAGGGGCCGCAGGATGCCGATGGCTTTTTGCCCACCCTGCTGCGGCAGGTGCTCCAGGCCCGTGCCGCAGGGGCCGGGCAGGTCACCGTGCAGTCATCCCCCCATTTCACCCGCGACTACGTGCACCTGGACGACGTGGTCGATGCACTGATCCGCATTGCCGTGCAAGGGCAGGCACCGGTGTACAACGTGGCCTCCGGGGTCAATGTGTCCAATGCCGAACTGTTTGATTACCTGAAGCAGCGCTGGGGCTGTGCCGTGCAGCCCTTGCTGGATACCCGGCCAGCCCCCACGCCTCGCATCAGCACTGAGCGCCTGCGCACCGAGCTGCAATGGCAACCCCGTGGGCTGCTTGCGGCGCTGGATTCACTGTGGGCCACTGGCCCAGGAGCCTGAGCATGCTCAAGCCGCTGCATTTGTCGCGCAACGAACTCTCCACTTACGTGGCTCGCCAATTGGCGACGTTCTACCCCGATGGGCTTGATGCCGATGCCCCGGTGGTGCTGGCGGCCCATATGGATGCCGCCCTGGCGCGGCTGGGCCGGTGCATCAACGAGGTGCGGTGGTGGACGCCCAATGAGTTCGACCATCTGCATTCCACCCAGTACACGCTGTTTCTCTATTACCTGGCCAATACGATTTGGAAGGCCACCGGCAACCGCACGCTGTGCACCAAGCTGTTTGGCCTGAACAAGGCGCTCAACGGGATTGATCTGTTCTACGAGATCGAGATGCCGGAGGTGATGTTCATTGGCCACTCGGTGGGCATCGTCTTTGCCAAGGCCACTTACGGCAATTACCTGGTCGTTTACCAGAACTCCACCGTGGGCAAGAACCACGGCGTAGCCCCGGTGTTGGGCGAGGGGGTGGTGATGTATGCAGGCACCGCCATCATCGGTGGCTGCCAGGTGGGCGATGGCACCGTGTTGTCGCAGGGCACCAGCCTGGTCAATACCGACACGCCCGGCCACTGCACGGTGTACCCGGGCCAAGGGGGGCAGGTGGTCTTCAAGCCTACGCGGCGCGACGCGCTGCAGGATATCTTCCGCCGCTGAACCAGCTGCTTGCTGAGGAGGCTGATCCCTGCTTGCATCAGTGAGTGACTGCAAAAAACTGGCTTTTGCGCTTATCTATCAAGCGCTGGTAGCTATCATTTTTGATGTATCGCGATGGGGGTCTCGCTGTCGCCATTGATCAACAAAAAACCCCGGAGCCTGTGATGGCTGCCGGGGATGAGGGCAGGGTAAGGCGCAGGTCCACCAACCTGCAGCCCAGAGGCAATGGCGCTTTTTTACTTGAGCAGCGACAGCACGCCCTGCGGGATTTGGTTGGCCTGAGCCACCATGGCGGTTCCAGCCTGCTGCAGGATCTGGGCGCGGGAAAGATTGGCCGTTTCTGCGGCAAAGTCGGCGTCCTGAATGCGCGAGCGGGAGGCAGAGAGGTTCTCCGACGTGATGTTCAAGCTGGCGATACTGGTTTCAAAGCGTGCCTGCAAGGCGCCTAGTTTCGCTCGCTCGCTGCTGATGAACGCCAGGGCTGAGTCCACGGTCTTGAGCGCCTCGGTGGCTTTTCCGAACGTGGTGATGTCCAAGTCCGACACTTTTTGCAGTGTGGAGGCAGAGTCCGCGAACGCGTCCGTGGTTGCTGCAGTGGAGTTGTCGATGGCAAACGACTTTTCCGAGTCCAGGGTGATGTAGCCGCTGGTAATGGAGCTGTCAGCCGTGGAGTCTGCCGCCAAGGTAACCGCGGCTCCGGAGTTGGTTCCGTCAGCTGCCAGTTTCTGAACAGTGACAGCCCCGGCATTGACCACGGTGGTATCGGCAATGCGAATGTCGTTACCTGTCGCGTTGGTCAAAATGATGGCAGTACCAGTGGTATCCAGAGCCGCAGTGACGCCAGTTTTAGACGACTGATCGTTGATTGCCGAAATGGCGGACGACAAGCCATCGGCAGTGTTGTTGGCACTCAGCGTGAAGGAAATGGCCTGATCGGCGCCATTGTCGGAGCGCAAAGCCAGTGCATAGGCACCTGCCCCAGCAAATGACAGCTTCACTTCCGTACGTGCTGTAGCGGTCACGCCGGTATCTGACTTTACAAAGTTCACGTTGTCAGCAATGGTCTTGGCCGTCTGGTTGGCTCCCACGTTGACGACCTTGCTGCCAATCGATCCGTTGATGGTCACGGCTGCGCTGGTCACGCCGTTAGCACCCCATGCGCCTGTGCCTGCTGCGACGCCAGGCGCCTGGACTTGGTTGTTGCCATACACCGTGGTGCGTAAGTTAGCGGTTGCTGCGGTGATGGTCTGGTTGGCGTTTGCGCCCACCTGGAACTGCTGGGTGCCAAAGGTCCCGTCCAGCAGCTTTTGACCGTTGAACTCGGTAGTTTGCGAAATCCGGTCCAGTTCTGCCACCAGTTGCGAGACTTCCTGCTGCAGGGCCTTGCGGTCGCCGGAACTGTTGGAAGCGTTGGCGGACTGCACTGCCAGCTCACGCACACGCTGCAGGATGTCTCCTGCAGACTTCATGGCACCTTCCGTGACCTGCGCCAGGGAAATACCATCGTTGGCGTTGCGTGCAGCCTGGTTCAGCCCGCGAATCTGGCTGGTGAAGCGCTCAGAGATCGCCAGACCGGCGGCGTCGTCCTTGGCGCTGTTGATGCGCAGACCCGAGGACAGGCGCTGAATGGAAGTGTTCAGCGAACTCTGGCTCGTGCTGAGGTTACGTTGCGCGGTCAACGATGCAACGTTGGTATTGATAGTGGATGCCATTGCGTTACTCCTGCAGAGCTGAAGACAAACATTTCTGCCGGTTTAAGCGTTGCCCCTCCGGCGGACTTTTTGGGAACGATGGAGGAATTGTGAGGAGCTGCTGTTTTTGTGTTAGGGCGATAAGACGCAGAAAAACCGTCTTATCCGTGCGTTTGCCCCTAAAGTTTTCTGCCGAGCACCCGAAAACCTACTCAACGGGACGCATGAAACAAGAGTGAGGCCCGCCGTTCACCCGACAGCCCCAAGGCAACTGGTGAGCACTGAGGCCAGGTAGACCTGGCGCCCAGTTGGCGGAAACGCCATATTCAGTCAGTTCTTTTCAGGAGATTTGCCATGGCATCCACCATCAATACCAACGTTGCATCGTTGACCGCACAGCGCAATCTGGGTGCAAGCCAGAGTTCGCTCAACACCTCCATCCAGCGCCTGTCTTCCGGTTTGCGCATCAACAGCGCCAAGGACGACGCCGCCGGTCTGGCGATTTCTGAGCGCTTCACCAGCCAGATCAAGGGCTTGAATCAAGCTGTGCGTAACGCCAATGACGGTATTTCGCTTGCTCAGACGGCTGAAGGTGCGCTCAAGGCCTCCGGTGACATCCTGCAGCGTGTGCGTGAACTGGCTGTGCAGTCGGCCAACGCTTCCAACAGCGCAGGTGACCGCAAGGCGCTGCAGCAGGAAGTCTCGCAACTGGTATCTGAATTGGATCGGATCTCGCAAACTACCGAGTTCAACGGTCAAAAGCTGCTCGATGGCAGCTTCGGTACCCAGCAATTCCAAGTGGGTGCCAACGCCAACCAGACCATTACTGCCGCTACCGCCAACCTGCGCACTTCCGTTTACGGAAACAACCAAGTCGCTGCTGCTGGCGCTTCGGCAGCCACAGGCGCCTGGGGTGCCAACGGTGTTACCAGCTCAGCTGTCACCATCAATGGTTCGGTGGGCAGCAAGGTCGTCAACGTGGCAGCCAACGAAACTGCAAAAACCATAGCCGATAACGTGAATGCGGTGAAGGGCGATACGGGCGTTACCGCTACAGCCCGTACGGACGTGCAGATGACTTTTGGCGCCGCAGGCTCCTACTCCCTCAACCTGCGTTCGGACAATAGCTCGGATCAGGCTATTTCCTTCACACTGAGTGCAAGCAACACTGCTGACGGTTTGTCGGCCGCAGTGTCTGCCATCAATGATCAAAGCTCCAAGACGGGGGTGACCGCATCGCTCAACTCGGCTGGAACAGGCGTGATCCTGACCAACGCCACAGGCAATGACATCCGCGTGGCAGATACTGCAGTGCAAAACAGCGGTACTGTTTCGCTGCAAAAGCTGGCTGCCGACGGCACTACTTCGGGCGGTGCTGTCACACTGGCTGCCGATACCACTGCAGACAACTCCGTGACCAGTGGCTACATCACCCTGGATTCGGACAAGTCCTTCTCGGTGGATGCCTCTACAGCCGCAGCAACCGATGCGTTTGCGGATGCATCTTCCACCCTGAAGAAGGTGTCTGATCTGGATGTGACAACCTTCTCCAAGGCGACGGATGCATTGAAGACTGTGGATTCGGCTTTGTCCTTCATCAACGGTGAACGAGCCAAGCTGGGTGCCTTGCAGTCTCGCTTTGAAACCAGCATTTCGAACCTGCAGGTGACGTCTGAAAACCTGTCTGCATCTCGCAGCCGCATTCAGGATGCTGACTTCGCCTCGGAAACAGCCAACCTGTCTCGTTCTCAGATCCTGCAACAGGCTGGTACCGCGATGGTGGCCCAGGCTAACCAGTTGCCACAGGGCGTGTTGTCCCTGCTGCGTGGCTAAGCATGGTTTGATGGGTAGTCCATAGTGAAATGGCGGTGGCAGGTTTCTGTCATCGCCATTTCGCATTTAGCTCTTCTGGGCTACGGGCTGCACTTAAATTTCTTGGCGGGTGTGCACTGTTGGTGGGGTGCCCCAGAGCGTTGGATATGAAGGGTTTCTTGGCAGGTTTACTGGCGTTCTTAATTTTCAAGTCGCGCCATAATTTCCGCTGAAACGGCTCAGGAGGTTGATGTGGCTACTTTTTCTTCGGTTGGCGTGGGCACCGGTGGCTTGGATTCTGCGGCACTCATTAAAAAGATGGTGGACCTCGAGCGTGAGCCTTTGGCCAAGCTGGAGACACAGAAAGCCATTGTCACCACCAAAATATCGGCTTTTGGGCAAATGAAGTCACTTGTGTCTGCTCTGTCGGATGCGGCTTCCAAGCTAACCAGTGTGACGGGCTGGAATGCTGTTTCCACGAACTCTTCAGACAGTAAGTACGTTTCTGCTACTGCGGTGGGGGGGACTCTTCCTACGACCTTTTCTGTGGCAGTCCAGAGTCTTGCCAAGGCTCAGTCCACAGCGTCTGCAGCACTCATGCCGTTAGGTGCTGCGGTGGGTGCAGGGACCGTGAGGCTTGAGGTGGGGCGGTGGAGTGGTACCCCAGAAAGCTTCACTCCCGGCGCTGGTAAAGCGCCTGTGGATATTGAAGTGTCTGCGTCTGACAAGCTCAGCGATATCGCCAGCAAGATCAATGGCTCCGGTGCCGGGGTGACGGCCAGTATCCTTTCTGATGCCTCGGGTGAGCGACTGCTGCTGCGCAGCAAGGTCACTGGCGAAGAGGCCGGTTTTCGCCTGAGTGTCATGGAAGGAGGCGATACGGACATTGGCAGCGCAGCCAATACTGATGCGTCAGGATTGTCGCGCTTGGTAAATGGCAGCACCGTGACGCAATCGGCCGCCGACGCGAAGGCCACGGTGAATGGCATTGCGGTCTCTTCAGGTACAAATTCTTTTGCCAATACGGTTTCGGGAGTGACCTTCACGGCCGTCCAAGTGACTGCATCGCCAGTTGAAATCTCTGTGGCAAAAGATACCTCTGCTGTTTCGTCCAACATTGATGCTTTTGTTTCTGCATACAACGCTATCAATCAGCTGATCAACGAGGCAACCAAGTTTGATACCACCACCGGTAAGGGGGCGTTGCTGCAGGGTGATTCAACCACCATTGCCTTGCAGAGTGCATTGCGTTCGGCGGTTCAGTCTGTCACTACAGGCTCTTCGGTGTTTCAGCGTTTGGCAGATGTGGGGATCACTCAGCAGCGCGGAGGTGATTTGGCCGTTGACAAGACCAAGCTGGCTAAGGCAATGAATGACAACATGGAAGAGCTGAAGAACATGTTCCGTAGCACGGAGGGTGGTTCTGCAGAGGGCATTGCTGTCAAGATCAAAGCCACCACTACCAGTCTTTTGAGTGGTGACGGATTCTTCAAGAGCAAGGACAACTCTTTGCAGTTGGCGCTGAAGCGTAATGAAGCGGATCGGGTGCGTGGAGAGGCTCGGGTTGATGCTTTTGAAAAACGTCTGAATGCCAGATATTCCGCTCTTGATACCCAAATGTCGAAACTGACGGCATTGAATGCCTACGTCGCTCAGCAAGTGACCACTTGGAACAAGTCGTCGGGTTGATGTGGTGTGGAGTCTTTAGTTTGGGCAGCGAATGCCGATAACTAAATCATCACCCCTTGAAGGATTGTCAGCATGTTTACCGCCCACAACCCTAGAGCCGTCAACGCTTATCAACGAATCAACGTAGAGACCAGCATGCACACGATTGATCAACACCAGTTGGTCAGCTTGCTGTACGAAGGTGTGCTGGGCGCAGTAGCCACTGCGCGTGGTGCCATCGCTCGCGGTGATATCCAGACCAAATGCAACAGTATTGCCAAGGCCATCCGGATTCTTGAGGAGGGCTTAGGTACTGCCTTGGACCGTGTGGACGGCGGTGAGCTCGCAGAAAATCTGGGAGCCCTGTACGACTACTGTGTTCGCAGGCTCATATCAGCCAACGCACAAAACAGCGATGAGATGCTGCAGGAAGTCATGCGCCTGATCGAGCCTATTGCCACGGGGTGGAACGAAATCAAGAAAACCACCCCTGTTCCCCAAGCCTCCGCTGCTGCCTATGCCGGCAAGCCTATGTTGATGGAGGCCTGAGCCATGTCCAGTATGTTGATTGACTATTACAAAGCGATTGAAGACAGCAGTGCAAAGATGCTGGAAGCTGCCAAGCTCAAGGATTGGGATGGCGTGGTGCGCTACGAGGGGGCCTGCGCTGTGCTGATTGAACAGTTGCGTTTCAAGTCGCAACAGCACGAGTTGCAACCTGAAGATCGTCGTGAAAAAACGCGGATCATGCAGCGCATCCTGCGCAATGATGCTCAGATCCGCTGCCTGGCTGAGCCGTGGCTTGCACAGTTTGAGCACCTGTTTGACGGGCAGCCTGTGATCATGCACTGATCAAATCTCTGTCCTTCATCCAACAAAAAAGCGCTTGGTTTACCAAGCGCTTTTTTGTTTTTGCGGGCGGTTTTCAGTATTAAGGGTGTTGGCTGCCCTTGCCTCAGACCTGCATATTCATGATGTCTGTATAGGCTTGCACCATACGGTTGCGTACGTGAAGGGTAGCCTGGAATCCCACCTGCGCCTTTTGAATGGCCACCATCGTTTCCTCAAGGCTCACGGAGGGGTTCTCCATCTGGACTTCGCGCTGCAGTTCCGTAGAGCGGTTTTGCGCTGCGCTTACAGATTTGAGTGCGCCCTTCAGAGCGCTCGAGAATCCAACATCGCTGTTATCGGTTTGCGGACTTGCTGCGCGGCGAGCCAGGCCGGTACCCGTCAAGGGAGCTGTGGAGCTGGAAATACGAAGGTCCATGGCGGTGTCCTCGGGGGCTGTGGGGAATGGGGGTATGCTGTGATCCTATCTATCCAGCGGGCGTCAAACCTGCGAAATAGATGGTCAAAGGCGCGGCTTATCCAGCCAACGTCCTGGGGGCTTCGCCGAATAATCGCTCCAACGCTAGGTCTTTTGTCAGGCCTGTCTTATTGGAAAGCAAGATGTCTGCTGTTGCTGAAGTCCCTGTCGTCACACCGCCTGCCAGCGCCAGCCCCACCCCTAACTGGCTGCAGCGGTTGTCTTTGCTGGATCGTGGTCAGCGCATACGCCTTGGGCTGGGTGTTGCGTTGCTGGTAGGTGCTGCCGTTGCAGCCGCTGTGCTTGGACGCCAGCCGGACTACAAAGTCCTCTTCTCCAATCTCACCGACAAAGACGGCGGGGCCATCATCGCCCAGTTGTCCCAAATGAATGTTCCGTACAAGTATGCGGATGGTGGTGGGGCGATCATGATCCCCGCAGAGCGGGTGCATGATGTGCGACTGCGCCTTGCCACCCAAGGGTTGCCACGCGGCTCCGTCACGGGTTTTGAGTTGATGGAGACCAACCGTTTTGGAATGACCCAGTTCCAGGAGCGGCTGAACTTCCAGCGTGGGCTGGAGGGTGAGTTGACGCGCTCCATTCAGGCGCTCTCTTCAGTGCAGTCTGCCCGCGTGCATCTGGCGCTGCCCAACCAGAACGGCTTTTTCCGTGAGCAGCAAAAGCCCTCTGCTTCCGTATTGGTGAGCCTGCATCCCGGTCGCATCCTGGACCGAGCACAGCTTGCTGGCATTGTTCATCTGGTGGCGTCCAGCGTGCCCGAGCTTGCACCTTCTGCAGTCAGTGTGCTGGATGACACTGGCAAGCTCCTCTCCCAATCCCCTGACGCCGCCAACAACGGCGTGGATGCTCAACAGCTGTTGTACGTGCAGCAGATTGAGCAGCAGTACACACGTCGCATCATGGACATTCTGGAGCCAGTGGTGGGGCGCAACAACGTCAAGGCGCAAGTGAGCGCGGAGCTGGACTTTTCGCAGACCGACCTGACCTCCGAACAGTTCCGGCCCAACCAGACCGCTGATTCAGGCGCTATCCGCAGTCAGCAGGTGCTGGAGAGCCGGGGCAGCTCCAACAAGACAGCCAGTGGTGTGCCGGGTGCGGTATCCAACCAGCCACCTACACCCTCCACCGCTCCCGTCAATGGTGCCAATCCGGCCCCATCGGCAGGTGGTCAGCAGGGGGCTGAGGAGTCGACGAGCAAACGCGAATCCACGACCAACTACGAGGTGGACAAGACGGTGCGTGTGACGCGCGGCAACAACTGGGCCATCAAGCGCCTGAGTGCTGCCGTGGTGGTGAATTACCAGCCTGCAACCGAAGAAAAGGGCAAGCCTACGGCCAAGGCGCTGACGCCGGAACAGGTCGAGCAGATGACGGGCTTGGTGCGCGAAACCATTGGCTTCAACAAGGATCGGGGCGATTCGGTCAATCTCATGAATACGCCTTTCCTGGTGGAAGATGCCCAAACTGCCCAACTGCCTTTGTGGAAGCAGCCCGAAGTGCAGGAGCTGGCCAAGACATTTGCATGGCCTTTGGGTGCGGTGCTGTTCGCTGCACTGGTACTGCTGGGTCTGGTACGCCCTGCCTTGAAGGGCACAGTGGTCAAACCGACGGAAGTGACACCGATTGCGGGAGGTCAGCTTGATGCGATTGAGGCCGATCAGCCGGATCGCCCAGCCTTGCCCTCACCTGCCAAGAAAGATGAGGTCGCGGAAGTTACGCCTGAGCAGTTGCGCCTGGAGGAAGCCCGTGTACTGGCCAAGAGCAACCCTGTGGCTGTGGCCAACATCCTCAAAACCTGGGTGCACGGCGAGAATGCCTGATGTCATGAGCTACGGGATGATTTGCCATGGATGAACAAGGTCTGAATGATGCCGCGATCCTTTTGATGTCTCTGGGAGAGGAGGAGGCAGCGGAGGTCTTCAAGCATCTGTCTCCCAAAGAGGTGCAGAAGCTGGGCGAGACGATTGCCCGCATGAAGTCTGTCTCCAAAGAGAAGGTGGACAGCGTCATCAACCGGTTTGCAGATGACGCCTCCGCCCAGAGCCTGTTGGTCTCGGATACCGGTGACTATGTGCGCTCGGTGCTCAAGCGGGCCCTGGGGGATGACAAGGCTTCCTTGCTGATTGACCGGATTCTGCAGGGCGGAGATGTATCGGGCATTGAAAGCCTGAAGTGGATGGATCCACTTTCCGTTGCCGAACTGTTGCGCAACGAGCACCCTCAGATCGTGGCTGCCATCCTGGTGCATCTGGACTCAGAGCAGGCTGCTGGCATCCTGCAGCAGCTGACGGATCGGCAACGCAGCGAAGTACTGCTGCGTGTTGCGACTCTGGAGGGCATACAGCCCACTGCGTTGAAAGACCTGAACGAGGTGCTGTTCAAGGTTCTGGCAGGCGGCGACAAGATTCGCAAGAGTTCTTTGGGGGGTGTCAAGGCTGCCGCCGAAATCATCAACCTGCTGGGTGGCAACATGGATGCGGTGGTGCTCGAATCCATCCGTGGCTATGACCCTGATCTGGCCCAGAAGATCATGGACAAGATGTTCGTCTTTGAGGACATCCTCAAGCTCGACGACAAGTCCATTCAGATCGTGCTCAAAGAAGTGGCGTCTGAAACACTCATCGTTGCGCTCAAGGGAGCCGTGCCAGAACTGCGTGAGAAGTTTCTCTCCAACATGTCTTCGCGTGCAGCGGAGGCCCTGCGGGACGATCTGGAGTCCCGTGGACCCATGCGACTGTCGGAGGTGGAAGCGCAGCAGAAGGAAATTCTCAAGACGGTACGGCGCCTTTCCGACGAAGGCCAGATCGTGATCGGTGGTGGTGGCGACGATGCCTTCGTTTAATCGTCATTACTCACGGTTCATCCCCAGTGAAGAGGTGGGGGTTGTTACCCAGTGGAAATTCGGTGCCGTGGATGGCTCGGATCTGGTGGAGCCTGCGCCAGAACCTGAGGCATTGCCAGAGCCCGCCGCTCCTGTCGTTGACGAGGCCGTGCATCTTGCAATGATCCAGCAGACCTGGGATGACGCATTTGCCCAAGGCTTGGCTCAAGGTCAATCGGAGACTGCGCTGGAATGGCAGCACCGCATGGACGAGTACATCGCCCAGCAGGGGAACGATCTGGCGCAGCGTCTCCACGCCGTGACGCAATCGCTGGAAGCTTCGCTGGCGGGGTTTCAGCAAAACATGGCACAAGAGGTGCTGGCTCTGGCCTGTGAGATTGCAAAGCAGGTGGTACGCAAGGAGTTGTCCTGTAACTCCCAGACATTGCTTCCTGTGGTTCAGGAGGCGGTGGGCATGTTGCTGGCAGAGGGACGGCCTGCGGTCGTCCGGATGAATCCTTCAGACATGGAAACACTCCAGGATGCCTTGCTTGCTCTCAGCGAAGGCGGTCGTGTGCAATGGCTGGCAGACGCATCGGTTTCCGCTGGAGATTGTTTTGTGGAGTCGGGCGGCACCGTGGTGGATGGGTCAGTGGCCAAGCGCTGGGAGCGTGCGGTGGCGGCGCTGGGTCTGCAGTCGCCTTGGGACGAACAAGCAGGCCAGCAAGAGGCAGCAGATGCCCATTGAACCTGTCACCTCATGGGAACGTTTCATGGCCGATGCGCGGGACCGTGCGTCGGTAGATGTACCCCTGGAAACGCGAGGAACATTGACCCGATTGACGGGGCTTGTTTTGGAGGCTGCGGGAATTCGTGTTCCTGTGGGTTCCCAGTGCATGGTTCAAATGCCGGGGCACGAACCCGTGCTGGCAGAAGTGGTGGGCTTTTCTGCAGACAAGGCGTTTTTGATGCCCGCAGGAGACATCCATGGATTGTCCAGCGGTGCCAGTGTGGTGCCCGCAGCGCCCTACGTGCCTCCTCCTCGCCTGGGTGAGTTGGGAAAACCCGTTGCTCGCGCGGGTGTCCTGCGCTTGCCCATGGGTGATGGCTTGCTGGGACGGGTGGTGGATGCCCAAGGTGTACCACTGGACCATGGTGGCGCATTGGTAGACGTTGCAGCCGAGCCTATGGATCGCCGTCAGATCAATGCCATGGACCGAGACCCGGTGCGGGAATCCCTCGACACAGGTGTCAGGGCCATCAATGCGCTGCTGACGGTGGGTCGGGGGCAGCGGTTGGGATTGTTTGCAGGCTCGGGTGTAGGAAAGAGTGTGCTGCTGGGAATGATGGCTCGCTACACCCAGGCAGATGTCATCGTGGTCGGGCTGATTGGTGAGCGTGGCCGAGAGGTCAAGGAGTTTGTCGAAGACATCCTGGGCGAGGATGGCCGTGCCCGTTCGGTGGTAGTTGCTGCGCCTGCGGATGCCCCTCCGTTGCTGCGCATGCAGGGGGCGGCATACGCCACAGCGGTGGCGGAGCATTTCAGAGACAAGGGCAAGCACGTGCTGTTGTTGATGGATTCGCTCACTCGATATGCCATGGCCCAGCGCGAGATTGCTTTGGCCATTGGCGAGCCGCCTGCCACTAAAGGCTACCCCCCCTCGTGTTTTGCGAAGCTTCCGCAGTTGGTTGAGCGCAGCGGCAATGGGTTGCATGGGGTCGGCTCGATCACGGCTTTTTATACCGTGCTCTCAGAAGGAGACGACCAGCAAGATCCGATTGCTGACTCTGCGCGTGCCATTCTGGATGGCCACATTGTTTTGTCCCGTGCGCTGGCCGAGTCCGGGCATTTTCCCGCCATTGATATCGAGCAATCGGCTTCGCGAGTGATGCACAACGTAGTGTCCCGCGAGCATTTCGAACTCGCCCGCCGCTTTCGTGCTGTGTACTCGCGATACCAGAAGAGCAGGGATCTGGTGCAGGTGGGCGCTTATATGAGTGGGTCCGATCCTGCGCTGGACGAAGCCATTCGGCTGCAGCCGCAGATGGCGGCTTGTTTGCAGCAGGGCATGTTTGATGCCTCCTCCATGGAGCAGAGCGTTTCTGCCATGGCAGAGGTACTTAACGGCTAGTGCGGAGTGGCGAAACCATGTCAGCTTTCAGCGCATTGATGGTTGCCGTGAGTGTGGCAGAGCGCAAGCGCGATGAGGCACGCCAGGCATTGCAGAACGCTCAGGCCGCTCAGCGAGGCGCCCAGAGTCAGCTCGATCAGCTGGAGAGTTACGCGCAGGAAACCAGCGAGCGATGGGGCGCGCGCGAGGGAGTCACCCTCAAGCCCGAAGTGATGTACCACCACCACCAGTTTTTAGGGCGTCTGGGGGCTGCGGCTTCCATGCAGACGGGCGTAGTGGATGGGCATGTGCAAAGAGTTGAGGCTGCGAGCAAGCATTTGCTGGATGCAGAGCTTCGGCTGGCCAGTCTGCGCAAGGTGCTGGAAGCGCGCCAGAGGGAAATTGCCCTGCAGCAAATGCGCCGTGAACAAAAGCAGACCGATGAGCGTGCAGCAATTCAGTATCACAGTGGTGCCAGAGGCCGGGAAGGCCAGGAGAATTGAAATGGAACAGTCACGTATATCCCCCCAACAGCCTTCCCAAACCACACATGCCTCCCGTCCAAAGAAGGCGGATAAGCCTGCAGCAGATGCGGCGCAGGATGCGACTGCGGGTGGCTTCGTTGCATTGATGGCGGCTTTGGGTGACGGTTTGGCTGCGGACGGAACCGCAGACCTTTCAGATGCAGATCCTTTGGCACTGTCTGCCAAGGATGCCTCTGATCTGGTGGATCCGTACGCAGGGAACGGACAGCAGAGCTTGCTGACCGCCAACATGTTGGCCGCTGGTTTCGATAAAACGATGCTGAAAGGAGCGCCTGCTTCAGGTTCGACCGATGTCCAGGTCGGTAGCTCCAATCTCATGTGGGCTCATGACCCTGTGGGGGGAGGGCTGGTGACTCAGACCGCAGCCTTGGATGGTATGGGTGACGTCAAGGATGGAGATGCCGCCGCCGCGCTGCTCACGCAAGGACGACCTCCGCATTCACGATTTGGCTCCGCGATGGGGCAGCGCGGCGAGACTTTGGCCCAAGCGACTGCCGGACTGGTCAAAGGAGTTGCTGGGGATGTCAGCAAGGCTGGTGTTCCGGCGGCTGACATATCAGGTATATCAGGCGCTCTGACTTCGCTGCAGACCAGCTCTGTGCGTGAGTCCATGCAGTTTCAATCCACCTTTGCGCGTGAGCAATCTGGGCGTGCAGAGTTTGCAGGAGCACTTCCATCTGGAATGCCCTCGGAAGCGCTGGGCGCTATGGGAGAGATTGCTCCGGTTCGTGGCGGATCTGCTGCCGATTTGGGAAGCGATGCATCTGGAGTTGGATACTCTGGCGAGGGAGCCTGGGGGGCATCCATTCATGAAGCGCCTGGCGGGGGCTTGCATGACGTCGGGCTGCAGGATGCTTCTGTGTTTGCCAGTGCCGATGAGGCTCTGGCGGAACAGGTCACTTATTGGGTGAATCAAAAAACTCAGAATGCAGAAGTCACCTTGTCGCACGATGGCAAGCCCGTCGAGGTGTCTGTGAGTCTGTCAGGCAACGTAGCCCATGTGTCCTTCCGCAGTGACCAGGCGCACACCCGCCAGATGCTGGATGGGAATATGGCTCAGTTGAGCGACATGTTGCGTGACCAAGGTTTGATGCTCTCGGGCAGCAGTGTGGGTACTTCTGGCCAAGAGGGAGGGGGCTCCTCTAAAGAACAGACCTCTTCGGAACGCAATCCGTCCATGCGCCAAGCCAAGGTTGAGGTTGCCAATACCACTGCTGTACGCCACCCCTCGGCTTCTGCAGGTAATCGCTCACTGGATATCTTTGTTTGATTTGCGGATGGGCTCGTTGAGGCTGGTACACAAATCGAGTGCGGCCTAGGGTATTTGCTGCCCGGACTGCGCGTGGTCATCAAAGCCCAGACTGTGCCCTATCGATGACCATCACGCCGACTGAGTGAGCAAAGGGCTACAGTTCGGCATCCCTTTGGTTCACGGCATTCCTCTTTGTAGTTTGCTCTCGTACTGGCAGAGGGAGGACTGCCATGGTTTTGGGCTTTTATTCTGGCTATTATTGAATTGCCCCTCGGCTGACAATTCCAGTCAGCGTCTGGTTCATGCCCTCGTGCATGGCAAGCCGAATCCATACCGCAAGGAACCCGCCCCGTGTCTGACAATGCTGCCGCTCCGGCCAAGGAGAAGACCAAAAGCAAAAAATTGCTGGTAATCATCATCGGCGTAGTTTTGTTGCTGGTGCTGGGAGGTGGCGCAGCGGCCTGGTTGCTCTCCAGTCGGGCTCACCCCAAAGAAGAAGAAGCCGCGGAGGAGCCTGCGCCAGCAAAAGAGTCTGCGGCGAAGGGGCCTCCTACCTTCCTGCCGATGGAGAACATGGTGGTCAACCTGGCAGATCCGGGCGGAGAGCGCTTTGCTCAGATCGGAATCACTTTGGAGGTGGCGGACGCCAAGACTGCTGATCAAGTCAAGCAGTATCTTCCTTCCATTCGCAGCGGTATCCTGATGGTGGTCTCGCAGCGTACCTCTACCGAGTTATTGCAGCGTGAAGGCAAGGAAAAGCTTTCCAACGACATCCTTCGCGAAGTCTCCAAGCCATTGGGCTTTCCTGTCTACACGCCCAAGAAGCGCGCCTCCCAGGATTCTGAGGATGAGGAGGAAGAGCGCGCTGCACGCCGCCGAGCCGAAAAGAACCCCGTGAAGCGGGTGCTCTTCTCCAGCTTCATCATTCAGTGACCCGTAAAGGAGTGCTCCATGAGTGATTCATTCCTGTCGCAAGAAGAAGTTGATGCCCTTCTGGAGGGTGTCACGGGTGAAAGCCAGAAATCGGTCGAAGAGGTTGCTGAGGCGGGGTCGGTTCGAAACTATGACATTTCGAGCCAAGAGCGCATCGTCCGCGGGCGTATGCCGACGATGGAAATCGTCAACGAGCGGTTTGCGCGTAACTTCCGCATTGGGCTTTTCAATTTCATCCGTCGTAGCCCTGAGATATCGGTGGGTACGGTCGCGGTGCAGCGTTACAGCGCTTTTCTGCGTGAACTGGCCGTTCCTACCAACTTCAATATCGTCGCCATCAGGCCTTTGCGCGGCAGTGGGTTGATTGTGTGTGAACCTTCTCTTGTGTTCGGAATTATTGACACCTTGTATGGTGGTGTCGGCAAATTCCAGACCCGTATTGAAGGTCGGGATTTTTCTCCTACTGAACAGCGAGTGATCAATCGACTGGTCGATGTGATCTGTGCTGAATACAAGAAGGCTTGGCACGGTATCTACCCATTGGAACTGGAGTACCAACGCTCGGAAATGCAGCCCCAGTTCGCCAACATCGCGACCCCGAGTGAAATTGTGGTTTCTACAGCGTTTCAGCTGGAAATTGGTGATCTCTCGGGGGCGATCCATGTTTGCATGCCGTATGCAACCCTGGAGCCTATTCGAGATGTGCTTTATTCCTCTACGCAGGGGGACTCGATTGAAGTAGACCGCCGTTGGGTGCGGGTGCTTACGCGGGAAATACAGGCTGCTGAGGTTGTTTTGGTTGCTGAGCTTGCCAAGGCGGATGCCACCGTAGAGCAGTTGCTCGCCATGAAGCCGGGCGACTTCATTGAGTTGGATCGCGAGCCGCGTATCAAGGCCTCCATTGGTGGAGTTCCCATTTTTGAATGCCAGTACGGAACGCACAACTCCAAATACGCCATACGTATTGAGGAGTGCCTGCGCACATCGGACATGAGCTGGCTTGGAGAAAAAGATGTCAACTGAAGAAAATGACAACAAAGAAGCCGCGGATGATCCGTTTGCTGGCTGGGCTGAGGCTCTAGAAGAGCAAAAGCGCGACGACAGCAAATCTGCTCAGGCAGAGCAGGGCGGGCCTCTGGCAGGTGAACCCGTCCGCCCCTTTGCTGGCGGAGGGGAAACTGTCAACGACATCAACATGGTGCTGGATATTCCTGTCCAGCTCTCGGTGGAGTTGGGGCGTACCAAGGTTCCGATCAAGTACATCCTGCAGTTGGCGCAAGGGTCTGTGGTTGAGTTGGATGCGTTGGCCGGTGAACCCATGGATGTGTTGGTCAACGGCTACCTGATTGCTCAAGGCGAAGTGGTGGTTGTGAATGACAAGTTCGGTATCCGTTTGACCGATGTGGTGACTCCATCGGAGCGTCTCAGGCGTGTGAGCCGTGGATAACGCAGGTATGGGCCAGACCCTGACCGTTGTCATCTTGTTCATTGCCGGGATGGCTTGTTTGCCTTGGCTGGTGCGAAAGATTCAGCAAAAGCATGCGCTGGGTCTGCGGGAGGGAAGTGCTTCGGTTTCGCGTGTGCTGAGCTCGGTCGCTGTAGGGCCCCAGCAGCGTGTAGTTACCATTGAAGTGGGACCAGAACATGCGCGTTCTGTTTTGGTATTGGGTGTGACTGCCCAGCAGATCACCTGCCTGCACACTATCCCCATGGTTCGATCCAGCGAAGTTGGCGGGCAGAACTCCTTTGCCAGGCAAATGGAGATTGCTCAGTCGGTGAAAGATGCCGATGCCTGATTGTCGTTCTGTGCGCTGTCTGTGGCACCGTGGCGGTATGGTGAGACAGATCGCTGTGTTAGGTGCAGTGGCTTTGTTGGCAGCTTTGCCGGGTGATCCTGCACTCGCCCAAAGTGCGGGTGGCTCTCTTCCTGTGTTGGTGGGAACAGGGGCAGGTGGCAACAGCTATTCCGTTCCCATTCAGACATTGCTGTTCTTTACAGCGCTGTCATTTTTGCCCGCCATCTTGTTGATGATGACGGGGTTCACTCGCATCGTCATTGTGCTGTCCTTGCTACGCCAGGCTTTGGGCACACAGTCTGCACCACCCAATCAGGTGATCGTGGGACTCTCTTTGTTTCTCACCATGTTTGTGATGGGGCCAACGCTGGATCGTGTCTATCAAGACGCATATGTGCCGTACACCAGCAATGCCATAGGATTTGAGCAGGCCTTGGAAAGAGCAGAGGCCCCCATGCGGGAGTTCATGCTGAAGCAGACACGTCAGTCTGATTTCGCCTTGTTTGCCCGCCTGGGACGTCTGGCTCCTGAGGTCAAGGCAGAGCAGGCTCCTCTGCGCGTGTTGGTTCCCGCCTTTGTGACCAGTGAGCTGAAGTCAGCCTTTCAAATTGGCTTCATGATCTTCATTCCGTTTCTGGTGATCGACATGGTTGTATCAAGCATATTGATGTCGTTGGGGATGATGATGCTCTCGCCAGTGCTGGTAGCACTTCCCTTCAAGCTGATGCTTTTTGTCTTGGCTGATGGCTGGAATCTGTTGCTGGGCTCACTCGCCGCCAGTTTTGTGACCTGAGAGGAGATTTCAAGAATGACTTCTCAATTGGTACTGACGATTGCACGAGATGCGTTGACTTTGCTTCTCATGATCTCCATGCCTGTCTTGGGCGTGGTAATGGCTGTGGGCTTGGTGGTCAGCATCTTTCAGGCTGTGACGCAGATTCATGAGGCTACCTTGGCCTTTGTTCCCAAACTGATTGCTGCCATTGTGGTGTTTGCAATCGGTGGCCCGTGGATGATCAGTACCTTGGTGGATTACATCCGCAGAACCATTGAGTCCATTCCGTCCATCATTGGGTAGGTCTGGATAGGTCGTGATCACGTTCAGTGAAGCACAGTTGATGGCCTGGTTATCGCCGGTGCTTTGGCCATTTCTCAGGGTGCTGGCAGTTTTCTCGGTGGCCCCAATCTTCTCCATGCGCGTGATCCCCATGCGAGCAAAGGTGGGGTTGGCATTCCTGGTTGCGGTTTGCGCCCAGGCTGTAATGCCTGATCAGCCAGTGATTGATCTCAATGGACGCGAGGCTTTGGGCGTTGTCGCACAGCAAGTGGTGGTCGGCCTTTCCATTGGATTCGCTGTGCGTCTGGTGTTTTCGTCAGTCGAACTGGCGGGGGAGGTGATCGGGCTGCAGATGGGGCTCAACTTTGCTTCCTTTTTTGACCCGACCAGCAATGCCCAGGTCAGTGCCGTTGCTCGCTTCTTTGGCAATATCACGATGCTCCTCTTTATCGTCATCAATGGTCATTTGATGGTGTTGATGGCGGTAGTGAAGAGCTTTGACCGTTTTCCTGTCAATGGAAACTTTCTTGCAGCATTGAACCAAATGCGCTTGTTTGAGTTGGGGGCATCACTGTTCTCTAGTGCCTTGTGGATTGCGTTGCCCATGATTGCGCTACTTCTGTTCGTCAACCTGGCGTTGGGCGTAATTTCCCGTGTAGCCCCGCAGATGAACATTTACGCCGTGGGATTTCCTGTTACCCTGACTGTGGGCATGCTTGGTATCACAGCCACGTTGCCTCTTCTGGAGCAGCCCATGCTGACCTTGATGCAGCGCGCTGTAGATATCTTTGTGTCGCAGCGATGAAGAGGTGGACCCGTCAGACCAATTGGTTGCGGATTGCGTAAACCGTCAGCTCTGCATTGTTGGTGAGCTGAAGTTTTTCCAGCACTCTGGACCGATACACACTCACTGTTTTGGGACTCAGCATCAATTCTTCTGCAATGTCCGATAGGCGCCTGCCTGAAGCAATTTTGATCAGCGTCTGGAGTTCCCGCTCTGAAAGCGCAGCATGGGGTGTCTCAGGCGTGGGTTGGGACAAGCTGTCCGCAAGCATTTGAGCCACCTCTGGAGTCAGATATTTGCGGCCCTGCATTACTGTTCTGACTGCGGTGATGAGCTCCACAGGATCACCTGCTTTGTTGGCATAGCCTTGGGCACCTGCTTTCAGGCATCGTAGAGCGTACTGATCCTCTGGGTACATTGAAACCATGAGGACTTTGATGTCCGGGTGTGATTCCCGCAAGCTTGCCAATACCTCAAGACCATTGCGTCCAGGCATATTGATGTCTAGCAGCAATACGTGACAGGGTGCTGAGCGCAGTAGTTCCTTGAGCTCAGAGTATCCGTTTGCTTCCCCCGTTACCCGAATGTCTGCTGCCTCGACCAATGTGTCGCGAATACCTCGGCGTAAAACAGCATGGTCATCGCATAAAACCACATTAATCATCTATGACCTCGTCCCTGTCTGTTGGTCGTGATGATATTAGGGGGACTGTCAGCGTAATGCATGTCCCCTTACCCACTTGGCTGCCAATGTCTAGCCACCCTCCGGCAATTCGCGCTCGCTCTTGCAAGCCTTTCAGTCCAAATGCCTTTGGTTTGTTTCGGTCTTCGGAGGGAATGCCACAGCCATTGTCCGCAATCTCCAGGGTGAGTACGTTTTCCTGATCTGATAGATCGATAGCCACTTGGGTGGCGTTCGCGTACTTTGTGATGTTGGTGAGGGCTTCTTGGGTTGTGCGATAGGCCACCACTTGAATGTCTTGGGGGACTGACATGTCCTCGCTGCTCACGCTGAGCCGAACGGGAACGCCTGTTCTGCGCTCAAAGGATGAGACTAGCCATCGGATTGCTGCAACAAGTCCCTGTTCCAGCACTGGCGGGCGTAAGTCCATCATGATGCGCTGGCTTGCGCCAATTGCATGCTGCAGCATCTCTACCGCAGCATTGGCGTGCCGTTGAATCTCAATATCGGGTGCATGGCGGCTGATCCAGGAGACATCAAACCTAACAGCTGTCAGTGCTCCTCCGATGTCATCGTGAATCTCGCGTGCAATAGATGCACGCTCGTTTTCTATCGAGCTCTGTAAATGTGCCGTCAGCTCCACCAGTCTTTTTTGAGACTCTGCCAGTTCTGCTACCGCCGCTTCCTTTTCCTGTTTAGCTTGATGCACCTCCATAGCCCTAGCTACGACATGCGGCAGTCGAGTGATGTCGTCCTTGAGCAGGTAGTCTGAGATGCCGAGCCTCATGGCGTCTACCGCCGCCGCCTCACCAATGGCGCCAGAGACCAAAATGAAAGGTAGAGGGTGACGCGACCGCGCAACACATTGCCACGCATCAAGGGCAGTGAACCCGTTGAGCCTGTAGTCCGCTAGGATGATGTCAAAACGTTTCTTTGCTATGAGCTCTTCAAACAACTCCAGCGAGTCGACAGGAATAACGTTGGATAAAGGGTACGCTTTGTGAAGAATACGTTGCACTAGGTCTTGGTCGGCCAGCGAATCTTCAAGGTGAAGTATTTGAAGGTGTTGCTCTGGTGCTATCGTGACCATAGGGGCGTTATCATAGGATACATTTTGGAACAAACAAGGGTGTTTGTCCGGTTGAGAGGGCTCACTAGGCCGGCGTCCAATGGCTCGTGTGAAATGAGCAGTGGGTTCAGCAAAATCGACTCTGCGACTTCGTCTTTGATGATCGAGCGTGCTTTGCTGCTTTTTGCAATGGAGAAACGATGCAATCTACGCTAACAACGCCTGGAGGGCCTGCGGTCCATGTTCCTGTCATGGTGGCAGCTGAGCTTCAAGACTCATTGCTGGTCGTTATGCATGATTTGCACCGGTTGGAAGGCCTGCTGAGTCATGCTACAGACAATTTGCTTGAGCGTTTTGGCGAGGCAAATGCTGCACTGACAGACTCCCGTGTCGCCCAATCTCCTGAGTTGGCCGCCGCACGTGATGCTTTGCGAAGTGCTGTGACTGAGCTTCAGTTTCAGGACATGGCGTCTCAGCTCATTTGGCACACTACTAAGGTATTGCAGGGGTGTGCCTTTCGTTTGGCTTCTGAAGCCATGGGGCAAGAAGAAGGGGAAGAAGCAGCCCCCTTCGCCGAGATGGCGCCAGATCGTCCCAATCCTGTTACCCAGAGTGAAATGGATGCTGGTTCTGTCGACCTGTTTTAAGCACCACGGTACCACCCCATACATATATTCAAGTCAGCTGGAGTCTTAAATGCAATCAATACTTGCCGTAGACGATTCACCTTCCATGCGAAAAATGGTTTCCTTCACCCTGACCGGTGCTGGATACCACGTCGTGGAGGCGGTGGATGGGCAAGATGCCCTCGAAAAAGCGGAGAGTCATGAAATCCATTTGGTTCTGGCTGATCAAAACATGCCCAGGCTGGACGGAATTGGCCTCACCCGCAAACTCCGCGAGCATCCTAAATTCAAGACGATTCCTATCCTGATATTGACTACGGAGTCCAGCGATCAGATGAAGCAAGCGGGACGCTCTGCGGGGGCGACCGGTTGGCTTGTGAAGCCTTTTGATCCGAATCGTTTGATTGAAGTTATTCAGAAGGTGATCCGCTAGTAATGCAGATCGTCAATTCACTGAGATAGGAGCCAACCATGGCAGAAATCCACCAAGAAGGATCTGGGTCAGGTGCTGATTTTGATCTGAGTCAGTTTTATCAGATCTTCTTTGAAGAAGCTGGGGAAAACCTGGACCAGATGGAGCAGATGTTGCTGGATCTGGACCTGAGCCAAGCGAACGATGAGGAGCTGAACGGTATTTTCCGTTGCGCACATTCCATCAAGGGTGGTGCTGCCACATTTGGTTTTTCTGATGTTGCAGAGTTGACGCATCAGATGGAGTCTCTGTTGGACAAGCTGCGCCGGCACGAACTCCAACCCATTCCCCAAATGGTGGATGTGTTGTTGGAGTCTGCAGATGCCTCGCGCAGCTTGCTTGCGAGGCACCAAGCTGGCGGAGCTGGTGAAGCTGTTTCTACAACCGCATTGGTCCAACGTATCAGTGATCTCGCGGCTGGCTTGGCGCCAGAGGAGGCGTCGGCTCCAGTGCCAGCGCCCACCCCTGCGGTTGCTGCTCCAGTCGCAACTCCTGCGCCCTCACCAAGCGTTGCGACTACGCATGTGCCTGGTCAGTTACGTCAACTGGAAATCCACATTGGTCCTTTGGAGCGAATGGAGCAGGCAGATGCCATTAAAGAGCTGTTTAAAGATATCGCAGGGTTAGGAACCATTCAGGATATCTCAGGGGCTAGCCCGAACATGAGAGTATTCGCAGTGGAGACCACGTCTTCGACTGACGACCTGCTTGATCTGTTTGCTTTCCATGTGTCGAAGGATCAAGTGCGCTTCGTGGACACCGCTGCTGGTTCAGCAGGTGGGGCATCACCCGGTTCCGAAGCTGCGGGCGGAGACGCTGCCTATGGATTCTTCAGTGATGCCCCTGGAGCTCCTTCGACGACTGCTCAAGCTGCACCGCCTGTGGGAGTGGTGTCTGAAGATGCACCTCGTAAATCCGTCGTAACGGCAAAACCTGTTGCTGAGCAAAAAGTGCCTAGCCAGGCGCAGATGGAGTCCACTACGATCCGCGTTGCCGTCAACAAGGTTGATCAGCTCATCAACTTGGTGGGTGAACTGGTGATCACCCAGGCAATGCTTGCTCAGAACAGCAGGGGATTGGATGCGGGTGCTTACCAGCAATTGCTTGCAGGTTTGGCGGATTTGGACCGAAACACCAGAGATCTGCAAGAGTCCGTGATGTCGATACGGATGATTCCCATGTCCATCGTCTTCAGCAGGTTCCCTCGAATGCTGAGAGATTTGGCAAACAAGTTGGGCAAGAAGGTAGATTTGGTCACTTTGGGTGAGGCCACTGAACTGGATAAAGGGTTGGTAGAAAAAATTACCGACCCATTAACTCACTTGGTTCGAAATAGCTGTGATCACGGAATTGAGTTGCCTGCTGATCGACTGGCTAAAGGTAAATCAGAGCACGGAACAATCACCTTGTCCGCATCGCACCAAGGTGGCTCTATTGTGATTGACGTGAGAGATGATGGCCGGGGACTCTCGAGAGAGAAGATCCTTCGCAAGGCTCAGGAGCGTGGCTTGGATGTTTCTGAGCAGATGACTGATGCTGAGGTTTGGCAGCTTATCTTTGCCCCGGGCTTTTCTACAGCCGATGAAGTCACTGACGTTTCTGGACGCGGCGTGGGCATGGACGTGGTAAAAAGAAATATTGCTGCGCTGAATGGGACTGTGGAGATCGATTCTGCCGAGGGTTACGGCATGAAGGTCTCTGTTCGTTTGCCGCTCACTCTTGCGATCATGGACGGTATGTCCGTTGGGGTAGGAGACGAGGTTTACATTCTTCCTTTGTCCTCTGTTGTGGAGTCGTTCCAAGTCAACGCAGACGATGTCAGTACCGTAGCTCAAGGTTCCCAGTTGGTGAAGGTGCGTGATGAATACATGCCTGTCATCGCCCTGGAGAAAATATTCCAAGTCCCTCGCTTTGACTTGAATAAATCCAGCAACATCATGGTCGTTGTCGAGGCAGATGGCAGCCGAGTGGCACTTCTCGTGGACGAGTTGCTTGGGCAGCATCAGGTCGTCGTGAAGAACTTGGAAACCAACTATAAAAAGGTACCTAACGTTTCCGGAGCGACGATTTTGGGTGATGGAACTGTCGCGCTGATTCTGGATACAGGTGGCTTGGTTCGCAGAGCGCGCCATTGAAAACCATCACTAAAAGAACACATTTGAAGGAGTTTGTATGAGTGTCGTGGGTAAACCAGCTGACTCAGCACCTTCCGGAGCACGGGAATATCTTACCTTCCGGCTGGATCAGGAAGAGTATGGTATCGATATCTTGAAGGTGCAAGAAATACGCGGATATGAGCAACCTACTCGTATTGCTAATGCGCCCTCTTTTATAAAGGGTGTTGTTAATCTGCGAGGAACCATTGTTCCCATCGTAGATATGCGGTTGAAATTCAACTGTGCCCAAGCAGATTACAGTAGCTTTACTGTGGTGATTATTCTGAATCTGAGAAATCGTGTTGTTGGGGTTGTTGTTGACTCCGTCAGTGACGTGATGGAGTTAACTGCAGAAAATATTCGAAATGCTCCGGATATCGAAAGTGCTATTGATAACAGCTGTATCTTGGGCTTGGGTTCTGTTGGGGACCGAATGCTGATTCTGCTAGATATCGAGAAGCTAATGTCTAGTGTTGATATGGGGTTGGTGACTGCAGACGAATAGTTTTTGAACTTTGGAGTGCGGGTTGGTTATGTAACTTTCTGGGGATGGTCATGTCGCAAGTTTCCCAAGCAATAAAAAATACCCGCTCTCAGATTCCAATGAGTGATGTAGGTGGTGCCGGATCCAATCCTTCTGGCCCTCTAGCTCAGGGGCGTGAGTTTGTGTGGACCAATGCGGACTTTGCCCGCGTGCAGTCTCTTATTTATCAAAGAGCTGGCATTAGCCTGCACGATGGCAAGCATGCGATGGTTTACAGTCGTCTCTCTAGACGGTTGAGAGAAACTGGTCATTCAAGTTTTCATGAATATTTGACTTGGTTGGAACACAATGATGGTCCCGAATGGCAAGAATTTGTCAATGCCCTTACAACAAATTTGACTGCATTTTTCAGAGAGCAGCATCACTTCGAAATTTTTGCCAACCACTTGCAGAGTAAATCCGCTGGAACAGCATGGCGAGTTTGGTGCAACGCAGCATCAACGGGTGAGGAACCTTATTCAATAGTGATGACAGCAATAGAGTCACTCGGAAGCAATCCCTCTTTCAAGTTAACTGCTAGTGATATTGACTCAAAGGTTTTGACTACCGCAGGTAATGGAATTTATCGTTTGGAAAGTCTTAAAGGAGTTGGACCCGAAAGGATGCAGAAGTTCTTCCTCAGGGGCAAGGGCGCAAACTCGGGTATGGCCAGAGTGAAGCCTGAACTCAGAAAATTGATTGACTTTATGAGTGTCAATCTCATCCGGGATGACTGGCCTTTTAAAGAGCCTTTCGACGTCGTTTTTTGCAGGAATGTCATGATTTACTTTGATGCTCCAACCCAGCGGCGCGTTCTGGAAAAAATCCATCGTGTGCTGAAACCGGGTGGACTTCTTTTTGTTGGTCATGCCGAAAATTTCAGCGAATCCAAAGACCTATTTACGCTGCGTGGTAAAACGGTTTATGAGAGACGCTGATCTCTTTGATTAAAAGCTACTACCTCATGAGCAACATAAGACCTAGCCAACCCTCTGCAGCTGGAGGCAGTATGCAAGCCCAAGGAGGAATAGAGCGTCGCCGTGCCCCCCGCATTGCGCCGCTGAGTGCCGATGTATATTCTTCCACCGGCTCGGCCAAAGACTCTTCCTTGGAGGAGTTGAAGGCGCGTGTAAGACGTCCTGGCGAGGCGTCTTTTTTTTATCTGGACCATCACTTTCAACACAACGCTGTAAAGGTGTTACCGGGAGAGTATTTCGTCGCCAACGAAAACATGGTGATCATGACAGTTCTGGGCTCGTGTATTGCAGCTTGTCTGTGGGATAGCCGTGCGCATGTTGGCGGTATGAATCACTTTATGCTTCCTGATGGTGAAGTTGGAGACTCGTCTGGAAGGTATGGTTCATATGCAATGGAAGTGCTGATCAACGAAATGTTGAAGCTTGGTGCCCGGCGTGAAACTATGCAGGCCAAAATATTCGGCGGCGCACAAGTTATGCACAATTTCACCACGATGAACGTTGGTGAACGTAATACGAATTTTGTTCTGAATTACCTTCATACTGAGCGTATACCCATTGTTTCTGAGGATGTGCTGGATATTTATCCGAGGAAGGTTGTCTTTTTCCCTGTGACGGGTAAAGCAATGGTGAAGCGTTTGGCGCATGCGCATCCTGATGTTGCCCAAGAGGTTCGTGGGAATGCAGCAACCGTCGCTAAGAGTAATGCTGGCGGTTCTGTGGATCTGTTTTGAGTGAGGTCGTGGTTGATGAATAAGAAAATTAGAGTCATCGTTGTAGACGACTCTGCTTTGGTCCGTAGCTTGCTCGCTGAGATCATTAACCGTCAGCGCGATATGGAATGTGTAGGTACTGCCAATGATCCCCTTATCGCTCGTGAAATGATCAGGGAGCTGAATCCCGACGTAATCACACTTGATGTAGAGATGCCTCGAATGGATGGCATTGATTTCCTTGGAAGACTCATGCGCCTTCGACCAATGCCGGTCGTCATGATTTCTACCCTGACGGAACGTGGGGCGGAAGTGACCATGAAGGCTCTGGAACTTGGTGCGATTGATTTTGTTGCCAAGCCTCGCGTTGGGTTAACAAGCGGGCTCAATGAATTAGCTGAGCAAATCGTCGACAAAATTCGCGTTGCGGCAGTGGCGCAGGTCCGCAAAGGTACCGTTCGCGAAGGTAAGCCTCAGGCTCCCCAGCTGCTCCATGCGCCAGGCTCCGCGGTACCTGCAGCTCCCTCCGGTTTAATGGGGCGAATATCCACCGAAAAGTTGATTTGTATCGGTGCTTCCACCGGAGGGACCGAGGCGATCAAGGAGGTGCTGGTGCAGATGCCCGCGGACTCTCCTGCTATCGTAATTACGCAGCATATGCCTCCGGGTTTTACGACAAGTTTTGCAGCTCGTCTCAATGGTCTATGCCAAATTACGGTGAAGGAAGCTGTGAATGGCGAGCGCATTCTGCCAGGGCATGCATACATTGCGCCAGGAGGGCGACAGTTTCATGTGGCGCGCAGTGGCGCGAACTATGTCGCGGTTGTTGATGATGGGCCTCCCGTCAATCGTCACAAGCCTTCTGTTGAAGTGCTGTTCAAGTCGGCTGCAGCTGTCGTTGGGCGAAACGCTTACGGCATCATGTTGACTGGCATGGGCAATGATGGGGCTGCTGCCATGCGTGAAATGAAAGATGCTGGCAGCTATAACTATGTTCAGGATGAAGCTAGTTGTATCGTTTTTGGAATGCCGCGCGAGGCTATTGCTCACGGGGCTGCTGACGAGGTGCTCCCGCTTGGACAGATCGCTGGTGCCTTGCTAGCTCGACTTCGTGGAGCTCCGGATAGAGTTTTGCACCGTATCTGATGCTTTCATGATTTCGTGGGTGGTTCGTTTGCTTTCAGATGCGCCCCCTCGCAGTCTCGCCTATCGCGATCAGACGGGGTGCGACGTTCCTCGTCTGTATATAGAAGCACTGGAGGAGGCGATCGCCCAGGCGTGAGAAAAGAATCGTGCATCTTCCAGATGAGGTGGAAATTCTTGTTATACT